>CAMUZN010000001.1 GCA_947165235.1 uncultured Mycoplasmataceae bacterium | reverse complement strand
GTGTTAGTTACACATTATTAAATAAAACTAATGATTTAAATGAACTAGAAAATTGATTAAAAATATTGTGTCTAGAACTAGCGGAAAAATTAAAATCACACCAAATGTATTGTTTAAATGTAATTCTTAAATTTAAATATTCAATCGACAAATTTTATAGTAAAAATATGAAATTAAACGAACCTATCTATAGTTATGAAGAAATCTATAAAAATGCTTCCATTTTATTAAATAAAATTTTTAATTATCAAAAATCTTTTCGTTTACTAGGAGTAGGAGTGGGTGATTTAATTAAAATTGATACATTTTGTCAACAATTAACAATTTTTTCACAACCAATAAAGATAGTAAAAAAAGATCATTCAATCCAAAATATTATCGCTAAAATTAATGATAAATTTGGAAGAAATGTAATTAGCATAGGCACAAAACTAATTAAAGATTAATTTTTTTTATTAAATTAAAATTCCAAACAAGATTTTTATGCAATTACTTACAACATACCAATCTATAAAGACGATATTAACAAAATTAAAATATTTGACTATTATTCCAATTATTGAACACTTATTAATTTTAATTGGACAAAACAATGTATGTTTTATTACTATCTTTCACTAATAAGTTAATTGAAGAACTAATACCATGTTTATAATTATAATTTTACATTGTTAATGCTAAATTAATGTACTAAAAGTGGTAAAAAAAACATGAAAAATGTAAAAAAATACTTATTGGTTCGTTAAGTGCCATTGGTCTAATGACATCATTAGTAATTACTGCTTCTACTATTACTTCAAATTGTTGCAAACAATGTAAAGAAAACCAGTTCTCTTTAAATCCACCTGAATTTCCTTTAAATCTTCCAAAATGTCCAGCTTGTTGTGAAACTGGACTTTATTGTGACATTTATACAGAAGTTTATTCTACTGGTACCGAAGAACTCCTTAATGCTCCTGACTTTATTATTAATCCTTTTTACTCTAATGAAAAACCGCAATATGGTTCTTTGAATAAAGGATTTAGTGATAATTCTTCGAATAACGAAATTACTATTGAAAGTGCTTTTAAAGAACTAAAAGATTATTGTAAAGAAGAATTAAATAAATGATCTGAAAAAGATGAAAAAATATACAAGGAACTAGCGGAAACGAAGTTTGTGAAAACAGTGTTAGAAAGTGATGACCAATATGCTTAGAATTAGCAAAAAATAAAATCACATCAAATGTACTACTTGAATGTGAGTCTTAAATTTAAATATTCAATTGACAAATTTTATAGTAAAAATATAAAACTAAGTGAACCAATCAATAGTTATGAAGAAATTTATAAAAATGCTTTCATTTTATTAAATAAAATTTTTAATTATCAAAAATCTTTTCGTTTACTAGGAGTAGGAGCGGGTGATTTAATTAAAATTGAAACATTTTGTCAACAATTAACAATTTTTTCACAACCAATAAAGATAGTAAAAAAGATCATTCAATCCAAAATTTTATCGATAAAATTAATTGTGAATTTAAAAAATGATTTATCGTGGAACAAAACTAATTAGTGAATGGTTCCGTTATTAACATTGAGAAAAAAATAGAAAAGAACTAACACTATCCATAATTACATTTGCTTTTCGTTAAAAAACTATTTAGTGTAATTTTAGTATTATCGATAAATAATAGAATTAACTATCGATTAATTGATTAAAATCTAAACTATTATGTATAGTAAGATACGATCATTACTAAATAAATGGCAATAATATTTTCAATAACACCTATTAATTGCTATTCTTTTTTTCTTCATATAATATGAAACGCAAAAAATCTATTAAACTTTTTAATTCATTAAATCCAATGTTTAATTTTTCGCTTTCTTCTTCTGAAAAAATTTTATGAATAAAATAATTGCGTACGTCTCTAAGATATGTAATTTCATGATTTTTATATTTTACATTTTCCATTTCCTTACCATACCTTAATCTTATAAGTCATTCAATACCATTAATTCGCTCTTTTTTAGGTTTATTTTTATTAAATTCATTAATGTTGCATTTATATTTTTTTTTACAATGATGATTAAGTATTTCGTATAAATTACAATAAACATTAAATGTTGGAATTTGATCAATTAAATAAGTAATTTCATCTCATGACGGATATGTGTGACCATTTATGTTGTATGAGGTCAAAAGTCCGTTTTTTTCATCATACTTTAACGGTTTATAATTGTTAAAATTATAAACAATAGCATCGTCATCATTCACAAATTCACCAATGAAATAGATAGAATGGGTAATTATAAAAAATTGTATATTTTTAAACCAAGCATGACGAAGAATTTTATATAGGCGCAAAAGATTTAATTGCATTTTTGGGTTTAAATTGTCTTCAGGCTGATCAATAAATATTATTGGATTATCACCATTGTTTTTTATTTGCATTATTTTATCTGTTATTATTGCCATTAGTATAAATATTTGTCACTCACCTGTACTTAGTTTATTACCACAAATTTCAACACCATTTTTTTCAAATTGTGGTATAAAACTTCTACTACTATTCGATTCGATTGCTATTCCACCTGAAATTGAAGAAGAAAATATAGATTTTTTTATTTTTATTCCTGTTTCCAAAAAACATAATAATCCATTAATAATTTTAATTTTTCTATCGTCATAAATAAATTTTTTAACGACATTACGAACTTCGTGATATTGATCAATGTTATTAATATGCTGTTTTTTTGTCATTACTTTTCAAACATCGTCTTTATAGTCACAAGTACCATCGTTATATTTTTTTGTATTTGAAAAAGATATGTGGATGATGTTAGGTAATTCTATTCACTGATCATTTTCAATTTCCTTAATTAAAGATGCGGGATATTCATAAGGTAAAGTTAATTCGTTTGGGAAATAAGATCTATATTTTTTACTACAATAATTAAAATCGCAAAAATTTTTATCATTTATATATTTATTTAACTCATATTTTTGA
Source organism: uncultured Mycoplasmataceae bacterium (assembly GCA_947165235.1). Lineage (GTDB taxonomy): Bacteria > Bacillota_I > Bacilli_A > Mycoplasmatales > Mycoplasmoidaceae > Hennigella. Next base: position 366,742 of record CAMUZN010000001.1, on the reverse strand, counting down.
TAAATCTTCTCATTTACACTTTTCGTTATTTTAAAATAATTAAAAAAAGTTGTTTTTCCTGTACCATTTTGACCACAAAAAATTATTGTTTGGTATGGTTTGCCTAATTTATCATTACGAAAATTAAATTCCCTTCCAGCTAAATAACCAACCACTTTATCATTATTAAATTTGACATATTCAATCATTTATTCACTAATTATATCTACATTTAACCGCAAAAAGAAAGCATTCACACCAATTTAATCATTGTGCCAACCTCCAAAGCTAGTTATTGAAGAAATTGTGGAAAGTGGAATGGGAGAAAATAAGTAATTTAATTATCAAATTTTTTATCTTTGAATTTATTTGATTCTAATAAATTATTTTGTTGTTATTCCTTTTCAATTTATTAGTATTGTTCGCATTAATTCGATATATTTTTTTAATAAAGATTCTATTTCTTCATTTGTAATACTTTCATCTTTAAAAAAAGAATAAAATTTATTTGTTTTAGCAATTTCATCATCGTTATTATTTTTGAATTGTTCTGGGTGTTTTTTATAAAATAAAAAATTTTTTTCTTTTTTTCATGCATGTGCAAACATGTGTCTCAATCTTGTTAAATTAGTTGAGATTGTTCACAAATCAACATCCTTACCTATCAGATATTTCTCTTTTATATCACCGTCATTGTTTAATTTCCTATAATTAATGCATTTAATTTTTTCTATCTCTACAAAATTATTTTTATCTAATTTCTTTTCTTTAATAATTTCATTAATTTTATCTTTATTCTCTTTTAATCAATCATCCATCTCTTTATATAATTCGCACCCAACTTTATTCTTTAATTCTTCATAAAGACTTATGTAGTAACTAGAAGTGATAATATCATAATAAAGATATGAAATTTCGTCATATGAAACATTATTATCATTGAGCAATAATTTTTTCTTTTCTGACTTTAATATGTTTTCACCAGTTTCAACATTAATAATTACTGCATCGTTACAGTTTAAAAAATTTTTGATAATAAAAGGAGAATGTGTGGCAATGAAAAATTGATGATTTCTTGTTCTTTTTTGCGAATTTTCAATAAAAAAATTAATTAATTTAATTTGCTCACTAGGATATAGTGAATTTTCTGGTTCGTCTATTAAAAAAATACTCTCATAATGCGAACACATAATGCTTCTCAAGGCAATTTGATGTTTTCATCCCGACGGTAATTGTGAAATTCCGCGTTGATTGCCACATAATGTAAAATTGCAAAAAAATTTCTTCCCATCGGTTTCGGCAGTATCCATTTTAATATTGTTTTCTTGCAATCAATATTCATAAATGCGTAAAATATCCAAATTTCAATTACATAAAATATCTTGGATTCCAGTATAATCAGATCTATTTATTGCTAAAATATCATCTTTATAACATTGTTTTTGGGATTCATATTTATTTCTATTAAGCTTTTCTTTGTATTCATGATCATATAAATTTTTTCAATATTTAGTAATTATCGTATCGTTACCATAAGTAGTAGATGTAAAGTACGAACATAAAGGTAAAGGCTTTCATATATTGTTCTCGTGAAGAACATAGCAATTTAGTGGTGTTGTGTAATCAAAAATTTTATCGCTCATTGGTTTTGACTTAAAAAAGAAATAAACCGATCCATCGTATAAATTTATTTTTATTTTCGCAAAAGGACAATCATTCAATTTATAATTTTTAGCATCATATTCAAAACCAGAAGGATTTTTGCATTGTTTATCATATATTTCTACATGATTATCAAATAATTTTTGTATTAATGTCAATAAACTTGTTTACCACTACCGTTCTTACCAATTAATAAAACAAATTTTGCTATTTTTTCTTTATTATTTTCATCTAAATAACAAAAGTCAAATGGTGGTAGATTATTAAATATTGTTTTCTTCACAATATTTTCATTCATAAAAAAATTAATTTTTTTAATAATCATAAGTTAACAACATATTTTTATCATTCAATTATGAATGATTTTTCTTCATCATTTCTTGACAACGTGGGCATAAACCATCAACAATTTCATTTTTATCAAAATAATTTCAACAGCGTTGACATTTGATTTTTGCTGTTTTTTCCACTTTTACTTCGTATTCTTGATTTTTTTCACTATTATTGATTATTACCACAGTTGCCACATTGAAGATTTTTTTCAATAATTGTTCGTCAATATTGTTATTATTATTGAATGTCAATGTTACTTCAACTTCATTGCTTTTATTAATAATCTTTTCGTTTCGCAATTGCTCAATTTTTGCAAAAACAAGATCTTTTAGTTTAAAAATTTGTTGTCATTCTTCCGTATTTATTCCATCAAAAGAGAAAGGAATATTTTTAACTCAATCTTCTAAAAAAACACTTTCTTTTTTGTTTGCTTTATTGAAATAGTTATAAACTTCATAACACGTATGAGGAATAATTGGATTAAGTAAAATAACATAGGTGTTAACAATTAAATATAAAATTGTTTGGATAGCACGGCGATGCTTATTGTCTACTCCATCACAATACAAACAATCTTTAATTAATTCGAAATATCAACTTGATAATTCATCAATAAAATTTTTTACATTGCGAACAATTGTGGCAAAATTAAATTTTTTATAAGCATCGTTAATTATTTCAATACTTTTGGCTAATTTATTTAAAACAAAAAGATCTTCCTTAGCAAATTCCAAACAAGAGTTTTTATCATAATCAAAATCACTAATGTTGGCTAAGCAAAATTTAAACAAACTATTGCGAATTTTACGATAAACTTCCCCAATTTGATTTAAGATATTTTTGGAGATTGACACATCAGTAATATAATTGCTATTTGCCACCCACAATCTTAAAATATCCGCTCCATATGTTTTAACAATATCTAATGGATCGACTCCATTACCAAGTGATTTTGACATCTTTCGTTTTTTTTCATCCACACACATTCCATGACTAATTAATTGTCGATAAGGACTAAAATTATTGATAATAATGGATGTGATTATCGAGGAATTGAATCAACCGCGATATTGATCATTACCTTCAAGGTATAAATCAACCGGATAACAATTACTGCCTTTGTACATTAAATGGCTTGAACCAGAATCAAATCAAACATCCATTGTATCAAGACATTTAGTGAATCTTGTGTAATCAAGACTTTTATATTTTTCGGTTAAAAAATATTCAATTGGTTTTGTAAATCAAATGTTAGTTCCTTCATTGGCTAAAATTGTTAAAATGTTTTCTAATAATTGGGTATCAAGAATTGGTTTTTCGTTTTGATCATAAATTATGCAAATAGGAACACCCCAAACTCTTTGGCGAGAAATACATCATTCGTTACGTTTGGCAATCATTTCTTGCATGTGTTTTTTACATGATTCATTAATAAATTTAACTCCTTCTAAAGCTTTGATAATTTGTGATTTTACTTTTGTAATATCAACAAATCATTGTTTTGTTGCGCGATAAATAACAGGTTTTTTTGTTCGTCAATCAATTGGAGCTGAGTGAATAAATTCACTATGATAAAGGATTTTATTTGTTTGTTTTAATCGATTAATGATTACATCATTTGCTTTTTCATAAAACAAACCTTTTAATTCTTGATCATTAAGTTCGTCGGTAAAACAAGCATATTTATCTAAAGGACAAGTAGGATTAATTCCATATTTTTTACACGCTAGATAGTCATCATCACCAAAACTTGGGGCATTATGAACCAATCCTGTTCCATCACGATCAGAAACATAATCCGCAAGAATTACTGGACACTGTTTATTAGAATATAGTGGGTGCTGGTAAACAATGTTTTCCAACTCTTTACCTTTGACTGTTTTTACAATCGTATAGTTATCCCATTTAAATAATTGTGCTACTTTTTCTAATAATGTTTTGGCAATTATGCATTGTTCGTTTTTATATTTAACTAGTACATATTCAAATAATGGATGAACAGCAATCGCCACATTAGCTGGTAAGGTCCAAGGAGTTGTTGTTCAAATAATTAATTGATCACCAGTTTGCAAAATATTTTTGCCATCGATAACACTAAATTTCACATAGATTGATGGTGAAGGTAAGTCCTTATATTCAATTTCAGCCTCCGCTAAAGCTGTTTGACTTGATCATGATCAATATACCGGTTTAAAAGCTTGATAGATTAAACCTTTTTTTATCATTTCAACAAACAATTCTAACTGCCTTTTTTCATAATCTTTTGTTAGTGTGCAATAAAACTTTGTATAGTCAGTTAGCAAACCAAATTGAGCAAATTGCTTTTTTTGGATTGCAATATTATCTAAAGCAAATTGATGACAAAGTCGCCTTTTTTCATCCGCGGATAAAGCATAATATTTTTTATCCATTTTTTTAAAAATAGCATGTTCAATTGGCAAACCATGACAATCCCATCCCATAAGAAACGGAGCATAAAGACCATAGGCATTTTTATAGCGAATAATAATGTCTTTTAAAATTTTATTTAAAGCATGTCCAACATGTAGATTACCGTTAGCATATGGTGGACCATCATGCAATATCCATGGTTTACTATTATTGTTTTTTGCTAAAATCTTATGGTAAAAATTTTTTTCTTGTCAAATTTGTTGAAATTTTGGTTCATTTAAAGGTAAATTCGCCTTCATTTGAAAATCAGTTTTTAAAATGTTTAAACTTTGCTTTATTTGTTCTTTTGTCATCAAAAAATGATATTTTATATATTTTAAAATTATATGAAAATATAATAGAGAAAGTAAATGAAAAGTATACAAAAACTACTTTACTACTTAAAATATTTTTTTAGTTGTTTAACTATTTTACCGATTGTTAAATACCACAAATGGGTTAAGCAAATCAAAGATACCAATGTTTTGGTGCAAAAAATCATTGTCGATATTGTTTTGCTTTGTCAATCATACCGAACAAAAATCATTAAAATTTTTTCTTTCTTTCAAAAAAAAAAAGAAAATAACTATGTAAACACAATTTTAAAAAAATTTTTATCGTTTGAAATTAATACACAAACTTTTAAATATTTTTTGAAATTAAATGAAAGTTTCGATATTGTTGTTACCAAATTTTTGAAGATCAAAAAAGCAACTTTTAGTGATTACTGACAAGAAGCAAATTTTTTTAAAAATCAAGCGGATTTCTATTTGAAAATGATTAATTCATCACTAGGAGAAATTAAATTTAGTTTTAAAAATTGACCAAAAAAATTTTTAAAAAAAATTTATTTACAAATCGATCACATTTAGTTAATAAATATTAAGATTTTTCTTTATATATGCATTAACAATTTCCTCATTTTTTGTTATGCATAAATTTAAGTAATTTAGATGTTTTTTTTCATCAAGAAAATCGCTTAAATTATGACAACTTCATTTAGAAATAATTGTAGATGACAATTCCGGATAAAGATAATCTACATTTGGTGGAACCAAATAAAAACACTTATTAATTTTTTTGAAATGGTCAAATTTTGTTGTTTTTTTTGCAAAAATAAACGAAATTCCGTTTTCAGCACTTAAATCAATAAATAAAGATTTTTTTTGGCATTTTAATGTGTTATCAGAAACAATATTTCATGATGATTTAACTCCTGGTTTGATGGCAAGAGAAATTATGCATTGATGGTTAGCTAACCATAGACTTATTTTTTCAACGTCATATGTAACAATTGTAAATTTGAGTTGCTTTTGCTTTGCTAAGTGGATTGTTGCTTCAACTATTTCTTTATCAACACTTACTGGATAAGATACATTGGTAACAATTGTCACATTGTAATTATTTTTTAGTAATGCTTGAGCTAGTTTGCAAGCATAATTTGAATGATTGAAAATTAAAATATTTTTTACATTTGTTATTTTATTTTTTGCTTTAATTAATGCTTCCAAAACATAGTCATTCTTAATTTCTTGTAATTGATCAAATAAAGAATATTTTTTCTTTTCGATGTTAAAAAGACAAATTCATTGAAAACTAAAAATATTGTAATAAAGACAGTGTTCAATCATTTTTACATTATTTAAAAAGTTAGCTAAAGTAATGATTGTTTTATTTTTAGCAATTTTAAGTTCTCTTTTTGTAAAATTATCTACTTTTAATAAAACATCGCATTTTTTTAAAATTTCTTTTTTCTTTGCAATTTTGCAACCAACTTCTAAATATTTTTCATCTGTAATTCCCATTTTTTTACCATAATTTTTACTAACAAAAATATTCATTTCGTGAATTAGGTTTTTTTTAATATCATCAGGAAGAAGAAAAAGAATTTTTGTTTTTTTAGAAGGGAGTAAACCTATATTTTTCATGGTACCATCTAATTATATTTTTATCTTTTTTATACAAAAAAACAAAAGTCTAATAAAGTATAATATCATTAATAAATTAGAAAGTCTTATGGTAAAAATTAGATTAGCGAGGTTTGGTAGAAAAAATAACCCATTTTATCGCATTGTTACAACCGATTCGAGAAATAGGCGAGACGGTTCTTTTATCCAACAATTAGGAACATATGAACCTTTTACGGGAAAAATAACAATTGATGAAGAAAAATCTTTATCTGCTTTAAAAATCGGTGCTCAACCAACCGACACAGTTAAATCCATTTTAAAGAAAAAGGGAATATTTGCTAAATTCTTGCTCACAAAACAAAAAAAAGTAAAAGCAACTAAAAACGATTCACAACCACACAAAACAAGTAAGAAATAAAGAATGTTATTATGGCAAAAATAAATAATTTAGCAATAATCTCCACAATGCAAAGGAATCAAATGCGTTTTGATTTACCTAAATTTTGTGTTGGTGATACAATTGAAGTTTCAGAAAAAATTATTGAAGGAAAAAAATCACGAATTCAAAAATTTTGTGGCATTGTTTTAAAAATGTGCGGTATGAATAATACTTCGAATTTTATCTTGCAAAAAGAATCCTATGGTGTTTTTGTTGAAAAAACATTTTTTCTTCATTCGCCACAAATTGTTAGAATTGAAGTTTTAAAATTAGGAAAAGTGCGCCGAGCTTATCTTTCATACATGCGTAATCGTAAAGGAAAATCTATCCGAATTAAAACTCAAGATATTACGGAAAAAAATAAAAAATAATTTTATACATAAATAATTCAATATTAGATAAATACCACATAATTAACAAAATTTTTATTTCAAGTTTATGCTTCAAATTTTAATCCATTCTATATTTTTACTAATCAATAAATAATGATAGTTACAAACTAAGATACTTATGAAAAAAATTGTTATTTTAACCATTTTTGAAAAACAAATACATGAATTATTAAATTTTTCAATTATTAAAAATGCTCTTGCAAAAAAAATTGTTGAAATAAAAATTATTGATTTCCGCAAATATTCAAAAAATAAGCATAAAAAAGTTGATGATTATCAGTATGGTGGTGGTCCTGGCATGGTTCTAACATTACAACCTATTATCGATGCGATTAAAAAAAACAAAAAAAAGAATATGGAAGTAATTTTATTATCACCCCAAGGAAAAACATATAACCAAAAAATGGCCAATAATTTTGCAAAAAGTAAGAAAGATTTAATGTTTATTTGTGGACATTATGAAGGATTTGATGCTCGTATTATTAATTTTGTCGATCGTGTCATTTCAATAGGTGATTATGTTTTAACTGGGGGAGAACTACCGGCATGTGTAATTGTTGATAGTGTTGTCCGATTACTTGATTCGTGTATTGCTAAAAAAAGTTTACTAAATGAAAGTTTTAATAAAAAATTATTAGACTATGATTGCTACACTAAACCAAAAGATTTTTGTGGTTATAAAATTCCTAAAGTTTTATTAAGCGGCAACCATAAATTAATTGAAGAATTTCGTCATAAAAATCAACTTAAAAAAACAAAGCGATTGCGCCCAGATTTATTAAAAAAATAAACACTATAATTTTTTTATGATAAAAACTAAGCAAAAACTTTATACAAAAGATAAAATTGATTATTTGTTTTTTGTTGCGAATGTTTTAATTTTCTTGGGTTGTGCTATTACAACAATTTTATTTGTTAAACGACGAAAAATTAACCATGATTGATATTTTCTCTTACCAACAATGATTTGCAATTTTTTTTCTTTTATTTTAGTATTTTGGTTTTTACTTAAAAAAACAAAAATCGTTTTTTATCAATCATTCCATTTTCAAAAAAAATGACTATATTTTTATGTCCTTGGTTTTGTTTTTTATTTAATAGCAATTTTATTTGATTCAGTTTTTTGTATGATTACAAAATATAATATCCGATTAAATTGATCGCAAGAAACAATAAATATTTGTTTGTGAATATATGTAATTGTCGTTATGCTTTTAACAGCATTAGCAATCTTTTTTCAACGTTTCTCACAAGGAAAAATTGACTATGAAATCGATCAAAAAAAACATGGCAAAAGCAAAGTAAATGACTAGTTGTAAAGAATGTAAAGTTTTACATTTTACAAATCGATTGCAATTGCGGGCATGATTGACAAAAAATTGTCAAACAAAAAAAGAATGTTTTGTCACAATAAAAAAGGGCAAACCATCCAAACAAAATGTATTGTGATACATCGATTGTGTTGAAGAAGCATTATGTTTTGGTTGAATCGATTCCATAATGCAAAAAAATAAAAAACACGGATTATTCATCCGTCTTTCCCCGCGAAGAAAAAATAGTCACTGGACAATGCTTAATATTGAACGTTGCAAAAGATTAATAGCATTAAAATTGATGACAAAATACGGCTTGAAAACTATGCCAAAACAAAATTACACCTTTAAAATTAGACCGGATTTGAAACGAATTTTGAATCACGACCCACAACTAGCAAAAAATTTCAATAATTTCCCGAAGTTATACCAAATAATTCGTCTTGATTCTATCCAACGGTATTTTAAAATTGACCATATAAAGTATAAAAAGGCTAAACAAAATTTTATTAAAAAAACAAAGCAAAACAAAATGTATGGCGATTGAAATGATTATGGTCGTCTTTGCGATTAAACCCTATCAAATTTTCTCGGTAATTATTTTTATATTATTTGCAATTGCCTTCTTATATTTGGTTGAAGAAAAATCATTAGCAATTAAATAATCAACACTATTTGTAATTGAATTTACAACTGTCGCATCATATTTTTGTTCTAATCGCATCTTGATTTCATTACGAGGAATATCAAATGAACCAGTAATACAAAAACATTTCTTATAGTAAATACTGTCTTTTTCGAAATTTGATGTTGTTAAAAAACTCATATTAACCCCAAATGATATTAATTTGTTAATTAAGTTTATATTATTTGTGTTAGCAAAAAAATTTACAATTGATTTAGCAATCGTTTCCCCCACATCTTTTGTTGCCATCAATTGTTCAAAATTCACTTTCATTAAATTAGACATATTTTGGTAAATTTGTGCCAATTTTTTTGCGATAACACTACCAACATGTCGAATCCCTAAAGCAAAAATTAAATTACTAAGATTTTGCTTTTTAGAATTTTCAATCGCTAAAATTAATTTATCAAACATCTTATCTTTAATATGTAAATTAGCATTGATAATTTCTTGTTTTTTGTTTTTTAATTCGTATAAATCAGTTATTGATTTTAATAAATTGTGATCCCAAAGTTTTTCAATAATTTTTATTGACAACCCTTCGATGTTCATACAATCACGACTAACATAATGAATAATTGCTTGTAGTGACCTTGCTTTACAATCATTATTAATGCAATATTGATCAACATCATCACCTATTTTTTCTAATTTTGATCCGCAAATAGGACATTTTTCGAAAGGAATAAATTTTGCTAATTTTTCTGTTCTTTTTTCGACAACTGGTCCAATAATTTTAGGAATAATTTCTCCCGCTTTGAAAACTTTAACCCAATCATTAACACGAATGTCTTTAGCAACAATATATTGTGCATTATGTAATGTTGCCGCTGAAACAATAGAACCATCTAATTCTACTGGTTGCAACTTCGCTACATATGTTATTCTTCCAGTTCGACCAACAGTGGCAATAATTTGTTTTAATTTTGTCGTAACAATTGCTGGGGCAAACTTATATGCAATCGCTCATTTGGGAAATTTACTTGTTTGTCCCAATGTTTTATATAAGTCAAGTTGATTAACCTTAATCACCACTCCGTCAATAGGATAATCAAGAGTGTTTTTTATAACATTAAATTTTTCAATTTGATTAATTACTTCTTCAATGCCTAAACAAACTTTGATTTCGTGGGCAACTTTAAATTTTAAAAGTTTTAAAAATTCAATAATTCCGCTTTGTTGTTTAATTTTATCTTCTTCATTTTTATTAATAATTTGATAAACCAATAAACTTAAATTGCGTTTAGCTGTTATTTTTGGGTCCAATTGGCGCAAACTACCAGAAGCTGCATTTCGACAATTCGAAAATTTTTTATCTTTGTCTAAAATTTGTGCATTAATTTTTGCAAAATTTTTTTTTGTTAAAAAAACTTCACCGCGAATTTCAATTGGTTCCTTATATGCAATTTTAATCGGAAGAGTTTTAATTGTTCGAGCATTATTTGTAATGTCTTCACCAATCAAACCATCCCCACGTGTTGCCGCAGTTTTTAAAAAACCATTTTCATATTTTAAAGAAACACTTAACCCATCTATTTTTGGTTCTAAACAATATTCGATTTCATTTAAACCACTCTCTTTTTTAATGCTATTATCAAATTTTCTTAATTCGTTATAAGAAAAAGCATTAGCTAATGACATCATTTTTGTTTGATGGGTGATTTTTGCTAATTTACTACTTGCTTTCCCCCCAACTCTTTGAGTAGGGGAATCAGGAGTAACTAAACGCGGATATTGTTTTTCTAAAGCGATTAATTGCTTTAATGTTTCGTCATATTCAAAATCAGAAACGGTTGGGGAATTTAAAACATAATATTGATATTCCCATTGGGTCAATAATTGTTTCAAATTTTCGATTTTTTCTTTTATTGGATCAAATTGATTAGACATGAAAAAATGAAATAATTATTATATTATCAATTAAATAATTCTATTTGGAGCAGATGAGGGGAATCAAACCCCCGTATTAACCTTGGCAAGGTTACATTCTATCATTGAATTACATCTGCATCACTTGATAATTATAAAATAATTTGCTCTTTTTGTTTTTTTCGTATATAATCACCATAATTAAACTATTTTATTAATTTTTATTGTTAAATTAAAAAGTTTAAAAGGATTTTTGCGTGGTATTAGCAGCAAAGAAAAATCGTGAAAAAATTATCGCACCCCTTGTCACACGAAGGAGTTATGACAAACAAGATCTTACTTTTGTTGAACCTAATTTGCTTGAAATTCAAAAAAAATCCTACGATAATTTTTTAAAAAAAGGATTATCGGATCTAATTAGTTCTTATTTCCCGATTAATCATCCAAAAAATCTTATTTATGAAGTTCGATTTAATGGTATTAAGTTTTATAACGGTAAATATAGTGAAGAAGAAGCGAGGTATCGCGGTAAAACATATTGTAAAACTCTTTATGTAGATTTATCACTTATTAACAATGAGACAGGTGTTATAAAAACACAAAAAGGAACAAAAGGAAAAAAGAATAATCCTAATATTGATATTCATGATGGTGTTTTTTTCGCTGAAATCCCAATGATGACAAAAAATGGAACTTTCATTGTTAATGGAATTGAAAAATTTGTCATCTTGCAAGCAACACGTAGTCCTGGTGCTTATATTCTTAATAAAGCACAAATAAAATTAGTACGAAAGAAAAAAGTAATCGAAGGTTTTATTTGCGAACTTCTTTTAGCTAAAGGAACAATTATGGTCTTTAGTCTTGACCAAATTAATGGTAAACCAATTATCAAATTATCGCTAAGAAATGCCACTTCGGATGCTATTGAAATCTTCTCTGCTACACAATTTTTAAAAGCTTTTGGTTTTAGTTGTAAACAAATTGATGAAATTTTTAAATCTTCTCCTATTATTAAAAATTCATTATTGTTTGATGGGATTAAAAAAAGTTATACTTCTAAATTTTTTGGTTGTTATACTCACCAAACAATTATGGAAAATGACGAAATTAAAAAAATATTAAAGTCATTGGTAAATATTAATAATGTAAGCGAAATTAAACCAGCAGGACTAATAATTGATCTAAAACTTAAACAACTACTTTATAAATACACAAAACTTAATAAAAATTTATTAGATGCAAAAAATTCAAATGCAAAAAAAGATTGTGAAAAAAAGATTGCTTTACTTTTAGATGCCATCATCACCGAAAAAGCAGCAATGGATATTGTTAATACTCTTGCTGTTTCAAAACGACAAATTGAAAATTTTTGTATGCAATATCATAATTTTTGCTACCAAGATTTTTTTATTCAATATTTTTTCAATAAAAAACAATATGGTTTATCTTCAGCAGGACGAATTAAATTAAATCATAAATTGCATTTGATCGAAAGACTTTACCAAAAAATTCTTGCTCATGATTTATATACAAAAGAAGGAAAAGTATTTTTAAAAGCTAAAACATTAATTAATAAAAAGGAATTAGACTTGCTTAAAAATGCTTTACTTAACAACGAATTAGATATTAGCAAAAAATTTTCCCTTAATCATGGTTTTGTTTTTCCTAAAAACAACGGAAAAATTTGTGATACTGTTAAAATTAATTCTATCGATGTTATTGCTAGCAACAATAATACGGTTGCAAATTTGGTTGGTGGGGTAAATTTTGACGAAAAATCCGAAGCTTTAACGATTTGCGATCTATTAGCTTCCATTTCTTATACAATTAATCTTCCTTTAGGAATTGGTAATTATGATGACATTGACCATTTGGGTAATAAGCGAATTAAATTAATTCACGAACAATTAAAAAATAAACTTATTGTTGGAATGGCATATGTTGAAAAATACATTAAAGATAAATTATCTTCATTAGTTTCAGGAACAATGAATGCTGAAAATCGTTTAAAAAAAGAAAAAGCAGCTACAATAAAATCTGTTGTTAGTGCCAAACCTTTTGAACAGGCTATTAAGGCTTTTTTTAACACTTATCAATTAACCCAATTCATTGACCAACAAAATCCCCTATCAGAATTAACTAACAAACGAAGGATTTCAGCAATGGGTGATGGTGGTGTACGTCGTGATGATCCTAATTTGGATGTACGAGATGTTCATTATAGTCATTACGGACGAATATGTCCAATTGAAACCCCTGAAGGAATGAATATCGGTTTGATTATGTCATTAGCTTCTTTTGCCAAAGTTGATGATAATGGTTTTTTGATTACCCCTTATTTTAAAGTTGAAAACGGTGTTATTACTAAAGAAGTTTGTTGACTAAATGCAGCAGAAGAAGATGAATATATTATTGGTGAAGCAACAATTCCTCATGATGAAAAAGGAAAAATTACAACAAAAGAAACCCTTGCTCGTTTCCATGGAACACAAGAAATTTTTTCTTGTCAACAAATTAACTATATCGATATTTCACCAAAACAAGTTGTTTCGATTGCTGCTAGTACGATTCCTTTTTTGGAAAACGATGACTCAGCACGAGCTTTAATGGGAGCAAACATGCAACGACAAGCTGTACCTTTGCTTAAACCTTATGCCCCAATTATCGGAACTGGTTCTGAATACAAAATTGCTCATGACTCTGGTTTGAGTGTTTTATCACCAGTTGATGGTGAAGTAATTGCTGTTGATGGTAAACATCTTCTTATTCAAGATAAAACCGAAAAGAAAATTAAAATTAATTTAACGAAATTTCAAAAAACTAATCAAAATACATGTAATAACCAAAATCCAATTGTTGAAGTTGGACAAAAAATAAAAAACAGTCAAGTCTTGGCAGATGGTCCAGCGATGTTTAACGGTGAACTAGCAATTGGTAGAAATCCATTAATTGCTTATATGACATGATATGGTTACAACTTTGAAGATGCGATTGTAATTTCTAATCGTTTAATTCAAAATGATGCTTATACCTCAATTGAAATTGAAGAATTTTCTTGTGATGTTATTCAAAATAAAAACGGTGATGAAGAAATCACACGAGACTTACCAAATGTTTCTGATGATGCAAAAAAATATTTAAATGAAGATGGTATTATTATGGTGGGAGCAAAAGTAAAAGAAGGGGATGTTTTAGTAGGAAAAATAACACCAAAAGGTGTTGTTGATTATTCACCAGAAGAAAAATTATTGAGTATTATTTTTGGTAGTAAATCACAAAATTATAAGGATAATTCGTTAAAAGTAAAACATGGGGGAGGAGGAATTGTTATTGCCGTTAAACATTTCCGTAGTATTGATGGTGATTTACTTCCTGATGATGTTATTGAAAAAGTTGTTGTATATATCGCCCAAAAAAGAAAATTACAAGTTGGTGATAAAATGTCTGGTCGTCACGGAAATAAAGGAACAGTTTCAAAAATTGTTCCGGTTGAAGACATGCCACATTTAGAAGATGGAACACCAATCGATATTCTATTATCTCCTTTAGGTGTACCTTCGCGAATGAACTTGGGACAAATTCTTGAAGTTCACTTAGGTTGGGCGATGTACAATTTAGCTAAAAAAAGATTCTTCACAATGATAAAAGATAATTGCCTAGATCAAGAATTCGTTCAAACTTTTGGTTTACCACAAAATAAAGTAAAAATTTTGAAAAAAATTGCTAATAATTATTTGACAAGCAACAAAATTTCTTCAGTTGATGCTTTTAAAAATCTTGATTTATCAATTATTCTTAATAAAGTGGGATTGAGTCATGAAGATTTATCATTAAAAGCAGAAACCCCAGTTTTTATGGGAGCAAAATTAGATGATATTGCTAAAACAATGCAAGAAGCTGGAATTGATCCAATTAAAACAAAAGGAAAAGTTCGATTAATTGATGGTAAAACAGGTGAATATTTTGATGATGAAGTAACCGTTGGAATTATGTATATGTTAAAACTAGACCACATGGTGGAAGATAAGATTCATGCTCGAGCAGTTGGTCCATATTCAAAAATTACCCAACAACCATTGGGTGGAAAGAGTCAAAATGGTGGACAACGTTTTGGTGAAATGGAAGTTTGAGCATTAGAAGCTTATGGAGCAACACATAATTTACAAGAATTATTGACAATAAAATCTGATGATGTTAGTGGAAGAAATTGAACATATAATGCGATTGTTAAAGGAAAAAAATTACCTACCCCAAGTTTGCCAAGTTCGTTCAAATTGCTAACAAAACAATTACAAGGATTGTGTTTGGCAATTAGTGTTTATGACGAAAAAAATAACAAGCATGATATTAATGATTTTACTGCAACAATCATTAATGAAAAAAATGAAAAGAAAGAAGAAAAAAGTGCTGATTCTTTCGAATTGACCGATGATATTAATGATGATTTTAGTCTATTATAAGGAAGGGAATAATTATGGTAATTAATTTACACAACATTAAAAAATTACAAATTGGTTTGGCAAGTCCCGAACAAATTTTAAAATGAGCGCGAGGAACAGAAATAACTTCCTCCGAAACAATAAACTATAAAACAGCAAAACCAGAAGAAAATGGTTTATTTTGTGAAAAAATTTTTGGTCCTGTAAAAGATTTTGAATGTGCTTGTGGAAAATACAAAAAAGTAAAATATCGTGGAAAAGTTTGTGAAAAGTGTGGCGTTGAAATTATCGAAAGCATTGTCCGAAGTGAAAGAATGAGTTGCATCAAACTTGCTTATCCTTGCACTCATATCTGAATGAGTAAAGAATTCCCTAATCCATCAAAAATTTCACAATTACTTGATATTAGTTATAAAAATGTTGAACAAGTTATTTATTTTGTTAACTACATTGTAATAAAAAATGATAACGAAAAATTTAAGGATTTCTTCCAAACAAAAGAAGTAATCCCAATTGCCGCTGATCAAAAAACAAACATGATGGCACGAAAAAAAATTGCCAATGCCCTTTGAATTATTAAAAAAGATTTAGAAAAGAAAATTGCTAGTGGCAAACAAGAAAAATCTTCTTCAAACTTAAAACAAGATTTGGAAGAAATTTCACAATATTTGGTAACAATTGAAAACCAAAATTTGGCTTTCGAAACAAAATACATTTTTTCGTTAATTACAAAATATACTGGCATCCAAATTGAAATCGGTTCATTAGCGATTAAACATTTATTACAAGCAATAAACCTACAAAATGAAGCACGAAACATTACACGACAACTAAAAAGGGTTTCCCCAGCGACATTGAAATTTAAGAAATTGATGAGTCGTTTAGAAATCATCAAATGATTTATTAATTCAAAAATAAAACCTGAATGAATGGTTTTAGATGTTATTCCTGTTACTCCACCCGAAACAAGACCAATTGTTCAACTTGAAAATGGTCGTTTCACAACATCGGACATTAACACTTTTTACCGAAAAATAATTATTCGTAATCAACGATTAAAGCGTTTAATTAACGAACAAACACCACAAATAATTTTGGATAATGAACGAAGAATGTTACAAGAAGCTGTAGATGCTTTATTTGATAACTCTTCCCGAACAAAATCAACAATTAGTAAAGATAAACGTGTTTTGAAATCATTAACTGATTGCTTAAAGGGAAAACAAGGTTTATTCCGCCAAAATTTATTGGGAAAAAGGGTTGATTATTCGGGTCGTTCAGTAATTGTTGTTGGTCCAGATTTAAAAATGTACCAAGTTGGAATTCCGGCAGTAATGTTACTTCAATTGTTTAAACCTTTTATTATTCACGAATTAATTACAAAATATGATGAAAACGGAGTGGAAAAAACACCAATTGCCAACACAGTTAAACGTGCTGAAAAATTGATCTTACAACAAGATGATGTAATTTGACCAATTGTTGAAAAAATTATTAAAAAACATCCTGTTTTACTAAACCGTGCCCCAACACTTCACCGTTTATCAATTCAAGCTTTTGAACCAAAAATTATTGATGGAAAAGCGATAAAATTACATCCATTAGTTACAACAGCTTTCAATGCGGATTTTGATGGTGACCAAATGGGTGTTTATGTTCCTTTATCACAAGAAGCAATTGCTGAGGCACGCAGTATTTTATTAGCTAGTTGACATATTCTTGGTCCAAAGGATGGTAAACCAATTATTACTCCAACCCAAGATATGATTTTGGGTGTTTATTATCTTTCAAAGGTAAAGAAAAATACTATTGGTGAAGGAATAATTTTATCATCAATTCCTCGTGCTAAACAATTGCTAAGTTTAAAATGTGTAACTTTACACACACTAGTAGGAATTTCAACAAATTGTTATCAAGACAAAGGTTTACCAAAAAATTGTCTTTTAATCACAACAATTGGTAAAATTATTTTTAACGAAATCATGCCAAAAACAATGCCTTATATTAACCACATTGATTTATTACCACCTTCATTAGCTAATGGTGATATTGTTAAAACTGATTGTAATTTCAAAGAAGTAATAAAACAATACAAACCTGGTATTCCTTTTGTTAAAAAAACTTTACAAAAAATTGTTGACTTTTTATACGAAAGATTCCCTGTCGAAATTGTTGCCAAAACTATGGATTTAATTAAAAACATTGGTTTTGAGTATTCAACAAAATCAGCAGTTTCTTTTTCCGCATTTGATTTACCTGTTTATTCCAAAAAATATGAATTTTTTAAAGAAGCTGATAAAAAAGTCATTACTTTAAAAAAACAATTCGATAAAGGTTTATTAACTGATGATGAGAGATACACTAAGATAATTAAATTGTGAAGTGGTGTTAAAGATAAAGTTATGCATGATATTGAAAGCATTATTAGTGATGAGAAGTATGGTGATAATTCAGTAATTACAATGGCTAATTCTGGGGCTAGAGGTAACGTTTCGCAATTTACACAAGTTCTTGGTATGCGAGGTCTAATGTCTAAATCTTATAACTATGACCAAAAAACAAAATCAAATGTTATTAAAGATATTATTGAAACACCAATTAAACACAACTTTTTGGAAGGATTAACTATTTCCGAATACTTTAATTCTTCTTATGGGGCACGAAAAGGAATGGCTGATACAGCGATGAAAACTTCAAAATCTGGTTATATGACCCGAAAACTTGTCGATGCCGCCCAAGAAATTATTGTAAAAGAAGAAGATTGCCATACAACAAAAGGTTTACTTGTGGAAGCAATCGTTGATCACAAACAAAATTTTGTAATTGAAAGTTTGGCCGAACGAATTGCTAATCGTTATGCTTTTGCTGATATTATTCACCCAAATAATAAAACAATTTTGGTGGCAAAAAATCAAATTATTACGACTGAAATGGCAAATAAAATTGAAAAATTAGGTATCAAACAAGTTATGATTCGTTCTGTTTTACATTGCAAATGCAAAAGCGGAATTTGTCAAAAATGCTTTGGTAATGACTTGGCAACAAAAAAATTAATTGAAATTGGAACCGCTATTGGTGTTATTGCAGCACAATCAATTGGTGAACCAGGTACCCAATTAACAATGCGTACATTCCATACTGGAGGAGCGGCAGGAGAAGGAAATATTGCCCAAGGTTTCGAACGATTAAAGCAACTTTTTGATATGGTGCCACCACAAAAAAATCAATTAGCAACAATTAGTGAAGTAAAGGGGAAAGTTGTTAAAATTGAAAAAAACGAATACGGAAAAGTGATTTCAATTAAATGTCCGACAACAAATGAAACTGTTAATTACCAAATTGGTTTGCAAGAAGTAATTTGTGTTCAAATTGGTGATGAAATTAATTTTGGTGATCGTTTGACATATGGAGCAATTAATATGAAGCAATTATTGAAAACTGCTGGTATTACTGCTATACGTCAATATTTAATCAATGAAATCCAAAAAGTTTACCGTATTCAAGGTATAGAAATTTCTGACAAATATATTGAAATTATTGTTCGTCAATTAACTAATAAGTTAAAAATCAACAATCCTAATGGTTCAAACTTCTTTATTGGAGAAATTGTTGATGAAAATACATTTATTAAGGAATGCGATCGTTTAATTGATAGCGGAAAAATTGATGCTTTACCAACTGCAAACAATGTAATTTATGGTTTGGAAAATATTGCCACAACAAAATCTGGTTCATTCTTGGCAGCGGCAAGTTTCCAAGACACAAAAAAAATTCTTACCGATGCTGCTGTAAAAGGTGAATTTGACAACTTGATTGGTCTAAAAGAAAATGTTATGATTGGTAATATTTTGCCAATTGGAACAGGATTAATGACAAGCGAAGAAATCATTGCCAAAGGTGAAAAAATGCATAAAAAGGAATATTAATACGGTATAACAATGATGATGAAAAAAATCGATACTAACCAAAGGAAATGATATCAAATTGATGCTACTAATTGTATTTTAGGTAAATTAGCAGTTGTGGCAGCAAATATTTTACAAGGAAAAAATAAGAAAAACTTTGTTCGTAATCAAGATTGTGGGGATTATCTTGTAATCACAAATGCAAAAAATGTAAAATTATCCGGAAACAAAGCAACCAAAGAATTTTGGTATAACCATTCCGGTTACATTGGTGGACTTCGGAAAAGAAGCGGAAAAGTAATGATTGAAAAATATGCCGATGAATTAGTTACAACCGCTGTTAAGGGAATGCTGCCAAAAAATAAATTAGCAAAAAAAATGATAAAAAAGCTTCATGTTTTTAAAAGCGAAATGAATAATAAATTTAAACAACAAAAATTTGAAATTTTAAAGAGTAAATAAATATGTTGAAGCAAATTGAATATAAAGGTTTAGGACGAAGGAAAACATCGATTGCAAAAGTGTTGATGGTTCCAGGAAAAGGAAAAATTTTTGTTAATGATAAACCATTGAAAGATTACTTTCCTAATGATCTTATCATTCAAGAAATTATGCAACCATTTCAAATAACAAATACAATGAATTCATTTGATGTTAAGGCAAAAGTTTTTGGTGGTGGTTATACTGGTCAAGCCGGAGCGATACGATTAGGAATTGCTCGTGCTTTAATTACAACAAATAATGATTTTAAATTAATTCTTAAAAAAGAGAAATTATTAACACGTGACCCACGAGCAAAAGAACGAAAAAAATATGGAAAATATGGAGCGCGAAGAAGTCCACAATTTACAAAACGATAGTTTATTCTTCTAAAAAAGAAAAATTTTTTAACATCACTTTGATAAATTTTTCTAAATCAAACATTTCAATATCGTCCACTTTTTCTCCAAAACAAAGAAATTTCAATGGCAAATTAAAGTTATCTTTAATCGCAAAAATTATCCCCCCACTACTTGTACTATCAATTTTTGTTAAAACAATTCCTGAGACTTTAACAATTTCAGAAAAACATTTTGCTTGGATAAGACCTGATTGTCCGATTGTGGCATCGATTACTAATAAAGATTCACAAGGTTGATCTGGATTAAATTTTTTGATCACATTATCAATTTTTTTTAATTCATTCATTAAATTTGTCTTTGTTTGTAAACGACCGGAAGTGTCGCATAAAACAACATTAAATTTGTTTTCACTTGCTCACTTTACACCATCATAAATTACTGAAGCAGGATCTTGATTAATTTTAGTTGGCTTAAAAATTTTAATGTTCAATTTTTTTGCTCATAAATCTAATTGCTCAACTGCTCCTGCCCGAAAAGTATCACCAGCAACTAAACAAATTTTTAGGTTATTTTTTTGAAGATAATTAGCAACTTTAGCAATAGTTGTTGTTTTACCAACACCATTGACACCAAAAAATAAAATGACATTTGTTTCGTTTTCTTTTAAATTTAAATTTGTTTGGACAATTGTATCTTGAATGTAATAAACAAATAATTTATCAATAATTATTTGTTTGATTAAATCGGGGTTGTTAATATTTTGATATTTAACTTCGTTTTTAATAGCGGTAATTATTTTATTTGTCGCATAATTACCAACATCCATTGCTAGCAATGTTTCTTCAATTTTATTAAAGATTTTATCATCAATAACAACATTTTTATAGATAATTTTATTCAGCGAGTTAACAAAAAAATTATTCGTTTTTTTTAAACCTTGATCAAAATTTTCTTCACTATTTTTTTTTGTAACATTTTTTAATAGTAAATTTTTACTATCGTTTTTGCTTTTTTTGAGATTTTTAATCTTATCAAATAATTTCTTAAATATACCCATAATTATTTTCAATTAACAAATTTAATATAAGCATTTTTTGCTGCTTGCTTTTCTGCGGTTTTTTTATTTGAACCAAAACCTTCACCATATTTTATTTGGTCAAACCATAGAGAAGAAAAATATAAATTGTTTGGTAATTTTTTTGTTAAATATCTTACTTTGTCATTGTGACAATTAATAAATGTATTTTGAATAAATGATTTGTAATCATATGTTAAAGGGGAAAGAGTGTTTTCATCAATTAACAAAAAAATTTTTTTAACTACTTTTTGACAAATTTCCATATTCTGATCTAAATATATTGCAGCAATTAATGCTTCAAAAGCATCTTCAATAATTTTATCAATATTATCTAATTTTTGCATACCCTTTCCTAATAATAAAAAATTATCTAATTTAATTTTTTTTGCGACAAAAACAAGAGTTTTAGCCTGAATTAGTTGAATCTTTTTTTGGGTTAAAAAACCCTCACTTTCATTTTTGTATTTTAAAAATAAATATTTAGAAATCAAGAAACCAATAATTGCATCACCAAAAAATTCCAATTTTTCATAATCATAATCGAGATGATGCTCATTACGGTAACTAGGATGGGTTAATGCCGTAATATATAACGAATAATTACACGGAGTAATATCTAATGTTTCTTTTAACCACTTTTTTATTTCGCTAAACATTATAATTTTGGCTGCTAAGTTTATTAATGATACCACTTTTTACACATTTATAAGCTTTTTCTAGAGCAAAATAAAATTGAATTTCATCGCATGAGCCATGGGTTTTAATGATAACATCATTAACACCTAAAACAATTGCTGCCGCCTTATTACGATAATCGAAATATTTTTTCATTTTTTTTAATGAAAGAAGAGTAAAAATATTTCATGGTTTATTAAATTTCTTTTTTAAAAATCTACCAAAAAATTTTAATGTTCCTTCAACGGTCTTAATAAAAATATTACCACTATATGCATCAGTTAGCAAAATATCGACACAATCATTAAAAAGACTTTTTGGTTCAATAAAACCGACATAATTAAGATTTTTATTTGCCAATAATAAATCATTTGCCTTTTTATGATAAGAAAAACCTTTATGTTGTTCAGTACCAATATTTAAAATTCCAATACGAGGACTAGGAATTTTGTTATTTTCTTTTACATACAAATTTGCCATTAAAGCAAATTTATATAAGTCTTCACCATTAATACTTAGATTAGCTCCACAATCAATTAAATGAAAACCTTTGCCATCACCAATAGGAATATAAGGCATAAAACCAAATTTATTAATATTTGAAAAAAAATTAATTGTACTATAAACAATAGAAACAAAACATGATGTTGAACAACCAGAAACAAGAGCATCAACCTTTTTTTTACAAAGTTCATTTAAAGCTAAAACAAACGAAGAGTTTGTTTTTCTTAAACCAATAAGTGTAGTGTCTGTCTGTTTTATGTATTCACTAGTAGGAAGAATTTCGAATTCGTTTTCAAAAAAAAAGCTCTTTTTTAATTCGTTTTCGTCGCCAGCAAGAATAATCTTAACATCGGAGTATTTTTTGACAAAATTGCGCGCAGCGATTGTTGCACATGCAACTTTATTTTCAATACCCATCGCATCTAAAATAATTTTCACTTTATTTTTTTGTGACCGCAATATCTAAACAACAATAAAGATCGCTTACCATAATTATACGTGGTTTAATCTTTGTTTTTTTTGCAATATATTCTTTAAGTTTTGCTATATTAAAATCTTTAATCGCAGTATTATAAAAAATAACCATATCACCTTCTTTTCATAACGATTTCAATAATCGATCAACTAACTTTTTCGCTACATCAAAAAAATCACTACCAATTGCTAAAATATTTTTATTGTTGTGGATTGAAATATAGTCATTAATTTTAACATTAACCTTACCATATTTTGACTCGCGATTAGATTGGAAAATTTGCCCAAAACTTGTGTTTTTAAAAATTTTATTCATTGTATGGTAGTTTTTGATGAAACTAAAATCATAGTTAAAACTTAAACAAATTAAAAAATTAGTACTCATATTTGTAGCAGGTATCAATTTAATTTTAGCTTTTTCATCTTTTAATAATTTGATTGCTTGTTTAGTTGGCATAATCAAATCTTTTTTAGTTGTAACAAAAATAACTGCTTGCGCTGGACATTTTTTTATTAGTAAATAAATTTCGTGTACGGAAGGAGCAACTTTTTGCTCAGATTTAATAAAATCAGCAATTTGCAATTTTTTTTTATATATTTCAATAATTTCTTTTGTGTTTGGAATAATCGTACAAATTGCATTAGATAGAAAATGTCTTGAAATGTGAGGTATATTTTTATTTTCACTTTCAAAAATATTAGGACTATTTTTTTTAATTTGATAAGTCATATTTGTGATTTCAATTTTGTCCAATTCACCAAATTTTGTCACATATTTCAACAACTTATATAAGACTAAAACATGGATGTGAACCTTCACTAAATCCCCAATTCGAGCATAAACAATACTATTTCCTAATTCATTTAATTTAGCTTTAAATGTTTGTTCATTAAATACATCTTTATTTTGCTGCTTTTTAATAACTTTTGAGCCTAAATTAAGAATAAAAGTGCAACAATAACCATAATCTAATTTATCATTAACAACTTCGCTGGCAAAATCTATATTTTTGGAAAAAGTAGAGGGATTTTTGCTAACAAGTCTTTTAGAATCTTTATTATTGCATGTTAACGAAGCAAACATTCCTTCAAAAAATTTTGTTAGACCGTAACCACCAGAATCAACAACATTTGCTTTTTTTAATTGTGACAAATAATTTGGTGTTGTTTTTAAAACTTCATTGGCTTCCAAACAAATAAATTTAAACATCTCTTCAATCGACTTAAAACTTGTTTTAGTTTCTTCTAATTTTTCCGAAACTAAGCGAATAACTGTTAAAATTGTTCCTTCAACTGGGTTGGATACTGATTTATATGCATACTTCCTAGCATTAGCGAATCCGGCAACAAAATCTTTAATCTCAATTTTATCACCCAATTTATCAAAACTACTAGCTAAACCTTGAAAAATTTGACTAAAAATAACACCAGAATTGCCCCTAGCATTCATTAATAATCCATTAGCAAACAAACTTGCTAAAGTAGAGGCGTTTTTTTCGGAAAAATTTTCAATATTTTTACAAGCACCATTTAATGTAATTTTCAAATTCGTTCCTGTATCACCATCTGGAATAGGAAAAACATTTAACTGATCAATGTATTTATAATTCCTTTCAACTTCGTTTGCTCCATGAATGAGCATTAATTTTAATTGTTGGGCTGAAATATATTTCATCTGCTAATTTAAGAATAGACAATATAAATATTATAAATGTTCGATTAACAACATTACCATATCTTTTTTTAAATGATATTTTTGTTTAACCACATTTTTTATCATACCATAATCATGTACTAGTTTAAGTGATCGAAAATAATCAAATTAAATTACTTACAACAATTTTTAATTAGATCAATTAGAGCAGGGATTTTGCATTTATTAACCGTAGTTTTACCATAACAACGATAAGAAATTAAATCATTTTCTATTTCTTGATCGCCAATAACAATTTGATATGGAATTTTCTTAATATTGGCATTACGAATCTTTTTAGCAATTCGTTCGTTTGAACAATCAACAAATGCCCTTATTTTTTGTTCTTTCAATGCACTTAGAACTTTGTTGCAATATTCCAAATGTTTATCGTTTATTGGAATGATAATAACTTGTTGTGGGGTTAGTCATAATGGTAATATTCCTTTTGTTTGCTCTAACAAAATTGAAAGAAAGCGTTCAAATGTACCAATAATGCCACCATGAATCAGAATTGGACACGAAAAACCACCGTTTTTATCTTTGTAGAGTAAATTGAATTTTTTTGGTAATAGAAAATCTAATTGAATTGTTGAAATTGTAATAATATGTCCTAATGTTGTTTTAATTTGAAAATCTATTTTTGGGCCATAAAATGCCGCTTCACCAATTTTCTTTACAAAATTAAAATTTAATTGCTGACAACATTCTTCCAATGTTTTTTCCGCAAGATCTCACATTTTTTCATTATCAAAAAATTTGTGTTTATTTTTTGGATCATGTAACGATAAATCAATCGAATAAAAATTAATATGAAAGCAATCAAGGCATTCTTTAATTGTTTCATAACAATGTTTAATTTCTGAGGCAATTTGTTCAAGCGAAGTAACTACATGAGTATCAACTAATTGCATTGATCTAACGCGCTCAAGACCGATTAATGAACCAGTTGGTTCATAGCGATGTAAAATAGCATGTTCAGCAATTCGGAAAGGTAAATCACGATAAGAACGATTTTTAGATAAATACACAATCATGTGATGAGGACAAGTCATTGGACGCAAAACAAATTTTTCCTCATCAATAACAATTGGGGGGAACATATTTTCACGATAATGTTGTCAATGTCCGGAAAGTTTATATAAATTATCGCTACCTAAAACTGGTGTTTGAACAAATTGATAATCATGTTTTTGTAAAATTTCATGAACACGATTTTCAATTTGGGTTTTAATGGTTGTACCATTAGGTAACCAAATAGGCAAACCCTTGCCAACAAGATCATTGAATGTAAATAGTTCCAATTCTTGTCCAATTTTGCGATGATCGATTTCTTTTTTTTCAAGCAATTCTGTCCTAAATTTTTCTAATTCTTTTGTCGTTGAAAAAGCAAAACCAGCGATTTGTTGTAATTGCACATTTTTTGCATCACCTTTCCAATAAACTCCTGAAACATTATCTAATACGAAAAAAAAAGAAAGAGAAAAATCTAATTTTTCATGGTCTGTTTGAAAGTAAGGAAAGAAAAAATTATCATAGTGAACCATTGAATTACATGAATTTTCAACTAATTTTTCTTTAACAAAATTATTTGTCGCAAAACATTTTTTGTCTAATTTTTCAATTTGCAACTTGTTTTTACTTTTGCAAAAAGATAATATTTCTTTTTCAATTGCGACAAAATCCAATTTACTAATTTTTTTTTCACTTAAAAAATCGACAAAAAAATAATCCCCTTTTTCTTCAATATTAGTAATTTGAGCATTATGTTTAGAAAAGAGAATATAAGCAAGGATATAAGCTACTTCTAAATTTGTTTTCATATATATTTAAACTCGTGCTACAAAAATATGAACAAATAACATTACCATTAGTTAGTTAAATTACTAGAATTATTTATTGTAGAACTTATTGATTTAATTATATAATTGTTTGATAAACAATGCTTGTCTATCGCTCTACCCAAATAAATGAAATCGTAAATGCTTTAAATAGCGATAAAGCAGCTGTTGTTCTCACCGATACAATTTTTGGCATAATTTGTAAAAAACAAAAGTTGATCTATAAAATTAAGCATAGAAATTACAAAAAGAAAATTGTAAAGTTTATTGATGATGTTAATGCGCTAAATATGCCTAAAAAATATAGTGATGAAATAAAGAAATATTTACCTGGAAAGTTAACATTTATTTATCAAGGTAAAGGTTATCGTATCCCAAATAATAAATTATTGCTCCAACTTATTGAAATTGTTGGTCCTTTATATTGCTCTAGTGCTAACATTACAAATCAACCACCAATTACAGATCTTAGGCAATCACTAACCGTTTTTAAAGAATATAAAGACGATCTTTTTCTTATTGATAATGGGAAACTTCTTAAAAATTCTTGCCCATCAACAATCATTGATCTAGATGAAAAAACAATTTTACGTAATGGTGAAATTGACGGTAAAAAAATTTTAAAAAATTTGTTTTAGTTTTATGGAAAAATTTAGTAAGAAAATTATTAGCCATAGGAAAGTAATAATAAAATACCTTATATCGATTCTTTTAATTTTATTTCCGTTAACAATTGTTCTTACAATTTCAACCCTAACTTTTAAAATAAATTACGTTATAGCAAATTATAAAACACGACTAGAAGCCAATAAAATAGCAAATTATAAAAATTTAAATGTAAAATCCGAATGAAATTTAAACACAAAAGAAAATTTTTTACCCCAACCAAAAAAACGAATAAAAGATAATGATCAAATAAATAATTATCACCAAGCCAATACATTGAATTTTAATTGAGGAAATGATGATCAATGAAAGAATAAAAATGATAGAGAAAATTTTAAAAAAAATCGACACGAAAATATGGCTTTGGTGTGCGATAGTTCTAATTCAATTGTTTTGGATAAGTCTTTTACACAATCTTTATATCATGGTTTAGTTCAATATATAAATAACGACAATACAATTGATCATAACCAATTAAAAAATGATGGTGAAAATAGTGCCTATTGAACAAGACCTACACAAGATTCATCATTGTTTTTCCAATCAATTTATGATGAAGTGGCAAAAAAACATAAAGTCATCCATTTATGTGGATTTAATCACATCACACCACTAAATAGCATTGGAGAAATAAAAGAAAATAATGATGGAAAAAAATATAAATCTTTTAATAGTAATTTTGGTGATGCTGCTTATATTCTATATGATGGTGATATTAGTAATAATCAAAATATTGCTTCCGTTTCATTCCGTGCCGATCAATCGGCTTTTTTAACAGGAATAGCCTGTTGTGTTGAATTATTAAAAAATGCTGAAATTTACCACGAAAATGGACGTGAAATGTCTATTGGAATTTTTGGCGGAGTAATGATTCCAACCGTATTAGTTTTTATGGGAGGGATTGAAAGAGGAATAGAATTATTTAATAAACATATTTTACCAAATATTATTGAGCAAATCATTAATGATGATCCTGATACAATTAATGATTTTCCTAATTTGAAAAAAACAACAAAACTTGAATGAAAAATGGATAATAAAGACAAATTGATCGAAGAATTTGCAATTAAAATTATCTCATTAGGAAAACAATCTTCGCATTTTAGCGGTTCTTTTATTTGTGGTGATGCCATCGGTTTAGTTAAACAATTCTTAAATCGTGATGCTAGTGCAATTATTCCTGTTGCCGGTCCACAAATTGTTGATGCTGTTAATGAAATTCAAAACCAAAATGCCAAATGTTTTGTTATTGGTGTTGATACTGCATGCGAAAATGGTGATATCCAAAAAACAGCATTTTATAAGGATAAAACAATTGATAAATCACACAATTCTCCAAAACAATGTTGTAACATTATTAAATTTAGCGCCTTAAAAAATATTGGTCATATTGCTAAAAAACAAAATGAATTACTACGACAAAATTTAAATTGAAGTGGGGGAAGTGAAAATAAACCTGATGAAAAAGAATCGATTTGTAGTATCGGTTTTAGGACAAATGCAAATATTTTAAATGGAGGGTCTCACATTAGTTATGATGGGTGATATTTTGTCATGCAAGGTTTAAAATATTTAGATCCCGATAATGGAAAAGGATTTAATGAAGTATGAAACGAAGCATGCAAAAAATTCAATGAAAAGAGTGACAAAAAAATTAAAGAATTTGACAATGCTTACAACTTTAACGATAAAGAAGTTTATAAAAACTATGATATTTATGGTGAGTTATTAGGAAAAATATTAAATAAACACAAAATTAGTTTTCGTGAAAATGAAACAATTAATATCAAAAATAGAACAACTACAATTCTTGATTGATTAGATGAAAATATGTATTTTATCGCATAGTATGGAAACGAATAAAAAAATTAAATATGCTGTTCAAATGAAAGGAATCACAAAAACTTTTTGTGAAGGAAAAGTTATTGCCAATAAAAATGTTAACATAAATGTGAAACATAATGAAATTCATGTAATTTGCGGTGAAAATGGAGCTGGAAAATCTACATTGATGTCAATTCTTTTTGGTTTGTATCAACCTGATAAAGGTGAAATTTACATTAATGATAAAAAAGTAAATTTAAAAAATCCCGCTCAAGCAAATGAATTAGGTTTAGGAATGGTACACCAACATTTTAAACTAATTAATTGTTTTACTATTCTTGATAATGTAATTCTTGGCAACGAAAAAAAAATTGCAAAAAATGGTCTTTTGAACCGAAAAAAAGCGAAAGAGGAAATTGAAAAAATTTGCAAAGAATATGATTTTAAATTGGACCTAACATGTAAAATTTCTTTTCTTTCTGTAAGTCAGCAACAAAAGGTTGAAATTCTTAAACTTTTATATGCAAATGCAAAAATATTAATTTTTGATGAACCAACTGCAATTTTGTCTGATCACGAAATTTTGATTTTCATTAAAATGTTACAACAATTGAAAAGGACTGGTAAAACAATAATTTTTATTACACATAAAATTGATGAAATTAAAAAAATTGCTGATTCCATAACGATTTTGCGTAGTGGTGAATCTATTAAAACTCTAACAACAAAAAAAATAAAAAAAGATGAATTAATCGAACTATTAGTTGGTAAGAATATCGTAAAACAAAATGTTATTAGTTTTTCAAAGAAAAAAAGTCAACCAATTTTATGTGTAAAAAATTTGTGTAGTAACAAAGTTGATAACAACAAGATAAAAATTATTAACAATATAAGTTTTAAAATTTATCCTGGTGAAATTGTTGGAATTGCGGGAGTTGAAGGTAATGGCCAAAGCGAATTAGCTTTGATTCTTACAGGAATCTTAAAAGCAAGTGGTGGTTCAATTTTATACCATAATGAAAATAATGAAGTATTTGATTTAACGATATTGAATCCTAATAAAATTTCAAAATTGGGTATCTCTCATGTTCCTGAAGATCGTCATAAATACGGTTGCATTTTGGATGAAACGGTCGAAATTAATTTAATTTTAAATCAAATCGATGATAAAAAATTTTCTAATAATTTTTTTCTAAAATGGAAACAAATAAGATTAAATGCCATAAATCTATGTTCAAAATTTAATATTTTGGGAGCAAATAATGGAAAAGCAAAAATGTGATCGTTATCAGGCGGAAATCAACAAAAAGTCGTTATTGCACGTGAATTGACAAAAAAACATTTATTGACGATTATGGTTCAACCAACACGAGGATTAGATATTAAAACAATTAATAATATTCACAATTTTATACAACAAGAAGCTAAAAATAACAAAGCGGTTTTATTGATTTCCTATGAATTGGATGAAATTTTAAAAATTTCTAATCGAGTAATTGTAATGAATAAAGGAAAAATTGTTTGTGATAAACCAAGCACAAAAATTAATCGTAATATTATTGGTAAATATTTAATAAGTTAGGGTATTTTGTTAAAATTAATTATGATTACTAATTGACTCTTCTATAAAACAAATAAGTTTGTTTACCTAGATAAAAATCAAGATAAATTTAAAAAAATTTTATCGACAACAATGATGATGATTTTTTCGTTTTTCCTCGCTATTTTTTTTGTTTGTACAATTTGTCAAAAATGAGTAATGTTTGGCAAAATCTTTAAAATAATTTTCAAAGAAAGTTTTGAAGGAACGGCAAAAATTAATATTTTATTTTCAAATATGGGGATACTGATTATTGCGAGTTTGGCTTTCATTATTAGTAATAAAGCAAACCTATTTAATATGGGAATATCTGGTCAATTAATGTGTTCGGCAACCGTTTCAACATTAATTAGTCATTCTTGTAATTTAGGTTATGGTGGAAATCAAGTCGTTATTTTCTTATTGGGATTAATTATTGGAGCAATACTTAGTGCAATTATTGGAATTATTAAAGTTTTTTTGAATGTGAATGAAGTAGTTAGTTCAATTATGCTTAATTGAATTATTTATTTCTTAACGATTTTAATTTTAAAAACATATGTCCCACAAAATTCATCCAATAATTTCACTAAACCCATTGATAATCATCTTCTTTTCCGAAGTCAAATTTCTAATCAATATTTTGCATTCGTTCCAATTATTACAGTTAGTTTGCTTCTTGTTGGTTTTATTTATCTATTTTTAAATTACACAACAATAGGCAAAAAACAATGTTTAACTGGTTTAAATGTTAATTGTGCTAAAGCTGTCGGTTATAATACAAAAATTAACCTAATAATTTCCATGACGATTTCAGGTGCAATTGCAGGAATTTTAGGTAATCTTATTTATTGTGGATTCTCTTGTGAAATGCCAACTTCGACAATCGTAAAAGTGATTCCACAAGAAGGTTTTGATGGAATCGCTGTTGGATTAATTAGTATGAATAATCCGATTGCTGCTATTGCAATATCATTTTTCTTTTCAATCATAAAAACTTCAACAAATGCTCTACAATTGATTGGCATTAGTTCCAACATCACATTAATATTTTTAGGAATTATTATTTATTGTAGTGCGATGGGTTCATTAATTATGAAATTTAAACTTTATCATTTTTTTATTACTAAAATCAAAGGTAGGGTATGAATAAATTTAAAAACAAAAGAAAAAAACGAATTATTAAATTTGATTAATATTGTAAATGATTGCGAATTACTAATAAAACATTGTCACCAAGAAAAAATTAATTCTAAGAGTAAAGCAATGGTAAAAGATGAGAAAATATTACCTAATTCTTTTGAATTCAAATTCTATCTACTAGTAAAAAAATTTACAAATAAACTTGATTTTGGTAAGATTAGAAATAAATTTTATCAAGCTTATGTTTTAACAAAGAAAAATATAAAAACTAGATACTTAAAATATTTGCAAAATAAAAAGAAAAATGTACAATACAATGAAAAAGATAATTCGACAATAATATTTTTAAAAAATTTTGAAATGTTATTAAAAAAAGAAAGTTAGTAAAATGAGTGATATACAAATATTATTGGATTTAACATTTGTTTTTTCGACAATTTTGATTGTTGCAACTTTGGCTGGTTATATATCAGAAAAAGTAGGAGTTGTAAATATTGGAATAGATGGAATGATGTGTATGGGGGCTTTGTTTTTTGGAATTTTTGCCTCCGAAAAAATTAATTTTATTGAATTAAATGCTTTCGGTTTAATTATTTCTATTATTCTAGCAATGGTTTGCACAACGGTTCTAGGTTGCTTACATGGATTTTTGTGCATTACATTAAAAGCTAACCATATTATTTCTGGCACAGCAATTAATTTATTAGGTTTTGGTTTTACAACATTTTTAAATGAACCACTAGCACGCAAGTTATATCCAAAATTAAATTATTCACGAATAATGAGTTTATTCCATAGTAGCTTGCATATTAAAGATTCATTATATGGAACATCCATTATTCTTTTTGTTTTTGCACTTTTATTGTGTGGTGTAATTTATTTTGTAATGAAAAAAACAGTAATTGGATTGAGATATTTATCAATTGGAGAAAATCCACATGCAGCAAATGCAAAAGGAATAAATGTTGTTAAATATAAATGAATTGGTGTAATTTTATCGAGTCTTTTAGCAGGTATGGCTGGAGCATTATTCCTATTCCGAACAATTGCTTTTAATGGTAATGTTCAATCGATGGGTTATTTAGCATTAGCAATATTAATTGCTGGTGGTTGAAATATTGGTGGTATTATCACTTTCGCGATTGTGTTTGCTATTTTCATTGCTAGTGCTAATACAACAACATTAGTCCAATTAGGGATTAATCAATCGTTTGTTTTTTCACTTCCATATATAATCACACTAATAATTTTACTTTTTACAAGTAATAAAATCACTCCTCCCGCTAGTGCTGGACAACCATTTATAAGCGAGAAAAAAGAATAAATGAAAATTATTAATCACCCTTTAATTGCTCATCAATTAACAATAATGCGAGATAAAAACACTAATTCTTCATCGTTCCGTCTTTGTTTAAAATGTTTAAGTTTCTTTCTTGCTTATGAAGTAACAGCAAATTTGAAAACAAAAAAAATCAAAGTACACACTCCTATAAGTATGGCTATTGGAGAAAAAAACAAAACACCAATTATTTTAGTTCCTATTTTACGAGCAGGATTAGGAATGGTTGATGGTTTTAAAGAAGCAATACCATTTGCAAGAATAGGGCATATTGGAATGTATCGTGAACAAAAAACACAACAACCAATCCAATATTATGCAAAATTTCCCAAACAAATTAAAAATGGAATTGTTATTATCCTTGATCCTATGCTCGCCACAGGAAAAACAATAACCAAAACAATTGATTTAATAAAAAAATATCATCCTAAAAAAATCAAATTTTGTTCAGTTGTTTCTTGTAAAGAAGGAATCGCATATGTTCATAAGTATCATCCTGATGTTGAACTATATACAGCAGCCATTGATAAAAAACTAAATAAAAATAAATATATTGTTCCGGGTTTAGGGGATGCTGGTGATCGAATTTTTGGAACAAAATAGATTACACAAGTAATTTTTCCAAAATTGCATTAAGAAACGATTTATCCTCATTTTGCGAATAATGATCGCATGTAACTAATGCTTGATCAATAACAATAGCTTTGGGAAGTTTTAAACAAAAAAATTCACAATATGCTAAACAAGAAATTGCTCGTAAGATTAAACCTAGCCTTTCTCATGTTCATGTCGCTTTTAATAATGATTTTATCTTTGTTTTTATTGTTTGAATGTTCATTGCAAAAAAATTAATAACTTTACTTTGTTCAGGATCAAATTTATATTTTAAAATATTTGCAATTATCTGCTTACCACTTAAATCTTTAATTAAACAAGCATAAAAATACTGCATTAGTTCTACTCTTTTTTTTCATTGCTGTTTTTTGTCGGTAATCATGTTAATAAAGATAATAAAATTTTATTTTGATTCTCGACCAACATATTCTCCAGTTTTTGTGTTAACAATTATTCGGTCGGTTTTTTTTACAAATTGCGGAACTAAAATCTCAAACCCATTCATTAATCAAGCTTTTTTTTGAATTGATTTAACCGTATTACCTTGCACAGCATCTTCACAATCTTTTAATGTACATGTAATTTGGTCAGGTAATTTAACACCTAAAATTTCATCATTATATTTTTGGACTTTAATCTCGACACCATCAATAAGAAAATTTTTTTCTCATGTTAATTTTGCTGCTGGAATTTCAAGTGATTCAAAAGTTTTGCTATTGATAAAGACGTAATTATCCCCATCTTGATAAGAAAAAATCATATCAACTGTTTCAATAATTGCTTTAGCAAATTTACCCCCAGTTAATACTTCCATCGTAATTGTTCCGGTGCGTAAATTCTTAACTTTACACTTAACAATACCTTCACGCATCGCTGTTTTATTGAAAAAGTTTTCAATTACTTCAAACAAAGTATTGCCACTAATAAATGTATTACCTGGTCTTAAATCTTTGGCATGAATTATTTCTGCTGGCATTTTAATTGATATCGTAGAATTTCTTTTTGTTATATAAAAGAGTTTTTTCTGATAAATTCAACTCAAATTTAATTTCTTTTGCTGTTGTAAAAGGATCAAAATTTTCATTAAATTCTTTTGTTAAAAAGAATGTTTGCACCCCATAATTTACGGCAAAACGATTTAAATTAATTGATTTATTTGTTACTGCAATAATTTTGCAAGCCGGTTTAATCGCAGAAATCGCCCAAATTAATTCAAAATCATTAGTAAATATTATTAAATTATCGTATTTTGAGCATTTTGTATTTTCGCATGGAAGAACTTTTTTTGCAATCTTAATTGCTTGTTTTTTATATTGCTTTTCAATTAAGGTATTTTTTTTGTAGAACTCAATATTTTTTTTGTAATCAAAATGCTTTTCAGCAACAGCATCAATTGCTGTCATCACTTTTACAGCTTCAATAGGAAATAAACCATTAGCTGTTTCCCCTGACAACATTGTCGCATCCGCACCATTTTCCACAGCAAAAAACACATCTGTTACTTCAGCTCTAGTTGGTTGAATGCAACGTTCCAAAGAATCAAGCATTTGTGTAGCAACAATACAAGGTTTACCAAATTTATGACATTGTTGTAAAATATATTTTTCCCAATAAGGAATATCATAAAATGGTACTTCCAAACCTAAATCACCACGAGCAACCATAATACCATCTGCTTCTTGAAGAATTTCATTGAAATTTTTAATCGCATCGGTTGATTCAATTTTGGCAAAAAGTTGAAGTTTTTCACTAGCATTCAATTTTGCTAATTCCTTTTTAACTTCGATTATGTTTTGTGCCGAATTGACAAAACTTAAAGCAATGTAATCTAAATCATGTTTTACCGCAAACTTAAGATCCTCTTTATCTTTCTTGGAAAGAAAAGGCATTGTATATTTACTACCTGGTAAATTAATTCGTTTTTTTTCATAAATTGTGTGAGAATTTAAAGCTTTAGCCTTGATTATTCCCTTTTCAACATCCACACTTTTAACTTTCAATTGTAATTTACCATCATCAATAAGGATCATCTTATCAACTGCCAAATCCTTAGCCATATTGTAAGTTTTTGTTGAATCGTAAACATAAACTTCGTTATTAGCAGCAAGACAAGGAGAAAAATCCTTTGTTTTGATTGTTAAAATTGAATCTTGTTTAACAAGTAAAGTTGTATCCTTTTTTTTGCTGTCAACTATTTTACCGATACGGATTTCAGGTCCTTTAGTGTCAAGCATAATGGCAACATTTATATTTAATTCCTTAGCAACATCTTTAATTATTTGCAACCTAACTTCTTCTTCAGCATGATCACCATGAGAAAAATTTAAACGACAAACATTAACACCCGCTAAAAATAATTTTTGCATTGTGTTATATATTTTTTGTTTCTTTGCCGCATTATTTGGGTCAGCAAGTTGTTCCTTTGTGAATATTTTACCAGTTGTTGCCGGACCAAGAGTAGCAACAATTTTTGTCCTCTTATTAAATTCGCTATCAAAAATCATTTTCGTTTCCCCCGTTGCTTATATTCTATTATTTTTTCGACCAGTCCTAAAAATTTTATTAAACTAATCGGTTATACCATTCAACGACATATATTTCCTTAATATCCTTATTAAGTTCTTCTCGTTTTGGGAAGCGGACATATTCACCAATTTTTTGTTTCTGATCAACTTTAACAAAATCAAGCGGTTTTATTAAAGTTGAACTATTAACAATTGGTAAATTCTTACTTTTTTCTTTAATTGAAATTTTTTGTCCAACTTTAACGATATTTGATGGAATAGAACACTTTTTGTCATTGACAAGAACATGCCCATGACTAACTAATTGACGTGCTGCCTTCCTAGTTGGGGCAAAACCCATTCGAAAAACTAAATTATCTAAACGTGATTCCAAAATAATTAAAAGGTTTAATGAGTTAGCTCCGTGCATTTTTTTAGCTTTTTTAAACAATCGACGAAATTGACAATCATTCATTCCATACATAAATTGAAGTTTTTGTTTTTCTTTTAATTGTTCACCATAATTTGATAATTTTTGTCGATTAAGTCCGTGTTGTCCTGGAGCATATGTACGCTTCTTTCCTTTTAGAAATTCCTTGTTATTTTCCAATAATGAGAAACCATAACGCCTTGATTTTTTATTAATACTACCAATATATCTTGACATGTAAACTTTCTACCTATACCTAATTATTTATAACTAAAAAAATATTTACCTATTTACCAACAACTTTTTTGTGCCAATTCTTGATTCATGCCGAACCAAGAATATTATAAAGTTTTCCATCAAAAACTTTAATTTTTTCGTGGCCAAAAACTTTTTTTCGCATATCACGATAAGCTTGTTTTTGTACAGATTTATCCATTGCTAGATCAACAATCAAATAAAAAAATTCTTCTGGAGAAATTCCACCTTGTCCTTTTATTCACTTCCCTTCTTTATAAATTGGTGTTAAATTATGTGAACAAAGATCATTTTTATTAATTTGTGTTACTAATAAACAAGAATAATTATTTTTATTACTATTGAGAAAATAGTAAGATTTATTATTTATATCATTTAAACTAGATATTGGTTTATGGACACTAACATTAATTAATTGCTCAAAGCAAATTTTATATTTTTCTTTCATTAATTGCACACATATTTCATACTTCGCTTTTTGTAAATCTCAAGTATTGTTAAAAGAAAGATTCTCTAAACCATCATAAGATTGATTCAAATCATCAACAAATTTTTTTAAATCACTAGTTAATGAAAAAAGAGAAATTTTTTTAAAAATTCGTGCCAAATACTTGCAATCTTTAAGATCCTTTTTACCATGGACACCAAAATCAAAAACTAAATCTATTTTTTTACCATTGTTATCATATTCACCGGCATATTCGTACCAAATTCCTTTATTAAAA
This sequence comes from uncultured Mycoplasmataceae bacterium, assembly GCA_947165235.1. Lineage (GTDB taxonomy): Bacteria > Bacillota_I > Bacilli_A > Mycoplasmatales > Mycoplasmoidaceae > Hennigella. Next base: position 329,199 of record CAMUZN010000001.1, on the reverse strand, counting down.
CTATTATCTTTATCGGCAAAACTATTTCTCTTAGAAAAAATTGCTTCTTTTAATTTCGGACATAAAGTGAAAATATCGGTGTCGCTGCTAATTAAACCATTAAAACCAGAAAAAAATTTATCATCTTTTTTAATTATTGATCAATATTTACCATCTTTAATACGTTCATCAATTCCATCTTCTAATGATTTATTTCATGCATCTTGATTGTCTTGTTTATTATTATTTTTGCCACGGTAATCGAAGTGGTCGAAACTTTCAAAATTTTCAATAAAACAGTGGCGGTCTAGCTCTTTTTTATTGTGAAGAAATTGGGAAAAATAACCAATAAATAATCTTTCATCGTCAGTAAATTTTTTTTGTAATATTTTATAAAAGTTAGCATAATCGTTTGCAATTAAATAAGTAATTGTTGCATATAATTGAGAAATTTCATAATTAATTGTTGAATTAGATGTTGATAATTTTTGTTGTTCATAATAATTTTTGAAAGTATTAAAAATATTCATGAAAAAATCATTTGATGGTAAACACAACTTGTTGTAATTGTTATTTTCATTTAAGATTTTTTTAACACAATAAGCCGAAAGCATTGCTTCAGAAGTTGGTTGTGAAGAATTAAAATCATTCGTTAAGGCTTTTCATTTTGGATCATTTTTATAGTCACTACCTAACATTTTTACAATATATTGATTAAACATATCAATATTTAATTGATTAATTAAATAATTATCATTTTGTTGTGATAATAAATTTTGTATTGTGTAATCGACAATAAACGAATTAAACCAAAAATTGTTTGATTTTGCCTTATTTGCTTGTTCAATTTGCGGTGAAAAACCAGAAGTAGCAAGATTAGGCTTAATCAATTTTATATTTTCAATATATTTTGAAGCATCCAATTCTTTTTTGAGATCTAATAATTTTGCATGATTAATTTCTTGATATTTGCCATCATTATTTACAAACATATCACCCCAAAAAAAGGAATCTGATATCGTGCAAATTACACGAAGAACATCAGCGTAAACATAACGAGAATTTAATGTCACACTCTTGTCAAAATATTGGTATGATATTGGGGTTACCATTCCTAATTTCTTCTTATAAGTATTTTTTTCTTTAACATTAGCTTTAACATATTTTGCATATTCAATCCATTGATCGCATGATTTATAAATTTTATCGTTAACATCTAAATATTTTTTTAAATCAGCATCATATATTTCGTATTTAATTGTATTGACTAAATAAGTAACTAATTCGATAGGTAAACCAAGATTTTGTTGTTTAGTAATTTCGGTTAAAAAAGCATCATTTTTTTGATAGTTATCTTCTTTTAAAAATTTATATGATTTAAAGATATTCATATTTTCATTGTGATTTAATTTTAAATCTGATAAGTATGTTTGAGCAGCTAATTCTAAAACAATATTATCGAAATTTTTAGCAAAATAACTACTTAATTTTCCATTTTTTCCTAAAACGTTAAATTTAAATGAAGAGGGTAAGCAATCAAGTTTTTGTTGCATTAAACGGTATTTAAAAACATTTTTTAAAAATTTCAATTTATCACTAGTTGAAAATTTATTTCCCTCTTTTGATGAAATGTTAGTAATGTATTCGTGTCCATCAATTGTTGCAATGTTTAAACCTTTATTATTTAAGAAAAAAAGTCATGGTTGATGATTTTCGATAAAATTATTGTATTTTAATTCATTCTTATCCTGTTCATCAATTCCCTCATTACTATCGATTTCATCAAAAGTTAATTGTTTAGAACAAGAAGGTAAATCAATTTTAATTGTATTTAGTGCATATCGAATCCGATCGTCGTCCGCAAGATTATATGTCTCATCATCACTTTTATCAGACCAAGAATTTGCAACATTATTAAGTTCTTTTTCTTCATAATTAGCAAGATAGTTTTTCTGAAAGTCACGTGTAAATAAATCATATCAAGAATCATTATTAAGATTCTTAAGATTGTCATTTGCTGATTTAATCGAAGATAATATTTTTTCAAATTCTTTATTTTCTTCTTTTTTTGCGGCATTATCGAATACTTCATCATTAGCAATATCATTATCTATTTCAGTAAGAAAATTAATGATTTTAGTAGCATTATTATCATTTACTGTGTCTCTAACTGCTAGAATAATTTTTTTTAATTCCTCATTTTTTGTTTGCGCCAATAAGGCATCAAAATCTTTAGTATTTTTAGAAACAATATCAATAACTTTTTGAAGAAGATCAGATATTTTTTCGATATTTTTAGGTTTATTTATTAAATCATAAACTTTATCAAAATCAAGATAAGAATCAATTTTCGATTTGTCACTTCCATTATTGTATTTATCCAATCTTTTCTTTGATAACATGAAAAGTTTCATTATTGGAAAAATAACAATTTTTTCACCCTTATTCTCGTTCAATTTTGAAAGAGGATACAACTCATCATCTTCACTAAATTTTTTTCAACTTAAAAAATTTAAACATGATGGAACATCATCGACTCCTGAAAAAATTAGGTCATTATATAACGAACCATAGGCCATAATATCCGCAACATTATGTGACGACAGTTGCGAACCTAAAACTAATTTAAGAGAATTATTGGATTCATCATCTTCGTTAAAATTATCGATATTGATTGTTCCATTGTATAAATTTTTGGGAACATAAAATTTGTTATCAGCAATTTTTACTGAACCTTCACAGTAATTTTCAACGATTTTTCCAGCATTTTTTGCATCAGGATTAGAATACAAAGTTAAAAGACTACGATTAAATTTCCTAAAAAAATCCTGATATTGTTGAAAAGTTTTACCATTATTATCAGCAAAACAAGGAAAAATTTCGTTTGGTTGACTACCGTCATTAAGTTCGTTAGAACTATAAATTGTTGATAATCCATTATAACCCTGATAAGATGTTTTAGGCGGGGCGGAATAATTAAAATTTGTTTCAACAACAAAGAAAGGTTTTTCCGTCGCATATCAGCGATCAAAAACATATTGTTGAATTGTAGCATAATCACCATCAGGATTTGATGCTAGATATTTAGCATCATTATTATCAGGAGTAAAAGAACTATTACTTTTAGCATAAAAACCAATATTTGACCAATAACTAGGATTGTTTAGTAAACTAGGATCAAAATTTCCTTTAATATCGCAAAAAATATTTGGAAACTTTAATTGGTTATCATGTTCCGTTGAAATCGTAAAATAATCTTTTACTCAAACATTATTAATGAAATCGTTACGAACTTTTTCAACTAATTTTTTATGTTTATAAGCTTCTTCGGTACCACCGTTATTTGATAAAACTTCGTTTTGTAAATAAAATTGATAATTCGAACCATATATGTCTTTTTTGCTTTGAAGTAATTCATTGTATTCATCATTAATTTCTTGTTTTCATTGTTTAAGATTGGTATCAAAAACGATATTACCACCAGCGGCTCGATCTTCATATCATTTTAAAATAATTTCATTAGCAAGAGCATACTTAAATTTTGCATAATATTGTTCGTTTCTTAAAGCACCCAAAATTACATCTTTATAATCCAAATTATTGATAAGTTTCCCTAATGGATCTAACTTCAATAAATCGTTATTTATTGTTGAAATTTTCGAACAACTTGATAATGTTGATAAAGCAATTGATGGATACAAGCAAAAAACACTTGTAAGAAGTAAAAATCGATTAAACCTCTTTTTTTGTTTTTTACCCAAAAACTTACCGCTATTATTTGCCATGAACTAGTAAATATAATTTAATTATAAATAATTATCTTTTCGCATAAAATGAATGTTTTACAAATAAAAAATCTAACTGTAAAAGTAAAAAAAAAAATAATTTTAAAAAAAATCAATCTTTTGGTAAAAACTGGTGATGTTATCGCCATCATTGGCGCAAATGGAACTGGTAAAAGTAGTTTATTAAAAACAATAATGAAGCATTTTTCTTACAAAATAACTGATGGTTTTCTAAGTTATAACCGTAAGAAAATAAATAATTTTAATACTTATGAAATGGCAAAATTAGGATTTTATTATTTAGACCAAAACCCTACTAAAATTGAAGGAATAAAATTGATTGACTTATATCGCGCGATTTATCAAAATTGTCAGCAAAAAATTGAAATGGCTGATTTTTATAAGAAAATAATGCTTGAATTAAAAAAATTCAATTTAAAATCAAATGTTTTAAATATGGATAATACTACTTTATCTGGGGGACAATCTAAGAAAAACGAATTAATCCAATTAGATCTAATAAATCCTGATGTTATTATGTTTGATGAAATTGATTCAGGTTGTGATGTTGATTTCATAAAAATTATTGCTAACTATATTAACAAAATTAAATCGAATAAAATAATCTTTCTTGTTTCCCACCAACAAAAATTATTTGATTTAATTAAACCTAATAAATTCATCCTTTTACACAATAATACGATTGTTGAAAGCGGAAAAAATGAAAAAATTAATGAAATTTTAAATTTGGGTTTTGAAAAATATTTAGAGAAATAATAATGAATAAACAAAACCGAAAAAAACACAATAAAAATATCGTTATTGATCTCACAAAGGAAAAAATAAATTTTACATTTGATAAAAAAGGTGTTTTTAATTTGTATTTATTTGATTATTGCAAAGAAAATCGCATGTGTCAAATTAATATTTATTTAAAAAATGAAGTCGTAGTAAACATTTATTGCCTAATTTTAGTGCACTTAAAAAAAGAAAAAATTGTTTTAAATTTGTACCATCACAATAAAAATTCGCAAAGTTTTATAAAAGCAAAATTATTCGCAGCAAAAGAGGCAAATATTACTTTTAATTGTTTTTCAAAAGTTGAAAAAAATATTACTAAAAATAATCTCGAACAAAATATCGATGGCTATATTTTTGACGATTCAGCAGCAATTGATGTTATACCATCACTAACAACCACAACAAGTGGTTCTAAAGCTAGACATAGTGTTAATTTAGGAAAAATAAACCCAAAAATTTCGTTTTATTTAAATAGTAAAATAATAAAAAACAGTCAAATTTATAAGCTATTTTTACTTAATTTCTTTATTCAAAGTAATTTTTTAATAATTTTCAAAGAAAAAAAGATAATTGAAACAATTGAAAATTTCTTCAAAATCACAAATAGTAAATATGAATATTAATTGAATTCGAAAACAAATTCCATGGATTAAAAACAACAAAAACAAAATTTATTTTGATAATGCTGCAACAACATTAAAACCAAAATGTGTAATCGATAAAATTTCATATTATTACACACATTTAGGTATAAATACACACAATACCGATTCCGAATTTTGTTTTAAAGTTCACGAAAAAATTGAGATCGCACGAAAAAATATTGCAAAAATAATTAATTGTTCGCCACAAAATATTTGTTTCGTTTCCGGTGCCACCGAAGGTCTAACAATGATTGCTCACGGATTGGCACATCATTACAAAAAAGCAGAGATTTTATTAAATGATTTTGAGCACGCAAGTAATCTATTACCTTGATATCATGAAAAAAATCATGGTTTTTTTACAATCAAATTTATTGATGTAAGTAAATGATTTGATGAAAAAAGAATTATTGAAGCGATCACAAAAAAAACTAAAATTATCGCTTTAACTCTCACAAGCAATGTTTATGGCAATATCGTGAATTATTCGCAATTGTGTGCAAAAATTAAAAAAATTAATAAAGATATTATTATTGTTTTAGATGCGACACAATATTTAGCCCACGGATGAATAAAACAATTAAAAAATATTGATTTTATCGTTTGTTCAGCACATAAATTTTTTGGACCATTTGGTATTGGTTTTGTTTATTTAAAATCTAATTGAATAAAAAAAATGCAACCATTAAAATATGGTGGGGGAATGAATGAAATAATAACTAAAAAAAACTTTCACCCTTACAATAACATCCAAAAATTTGAGGGGGGGACATTACCACTTGCACAAATCATTGGTTGACAAGAAGCAATAAAATTTATTGATAAGATTGGTATAAAAAATATTTTTGATTACGAATGCGAATTAAAAAAATATTTTGTTAAAAAACTATCAACAATTAAAAATTTAGAAATATACAATTCTCATACACCATTACCAATAATTATTTTTAATTATAAAGGTGTTAATGCTCAAGATTTTGCTAATTGATTAGGAACAAAAGGAATTATTTGCCGTTCTGGTTTAAGTTGTGCTAAACTCATAAAAAATGTTCTTAAAGTAGATAGTTTTGTTCGTTGCTCACTATCAATTTACAATACAAAAAAAGAAATTGACTATTTGTATAAAATCATAAAATCATATAAAAAAGGAGATGAATTAAAAAAAATTTTATAAATGGTAAAAGATTTTGATCTAGCTCAACAAACAATAATTGATCATTATGAAAATCCACGTAATAAGATTAGCAAAGCAAAAGGAATGAAAAATAAATACGTGAGGGGACATAATGATTTACCTTCTTGTATTGATAACATTGATGCTTACATAAAAATCAAAAATAATCGAATTCTGGATTTGAAATTTAGTGGAATCGGTTGTGCAATTTGCACCTCCTCAACTGATATCATGACTAGTATTTTGAAAAATAAAACTATAAAAAAAGCAAAGGAAATAATTGATAATTACAATAAAATGATTTTGGGGAAAAAATTTAATAAAATGATTTTGCACGAATTATTTTTTTACCGAAATGTACATAAACAACCTAATCGTGTAAAATGTGCCCTAGTTGGTATTCAAGCTATTGAAAATGCAATAAAAAAATATGAAAAAAATAAATAATGATTTTTTTTTAAAAAAAGGCTTAACCGAAGAAATAATTAGAAAAATTTCACAAATTAAAAATGAACCAAAATGAATGCTAAACATCCGCTTAAAATCGTTTCATTCGTTTTTAAAAATCAAAAATCCTCTTTGAGCTAAAGAATTAAAAAAAATAGATTTCAATGATTATGTTTATTACTCCTCATTACTAAATAATTGAAACGAATTACCAAAAGAAATTAAACAGATTTTTGGAATAAAAAATGACAAAATTATTTGTGGGGAAAATAAACAATATGATTCAGAAATTATTTACAATAACCTGAAAAAAAATCTTAAATCTAAAGGTGTGATTTTTTGTTCTCTTGAAGATGCCGTTAAATCGTATCCGACTATTGTTAAAAAATATTTTACTAAGTTAATGAAAATTAGTGAAAATAAGTATATTGCATTAAACACTGCCGTATGATCAGGGGGTAGTTTTATTTATATTCCTAAAAATATAAATTTGACTAAACCATTACAAACTCATTTCCATATTAATACAAAAAATGTTGGGCAATTTGAACGAACACTAATAATTGTCGATCAAAATTCATCATTGAATTATATTGAAGGCTGCACAGCTTTAGTTGCACCACAATCAAATTTACACACAGCAGTTGTTGAAATTTTTGTAAAAAAGAATGCTTCGTGTCGTTACATAACAATCCAAAATTGATCAAAAAATGTTTTAAATTTAGCTAATAAAAGGTCAATCGTAGATCAAAATGGTAAGATGGAATGAATTGATGGAAATTTTGGTTCAAAACTAAATATGAAATATCCATGCACAATTTTGAAAGGAAATAATAGTGTTGGTAAGTATATATCCGTTGCTCATGCAAAAAAAAATACCGTTCATGATACGGGAGCTAAAATGATTCATCTTGGTCAAAACACAAAATCATATATTGTTGCGAAAACAATTAATGGGTATGGTAGCAAAACTATTTATCGCGGAATAGTAAAAATTGCAAAAAGTGCTAAAAAATCATTTAGTAATGTCATGTGCGATACTTTATTGCTTGATAATAAATCTTTAGCACAAACAGTCCCAAGAGAAATTATTAATAATTCAACTTCGACAATTAAACACGAAGCAAAAATAACGAATATTGACCGCGAAAAAATGTTCTATTTAAATAATAAAAAAATTGATTCTCTTGAAGCCAAAAATTTATTATCACTCGGTTTTGTTCAATCGTTTACAAAAGAATTACCTATGGAATATGCTATTGAAATAAACCGATTAATGAACAAGGAATAACTAGTTAATTCTTATGACCAAATAGTCAAGATTTGAGAATTACAATTGCCGAAACTTTATCCTTAATTTTTTTGATTTTGCTATTTTTTAATCCAATTTCTTTTAACGAATTGATAGCAAAAATTGTTGAATATTTTTCATCTTCAAGAAAAATTTTAACCGATTCAAAATTTTTCTTTAATTGCTCGTAAAATTTTTCAACAAAAATTGTCTGCTTGCTTTTATTACCTGATTTGTATAAAGGATAACCCAAAACTATTGTATCAATTTCATAATTATAATGTTGAAAAATATCCCGAATTTTTGCAATACATAGATTTAAATCACAATTAGAATAGAAATAATTTTCCAAACCATTGACGACTATTTTTTTGTCATCTGTAATAGCAATTCCTAACGATGTTGTACCTAAATCTAAACCTAAAGCACGCATTTTTATTATTGGAACTAAATATATAATTTAGTATATTGTTAAACCAATAAAACAACAATAAATAATAAAATGAAAATAAATAACAAATTATTAAAAATAATAACAAAAATAATAATAACAATTTTAACACTACCGATTATTATTTGCTACCCATATTTAGCAATGAAAATATGATTTCCAAAACAATGAGAATTAGCAAAAAAAGAAATAAAAATTAAAAAAATGAAAATTGAAAAAGAATATCAAAAATTAATGAAAGAAAAAGAAAAAAATGAAAATAAAAATTAATGAAAAAGATTTAGAAGCATTTCTAAAAAATAGTTGTTCCATTCTACCAAAATTATGATTTGATAATGAAAAATAAAAACATTATTCCAAAAGAGGTAAATTTTTCGGCTTGATATTCCTCAATAATAAGCGAAGCAAAATTAGCTCTATATACTTCAGTCAAGGGGTCAATTGTTTTTTTACCTAATGCATGATTAATTTGACAACTAATTAAAGAAAAAATTGATAATGAATTTAAAAAAATTGGCGTGAAAAATGTTCAACTTCCTACTTTTATAAATGCTCATGATTTTGTAAAAGAAGTAAAACATATTGATGGTTTTGCTCCCGAGATATTTACGGTTAGTACAAGTCAATTTAAATCACTCAAAATATTAGATGCTTCTACTGATCAAATGCACAATAATTCAATTAATAAAAATGATGGGCTTAACAATTTGTTAATTATTAGACCAACATCAGAAGTAATCTTTTGTGAATGTTTTAAAAAAATTCTTAATTCGTATAATGATTTGCCAATTTTATACAACCAATGGTGTAATGCTTTCCGTAATGAAAAGAATACACGACCTTTTTTACGGACAAATGAATTTTATTGGCAAGAACTACACACGATCCATCAAACTGAAAAAGAAGCGATTACACAAACACTTCAAACAATAAAAATCTATAAAAAAATTTTAAAAAAAGAATTATGTATGCCTTTTATTTGTGGTGAAAAGACAATTAATGAACGTTTTGCTGGAGCAGTAAAAACTTTTACATTAGAATCACTAATGCCCGATGGACAAGCATTACAATGTTGTACAAGCCACTATTTAGGTCAAAACTTTGCTAAGGCATACGATGTAAAATATCAAAACAAAGCTAATCAATTTGAATATGTTTACCAAACTTCAGCAGGTTTGAGTACACGAATAATTGGTGGTTTAATTATGACACATAGTGACAATAATGGTCTAGTTTTACCATTAAACCTTGCACCTATTCAAGTTGCTATCATCCCTTTAGAAAAAAATAATACAAAAATTGATGATCTTATCAAAAATATTTTAAAAAGGATAAAAAATAAATATCGTGTTGTAATTGATGATAGTGATAAAGGATTAGGTTATAAAATAAATGAGTATCAAATCCAAGGAACAGTTTTCATTATTTTAATTGGTCAAAATGAAATCCAAAAAAATACTTTAACAATAATCCAAAGAAATAAAAATGAAAAAACAGAAATTAATTTTATTAATTTAACACATTTTTTAAAAGAAAGTGGTAAAAACTATCAAAGACAACTATACGAAAAAGCTAAACATCTTTTTGATTCATCGATTGTTAAAGCAAATGATTTTGATGAATTTAAGCAAGCAATTAACAACCATAAATTTGTCGAAGTAAAATTCAAGCAATCTATTGAAAGTGAAAAGAAAATTAAAATACTTACTGGTGCAACAGCTCGTTGTATTAAATGTAAAGCCAAAAAAAACGATAAATGTTTTTTTACAAATGAACAAGCAACGGATATTGTTTACTTTGGACGATCTTATTAAAATTACTCAATTTCAAACTCAATACCGTCAATAAAAAAAGAATCTTTTACTTTTGCACCATTGTTTTTTAAAATTTCGTCAACTTGACAATTATTCATTTTTTCTTTAAAACGATAAATATTATCTTTTGTATCTAATGGAATCTTTGCTAGTCAATATGATAAATAGTCGCTATGAATTATCCATTTACCGTCATTTTTAACAAAAGTAAAATTTGTATTTAATAAATTTTTTTGCTCACTTTTTATAATCATTGAGTCACTCTTTTTTTGATTAATTTTTTTTCGTTGTGAACAATTGAATTTTTTTAATTTTTTAATTATTAATTCTTTTAATAAACTAATATTTTGCTTTTTTAGTGCACTAATTGAAATAAGATCTTTATTGACAACTTGCATTTTCAATTGTTTAAATTGCTCGGTTGCACCGTTAAGATCATTTTTATTAGCAACAATTAATTGCATTTTATTCATAAGTTTTTTATCATATTTTTGTAATTCATTATTGATAGTTTTGTATGCTTCATATGCATTGTTTTCCTCTAATGAAACAATATGGAGAAGAAGATGACAACGTTCAATATGTTTTAAAAATTCAAAACCTAAACCTTTATTTTGCGAAGCTCCTTTAATTAGACCAGGAATGTCAGCAATAATAATATTATTTTCTTTGTCATTCATTACACCTAAAATAGGATTTAACGTAGTAAATTGATAATTAGCAATTTTAGGTTTTGCATTTGTTAAACAAGAAATTAGTGTACTTTTGCCGGCATTTGGCAAACCAATTAGACCAACATCGGCAATATATTTTAATTCAATTTGAATAAAAATTTCTTCACCCTTATCACCATTTTCGTACAATGTTGGAGCCTTATTACGAGAAGATTTAAAAAATGAATTACCGTGTCCTCCTTTACCACCATGAGCAAGAACAAATTCTTGGTGATTGTACATCACATCGAACAAGATTTTTTTTGACTTAATATCACTTATTTGACTTCCTAAAGGTACTTTTATATAAATATCTTTGCCATCCTTACCAAAACAATTCTTTGGCTGACCATTTTGACCATTTTGGGCAATAATTTTTTTTGCGTAACGCAAATGAAATAGTGAATTAGTGTTTTCATCACCAATAATAATAACATTGCCGCCATTACCACCATCTCCACCAGCTGGTCCCCCTTCTGGATAATGAGCTTCTCTCCGCCAAGCAACAATACCATTGCCGCCATTACCAGCTTTTATTAAAATTTTGCATTTATCGACAAATTGCATTGTTAATTTTTCTTTATTTCAACAAATGTTCGATTATTTTTTCTATTTTTTTTTCAAAATGATACTTTTTTTTGCAAATCATTAAGATAAACTTTTTTTGTTTCATCAGGAAAGGAACAAAAAAATAATCTCTTTTGTTTGCTTATGCTAACAATATGCGAAATAATTTTATTGACAATAAAATTACTTAAAATAAAACTTAATAAAATCAAAGTGATAATAATAATTATCCTTAATATTAAAAAATAATCATGATGGGGAATTAAATTCGAAAAAATTAATCCATTTCCAGCTATTCCAATTGTTGCAGAAAAAGGGATTACATCCAAATTTGAAATTTTTAAAAAATACAAAATTATGGGATAAACAATAGATCAAATTAATATGATTGCGCATGGAATAAAAATTAAGGTGTTTAGTATCATTAAATCAGAAAGAATTTGCCTATTTTTACCTATTTTATTTAATAATTCGGTTTTCAACATATTACTACCACCTTCATAAAAATCACCAAATTTTTTCGCTAATTCATCGATATTTTTATCATTAATATCACCACACCAAAGACGTTGATTTTTTGCAATTAATCAATTTAATTTTGAAAAATTAAGCTCGCCATAAAATAACCAAATAAAAATTAAAGGAATAAAAACAAAAAGGAAAGTTGATAAAAAAATTCATCACTCTTTTGTTCGGTAAAAACTGTTGAATATTGGCAATTTTTGGTTTTTTGATAAAAGCATTTATTTTATTTATACAATATAATGAAAACATGGCTAATCTTATTAAAACCGTGTTTTTAAATAAAAAATTATTTTTAAAAAGATTAATCTTTTTTTCTAGTGTTTTTTTGTTTGTTTTTATTTTTGCCCTAACATTTTATTTAATATTTAAAAAACACAACGATGGTGAAATTGTTTCAAAAAAAAACAAATTTTTATATTTATTGATTAGATGAAACAATGGTCTTGGTTTTAGTATTTTAAAAGGAAAATTTACGGCAATATGTACCACACAATCTATTTTTATTATTCTTCAAATTCTAATTTTAAATCTTTGCAAAAATACTAGTGAAATCATTTCTCTTTCAATGATAATAAGTGGTGGAGTATTTAATTTTTTTCAACGGATCTTATCAAAACAAAAGCAAGTCCTTGATTATTTCTGCTTTGGTTTTTTTGAATTTCCGATTTTTAATGTTGCGGATGTCTTTATTACAATTGGAATTGTCGGATTTACGATTTGTGAAATTGTGAAATTAATTAAAATGTCTAATGTCTAAAAAGATAATAATTAAAGAAAAAATTAGACTTGATAAATATTTAGTTTTGTTATTGAAAATTTCACGCACAAAAGCGAATGAATTAATAAAATCAAGAAAAATTCGTGTAAATAGCAAAGCCATTGATAAACCATCTTTTCAATTAAAGCAATCTGATCAAATTGAAATTATTGATACTAATAAAACCAAACAAATTAATATAAATTTACAACCTTGTAAAGAAAAGTTAGATATTGTTTATGAAGATAAATACTTATTAATTGTTAACAAACCAAAAAATGTTCTTGTTCATCCTACTAAATTTAATGAAAAAAATACAATTGCCAATCGATTAATATCTTACCTTGGTAATTTCTCACATGATAGAATTCGCCCCGGAATAGTTCATCGTCTTGATAAAAATACAACGGGATTATTAGTTGTCGCAAAAGATCTTAAAACATTGACACTATTAAAAAAACAAATTGATCAAAAAACAATGGTCCGAAAATATATTTGTTTATGTCATAATCACTTCACAACAAAAAAAATAATCGTTGATCAAGCAATCGATCATGACCGAAAAAATAAAACAATAAAAATGATAGTTTCTTCGTCAAAAAAAGCCAAAAAAGCAATAACTGAAATTAAAGTTTTAAAAAATTTGAAAAATAATTTAGCACTTGTTGAGTGCACACTTTATACAGGAAGAACACATCAAATCCGCGTTCACCTAAAATTTATCAACCACTGTGTATACAATGATGATTTATATGGCAAAATTGAGGATAAAAAAAATTATGGGCAATTTTTGCATGCTTATAAATTATCTTTTATTCACCCATGAACAAACAAAATAATGAATTTTATGGTAAAACCTGATGCTTTTTTTAATAAGAAAATTGAAAATTTAAAATAACTATTTCTTTGCGTTTTTCGTCAAAACAAATACTTTATTATTTTTTATTAACACCATATCTTCAATACGAATACCAAATTTATTGGGTAAATAAATACCTGGTTCAATCGTAAAAATCATATTATTTTTCAAATTCTCAGTATTATTATGATCTGTTATTTTTTCATGAATCTCAATACCCAAACCATGACTTGTATAATGAGTAAAATATTCACCATATCCAGCTTTTCTAATCACACCACGAGCAGTTAAGTCAACATCATTTATTTTTGTTTCACCAATCTTAATACTTTCAATCGCCGTTAAATTGGCTTTTAAAACAATATCATAAATTTTTTTTGCCTCTTTATTTCCCATTAAAAATGTTCGTGTTATATCCGAACAATATCCTTGATAAATACATCCAATATCCAATTTAACAATTTCATTTTTATTTAATTTTTTATTTGTTGGTTCATGATGAGGAATAGCAGAATTTTTACCAAAAGCAACAATTGGGGGAAAACTTGGTCCATCGCAATCGTTTTCGTCCCAATATTTCAAAATTAAATTCCTAATTTGTTTTTCACTAACACCTATTTTTAATTTTGTCTTGATCCAATTTATGCAATTTACAGCTATTATTGCACTTTTTTTCATTATTTTAATCTCTTCATCTGTTTTTAGAACACGAATAAATTTACTTGAAAAATTTAATAAAGAAATATTTAATTTTTGTTTTATCAAAGACATTTTTCCTTGAAATTGCTCTAATGTTAAATAATCAGATTCAATTAATACTTTTTTTAACTTAATTTTTCGTAATAAATTTATTAAATCGTCAATTGATATATATTTAATGACAAGAAAATTATGTAGTTTATTTTTAATTTCAAAAAAATATCTTTGATCGACAAGTAAATAATTTTTTTTTGACGTTACTAAACAAAAACCAACTAAATTTTTTATTCCACAATATCAAAATAAATTTTGTTCATTTTGTAATAAAATTGCATCAACTTTATATTCTTTTATTTTTTTAAGTAAAACATGATTTTTGAATGCAAAAGAGGTAAGATTCATATAAAAATTATACCTATAATTAGGTTATGAATTCACATTACCAGCTATTCATTGATACATGCAATAAATATTGTTATGTCGCAATTTATAGTACGAATAAAAAGATTGATGAAATAAAATTAATTACTAATAAAAATGTAACTGATTTAATCACTATTTCGATTAAAAAAATAATGAAAATTAATAAAATTGAATTTAATAAAATTAGTGCTATTTATGTTAATATTGGTCCTGGAAGTTTTACTGGTGAAAAAGTTGGTGTTGTTATTTGCAAATCCTGATCTATTATTTTCCCAAAAATTAAAATATATACTATTGATTCTCTCTATCTCCAAGCAATTTCATTACCAGCAATATCAATAATTGATGCAAAAAGTAATAAATATTATTTAGCCGTATATGACTTAAAAAAAACAATTATTAAACCTTGTCTTGTTGATAAAATAATGAAAAACCAACTAATTAAAAAGTATAAAAATTTTAATTATTATTTCGAAAATTTTGATAATATTTATGACTTTTTTTTACAAAAAAAAAGCGAGTTCAAACTCACAAATGTTAATAAATTAGAACCTTTATATTTAAAGGAACCTATCTAAATATTGGGATCTTAATTTGATTTATATAGTAACTATAATTAAAAATAATAATGAATGTTATAACTTTCTTAAAACAAAGAAATTTTATTAACAAAATTAGTGATGAAAAAAAAATCATAAAAACACTTGAACAAGGAAAAGGTGTTTATATTGGTTTCGATCCTAGTTTTAAATCATTGCATTTAGGGAATTACATTATGATTAATATCCTAAATATTTTTGATAAATTCAATATCAAAACATTTGCTCTAATCGGCGGAGCTACAGGAAGAGTTGGTGATCCTTCCGGAAAAAAGAATGAACGCAAACTTCTTGATCTTAATCTTATTGAAAATAATATTGTTTGCATAAAAAAACAGTTGCAAAAACTAACTAATTCCGAAATTGTTAATAATTACGACTTTTACAAAAATTTGACTTTCATTGATTTTTTACGAGATATTGGGAAAAAATTCACATTAAATTATTTACTTGAAAAAGAAATAATTAAAACTCGTCTTGAAAGTGGAATATCGTTTGCGGAAGTTTCTTATAACTTAATCCAAGGAAACGATTTCTTACAATTGTACGAAAATAATAATGTTGGGATTCAAATTGGTGGTAGCGATCAATGAGGTAATATTACTACTGGTTTAGAGTTAATCCGAAAAAAACATGGTGAAAATGCCCCTGTTTGTGGTATGACAATAAATTTACTACTTAAAAATGATGGAAGTAAATTTGGCAAAAGTGATAAGGGGGCAATCTACTTAGATAATCAGATTACTTCTGTTTTTGAAATGTACCAATTTTTTATAAATCAAGAGGATCAAGAACTAAAAAAATTATTTATGTTTTTCACAATTCTTGAAATTAAACAAATTGATGAAATATTACAAAAACACGATGAAAATAAAACATTACGTTACGGTCAAAAAAAATTAGCTGAAATTGTCATCACAAAAATACACGGTCAAGAAGCATATAAACAATGTTTGAAAATAGCAAATGCTTTATTTAAAAACAAATTTGATCAATTAACTTTAGAAGAATTAGATCTTTGCTTTAAACAATTTATTTCTTTCCCCATGTCAAATGAAATGAAACTTTATGATTTTCTTATTGAAAATAAAATCATCGAATCAAAACGTATGTACAAAGAATTAATTGCAAGTAATTCTCTTTTTGTTAATCAAACAAAGGTAGAAAATCTTGAATTCATATTGACAATGAAAAATTCATATTTTGATAAATATACTATTGTAAAAAAAGGGAAAAAAAATTATTACATTATTATTTGGAGGAAATAAAAACTATTTATGTCAATTTTTAAGTCAATGTTAGGGAAAATTATTTTCAAGAATATTAAAAAAAAACTTGATAATTTAACAATTTCTGAAGATGACATTACTGAAACGTTAAAGCAAATCCGTATTGAATTATTAAATGCTGATGTAAATATCTTAGTCATAAAAAAATTCTTACAAACAATTAGACAAAAAGCAATTGGTTATGTTATGGAACCAAACGAACAAGCACACGATGTCATATTACAAATTGTTAAAGACGAATTAATAAATATTCTAGGACAAAAACAACAAGAAATTATTTGCAATGAAAATAATCTAACAAAAATATTGCTTGTTGGTTTACAAGGAAGTGGTAAAACAACAACTGTTGCAAAATTAGCAAATTGATTGAAAACAAAAAAAAAGAAAAAAATTTTAATTGTTGCATTGGACATTTATCGTTTGGCTGCAATTGATCAATTAAAGCAGTTGGCTAAAAAAATTGATTGTGAATGCTTTACGTTACCCAATAAATCTGTTGATGAAATAACTTTTGCTAGTTTAGAATATGCGAAAAAAAATAAATTTGATTGTATTATTTTTGATACTGCTGGACGATTACAAACAAATGAAGAAATGATGCACGAACTAAAAAGAATTAAAAAAATTACTAATCCTCAAGAAATTATTTATGTTGTTGATGCAATGGCAGGGCAAGATATTATTAATGTAGTTGATAAATTTAATTCGGTATTAAAATTAACCGGTTTGATTATCACAAAAATTGATTCTGAAGCTCGTTGTGGTGCTGCATTATCAATCACAAGTTTACTAAAAATTCCAATTAAATTTCTCGGTAATGGTGAAACAATTGGAAATTTAAATATCTTCTATCCTGATCGAATTGCCAGTCAAATTTTAGGATTAGGTGATCTTAAAACATTATCAGAAAAAATTGACGAAAAAATTGATAAGAATTCAGCAAAAAAATCTTTCACAAGAATGATTGCAGGAAAATTTGATTTAGAAGATTTAATGTTGCAAATGCAACAAGTAAAAAAAATTGGTTCAATTGGAGGAATTTTGAAATTTTTACCTAATATTAGTGATAAAATTAGTGATAGCCAAATTGAAAATGTTGAGGAAAAAATGAAAAAATGGAATGTCTTGTTATCATCAATGACACAAAAAGAACGAAGATATCCAAGTATTATAAAACGACAAATTACACGAAAAAAGAGAATTATTGATGGTTCAGGTTGTAAAAGTGAGGATTTAAACAAACTTTTAACACAATGAGAAAAGACAAAAATAAAAATGGAAGAAATAGGTAAACAAATAAAAAGTGGGAAAAATCCTTTTTTTGGCTTATTAAATAAAATAAATGAAAAATAGTTTTTATCTCGCTAATTTACCAAACTATATGATTGTAAAATGTGTTATCAATTTTGACACAATCACATCGTCGTTTTATTTTATCGCTAAGTTATCACAATTAAATAAAAAATATTTGAATAATCAAAATATCTTGAGTTTTCATCCTTTAATAATTCGGGATGGAAATAAATTTTATCATTTGAAAAAAATAAACGAAAATGATTACTATTTAATAAATTTTTGTCTAAATATTGATTCCATCGATCTTACATTAAATAACACAATTCTTGAAAATTATTTTAATCGATCTATTGATTTATAGAATCTAAATTTTATTGGTGGAGTGTGAGGGGCTCGAACCCCCGACCCTATCCTTGTAAGGGATATGCTCTCCCAACTGAGCTAACACTCCAATGGTGACCTGTGTGGGATTCGAACCCAACTAATGTACGCGTGAAAGGCGTATGCGTTTGCCTATTCGCCAACAGGCCAATGGCGGCCATTAGAGGTATCGAACCTCCGACCTACCGGTTAACAGCCGGGCGCTCTACCGCTGAGCTAAATGGCCATACACATGATAATTATATTATGATAAAGATAACAAAATATAGTGAGATACATGGTATAATTTTCTAAACATGTCAAAAGACAAAATTGAAAAAATAGTCATTGAAAAAATAAAAATACTATGCAAGAAGCATAATGTTGTTTTGACAATAGATGAAAATACTAAAAATGAACAGTTTAAAAATTTAGGAATAGATTCTTTGCTTGTTTTAACTTTTATTATTGAAATTGAAAAAGAATTAGGAAAAAAATTACCAGACGAAATTTTAATGAAAATCAATACAATCAATGAATTAATCGACGAATTTAGCAAACACTAATTAGAAATTAGACACACTTTGCTTATAGTTTTGATTATGATAATTTTTATTCATTATGTAAATATTGACTTTTTTTCGCAATTTTAGATTTAAAAATATATCAAAAAAATAAAGAATTAAAACAAAGAAAAATAGTGATGTTATAAAAACAATAAATATTGTTGCATTAAGACTAAATCGAACTCTTCCTTCATCAACTACCCATCAAATTTGGCGGATATTTTCAGTTCAATTTGGATTAATAAACAATATATTAAGCATCACAATAATTGATGCAAAAATTAATAAGAGATTTGTTAGTAAAAATAGTTTAATGTAGTTGGAATGCTTAATTGAAGTAACCGTTAAAATAATTTGAGAAAATAACATAATTGCGCTAAAAATAATAAGAAAAAAATGAAATTTTGTTAGAATTCAACTGTTTTTTGTGGAATCAAAAACTCATAAGCCAACTCTTACTCCTTCAAATAATTTCACATTTGTCTTATTTTTAAAATTACTTTCACGATAAATATGAGCAAGAATAAAAATTGATAATGTTGAGAATATTGTTAGCAAATTTATCACTTTAGTCAACCAATAAAATTTATCAAGCGGACAATAATTTTCTAGTTT
Organism: uncultured Mycoplasmataceae bacterium; assembly: GCA_947165235.1. Lineage (GTDB taxonomy): Bacteria > Bacillota_I > Bacilli_A > Mycoplasmatales > Mycoplasmoidaceae > Hennigella. The sequence goes on along the minus strand of CAMUZN010000001.1, from coordinate 309,545 downwards.
TTTTTTGAAGTTATACACGACAAAATTATACTTTAACTTTATGGTGTTGATTGAGAAAATCCCATGCAATTTTTGAAAGCATACGACCCTTATTTGTTTTAAAAAGATATTTGATTTTTATTAGATATGGTTCAATTTTATTTTCAATAAATTTTTGATCAAATTGTGTAATCTGACTAATAGTTTTAATCCCTAAAAATTTTTGGTTGTTTATAAAAGCTTCCAAGTATTTTAAATCATTTTGATTTAACCCATCCTTAGATATTCCTATTTTTTCTAGGATTTTGGAAACATTTATCTTTGGATTAACAATTTTATAGTCATTAACACGCAATAGAATCATTAAGGCAATCCGTGGTATTCCCTTGGAATTATTGGCAATTAATCCAATATCACTAGGTTTAAGGGTGAGATTTAATTTTTTGCAGCCATTTTCAACAATTTTAGCTATTTCATTTATTTTATATGAATCGAAATAAAATACTATTCCAAATCTTTGCTCAAAAGGTATCGGTAAATTTGATAGTGATGTTGTGGCACCAATTAGTGTAAAATGTGGGATTTTAATCCTCGTAATTTTTGTATTAAAATCTTTACCAATAACAATATCAAAACTAAAATCTTCCATTAAACTATAAAATAGTTCATAACATGTAGGATTGATGGCATGAATTTCATCAATAAATAAAATATCATTTTCTTTAATATTTAGAATGCAATTGTAAACATCGATGTTTTTTTGGAAAATATTTCCGTGAACAATTTTTAAATTACCATTAAAATTTTTTGCAATAATCATTGCTAATGTTGTTTTACCTGTCCCAGGTAAACCACAAAATAGACAATGATCTAATTGTTTATGATTAAGTTTTGCTGCTTTAATATAGATTATTAGATTCTTTTTTATTGAATCCTTACCAATAAATTCTTTGAGATTATTAGGCCTTAGCGATTGCGGTTTCATTTTTTGTGCTAATTAATTTAATTGCCATGGAAACAATATCAGATGTCTCCATGGAATTATTAATTTGATTGGTTTCACATAGTTTATTAATTGCAAAATTAATATCGTCTTGGTTGTAACCTAATGTTTTTAAAACATTAACAACATCCACAACATAATCATAATTTTCCATTTTATTTTTTACATAATAATTACCAAGATAGTCGACTAACAAATATGCGAATTTTTTTGATATTCCTGGTAATTTTTCTAATTCATTAATTTTTTTAGCAATGATCAATTGTTTTAATAAATTAATATCATTTTGTAAGAAATTCATTGCCGTTTTCGGTCCAATTCCACTAATTGCAATACAATTCAAGAAAAACTGTTTTTCGTCATAAATTTTAAAACCGTAAAACTCTTCACTAAAACTGCTTTTGTTAGTAATGTAACAATGTTTGTACAAATAAATTTTTGCAATTTTTCCTACCACAAAATTATTTGGTCTGCCCACATTAATTACATAACCAATATAACTATGCTCTAATGTTATCGATTTTTTATTAATCGAAATTATTTTTCCAACAATATATGAATACATTTTTATTTCATATTTTTAATGGATGAAAAAATGAAAAAAAATAGAAATATTTTTATCATTTATTCCATAAAACAATCAATTAATACATAGGAAATATGGAAATAATTTTATTATTTTTATCGCTTAAATATTATGGAGAATGAATCGCAATTTACGATAGTTTGCAAAAAAGAGAAAAATTAATTGAACAAGAGGTAATAAAGGCAATAAAAAAAGTAAAAAGTAATTTTTTAACACTTTTAGATTCAAATTACTGTGCAAATTTGAAAACAATTTATCGACCCCCTTTTGGTATATACTACATTGGAAATTTTAATTTAACAAAATTAAAAACAGTTACTGTTATTGGTAAACTAAATGATATTAATAAGAAATATATCGATTACATTTTCAAAAAAAATATTGGTATTATATGGGCTTATTTGACAAAAAAAGAAATTAGTAATGTTTTGCAATATTATCCAAAAAATAACATTTTTTATCAACTAGATCTTGCAAAAAATTATTTTGTTTTACATAAAGAAAAATTCACCGATTTACTTGAATTAAATGTTTTTATTTCCGAAATATGAGAAATAAATGATTCAATTGATTATTCAAATCAAATAAACGAACGTTTATTTTGTGGAATTAGTAAAAAAATTTTAGTCATTAGCGATATTAATGGTCGAAATATATCGTCGCTAACAAGTTTCGCTAATAACGAAGAGATTAATGTTAGCATTTTAAAAAATGTTTATGCGAAAAACCCCAAAAAATTTAAAAACATAAAAAAATTGAAAATTATTGAAAATTTTGATGAAATAAAAATATTTGCCGAATAAACATGTTTTATTTTAGTGTCATTATAGTATGAGTGGGTATAATTCTCATGTAAATAACAAATAAATGGAAAGCAATTTAGTTATTATCGAATCACCTAATAAAATCAAGACGATTGCAAAATATTTGGGAAATAACTATCAAATTATTGCTACTATTGGTCATCTTCGTGATATTCCAAAATCAAATTTTAATGCTTTTGATCCAAAAACTTTTGAACCAAAATGAAAAATTATAAGGAAACCAAAAGATAAAAAAGAAATTATTGATGTAATTGATAAACAAGCAAAAAAAGCAAAAAAAATATATTTAGCAACCGACCCTGATCGTGAAGGAGAGGCGATTGCTTGACATGTTTACGATCTTTTAGAAAAAAATGAAAAAGATAAATGTGTAAGAATAACATTTAATGAAATTACCGAAGAAGCAATTAAAAAGGCAATTAAAAATGAGCGAAAAATCCAAATGGCATGAGTACATTCCCAATTTGTACGGCGAATCCTTGATCGTGTTATTGGATATGATTTATCTAAATTTGTTCATAAAAAATTTAATGGAATCTCCGCTGGTAGGGTACAATCTGTCGTTCTAAAACTTCTTAATTTACGGGAAAAACAAATTGCAGACTTTAAACCAAAAAAATGATTTACAATTGATACTACGCTAAAAAATGGTGATCAATTAATTCTTTCACAAATAAATCCAAAAAATACGACAAAAATTGGTATTGGTAGTAATGACTATGAAATTAAAGGAAATGAAATCAATTTTAAAACAAAGGATGCAGTAACTAAAGTTACTAAAAATTTAAGTAACGAATTTAGTGTCTCATTAATTGATCCACCTAAATTGATTAATTATGCTTCAAAAGACCCCTACAAAACATCTACTTTACAGCAAGATGCAATAACAAAATTAGGTTGAAACTTATCTCGAATTGTTTCAGTGATCCAAAATTTGTACGAAGGAATTGATTTGGAAAATGACCATCTTGCTTTAATAACTTATCCACGAACTGATAGTATTCGTATGGCTGACACTTTTGTTAAAAAAGCAAAAGATTTTATTAAAAAAACATACGGTGAGAAATATGTATCACAAAAAAAAAGATCATTAAAGACACAAAACCAAAATGGAAACATTCAAGATGCACATGAATGTATTAGAATTATTGATCCATACTTGACACCAGAAAAATTAAAAGATAAAATTAGTGATGATTATTACAAGATGTACCAACTCATTTGGCAAAGAACAATAGCTAGTTTAATGAGTCCAATGGTTATCGAGACAACCATGATAAAATTTTTAAATAATAATTGTCAATTTCACACCACACATAAGAAAATGATTTTTGATGGATATAAGCATATTTTCCCCGCCACAAAAGAATATGATGATGAAAGCAAAAACTATAAATTGAATGAAAAATATAAAACTAAATCAATTGAAATTAATGAGCATATTTCCAAACCGCCTGAACGATACTCCCCAGCATCATTAATTAAAATTCTTGACGAATCTGGAATTGGAAGACCCTCAACATATAAAATTATGGCGGATATTGTTTTAACACGTGGGTATTGTCAATTAATTAATCGTTCATATTGCTTGACCCCAATAGGAACACAAGTTATTGAAGGTTTAAACAAATATTTTAATGATGTGATTAATTTTGACTTTACAAAAAAAATGGAACAGCGCCTTGATGCCATTGCTAATGAAAAAGAAAAATGAAATGAATGATTAATGCTATTTGTACCAAAATTTAAACAACGAGTTGAGGAAATATCAAAAAAGTTTGTAAATACTAATCTTAATGTTGGAAGGAAATGTCCTAAATGCGGTCATCAGTTGGTCTATCGTTATTCGAGAATAACAAAAAAACAATTTATCGGTTGCTCAAATTATCCAAAATGTAAATATGTTGAATTTCCTCAACCTCCAAAAATTGAAATTAAATGTCCAAAATGTGGAGGTAATTTACTTTATCGATTTTCTAAAATTAGTAAAAAACAATTCATTGGTTGCTCAAATTATCCAAAATGTAATTTTATTTGCAATTCTCTTGAACAATTACAAAAAAAAGATCCTTTGAAAAAATAATTGCTTTGACGATTTACAAAGTTATAATGAGAATGTAAATGGGTATTAAAAGAAGTATTCAATTGGAATGTAGTGTTTGTCACAATATTAACTATTTGACAAAGAAGAACCAAAAGAATAATCCTAATCGTCTTGAATTGAATAAATATTGTTCAAGGTGTCGTAAAACAACACTTCATCGCGAAATCAAGAAAAAATAAACTCGCGATATAATTTTATTAATAAGCGAATTGAATTTATGCGTAAAGTTGTTACACTTGTTTGTACAAAGTGCTTAGCACGAAATTATAAAGTGACGAAAAACACATTGTCGTTTGAAAAAATACAATTGAATAAATATTGTCCTACTTGCCAAAAGACAACTATTCATAGAGAAACACGATAATGATTGTTAAAAATACTAAAATCAATAAAATTACCAAACAAAAAAAAGAGCGAATTAATTATCTTAAAAGGTGATGATTTGGAATGAGAAAAGAATTAAAACGTATTTCGTATTATGAAAGAAAAAAAATTTTATATGATTTTATTGTTGTCCTTATTGTTTGTTTAATCTTAGGTGGAATTATATTTTGTCTCGATTTAATGATTATCAAAAAAATCTAATTGGATAATATGCAAAAAGAACTAATTTATAAAACACAATGATTTATCGTAACTACCCTTGGTGGTAAAGAAGTGGCAATTAAAGATGCTTTAATTGAGAAAATGAAAAATTACGATTATTATGGAAATGAAGTAAAAGAAATAAAAGTTTTTACAACAAAAAAAATCGATGTAACAACCTATAAAAAAAATGATCCAAATTTACCTCTCTCACTAAAAAATACGAAAACAATAAAATGAGAATCTCAACCAGATGGTGGATACAAAAAAATTAAAACAACAATTACTAACAAATTCCCTAATTACATTTTTATTAACATGACTTTAAATCCAGATATTTGGTATGCAATTCGAAATACAACAGGGGTTATGGGTTTTGTTGGTTCAAGCGGAAAAGGCATATTACCAACACCAATTAATATCCATGAATTTGAGGATATTGTCGAAAAATATAAGGCTAAATCACAAGTAATTGCAAATAAAATAGATGAGAATACTGAAAAAACTAATTTAACAAATAAAAAATCGCAACAATTTAAAGTAGGAAATACTGTTATCATTATGTCGGGTAATTTTGCTGGAACCAAAGCATTAATTACAAAAATTGACAATGAAAATAATCTTGCTGAAATTCAATTTGAATTATTTGGAAGAAAAAACAAATTTAATTTGAATTTTAATGATTTGAAACTCGATAAATAATAATATAATTTAATCTAATGAAAGCAAAAAAAACGACAAACAATAATGAAAATACTAATTCTACAACTGTTGTAGAAAAAAAAGAAAATAACAGGCAAGAACAAAAAACACTTTCAGAACATTCTAACTTAAGTAATTCTTCTTCTACTTCTAACAATTTAGTAAAAAACTTAAAAGTCATCCGAGAAAATATTGAAGCACGACTAAAAACTTATATCAATTTAAATAAATCTAATACCAAATTAAAAAAATTAATTTCTATCTCAAAATTAATGGAAGCTGGTGTTTATATTGGTTTACCACCATTTTTGTGAAACCCAAAAATGAATATTTTTATTTATCATAATAAATCCCAAAAAAAAAGAATAATTGATATTTTAAAAATTATTGTTTTTTTAAATCGTGCTTACAATTTTCTATATGACATTACAAAACAAGGTGGAAAGATTTTATTTGTTGGAACCCACAATGATTTTATTAAAAAACACATTGCTAATGAAGCTAAAAGAGTTGGAGAATATTTTATTAATCAACGCTGATTAGGGGGAACATTGACAAATTATAAAACTATCATTAACTCAATCAATAAATTGCATCGACTAACATCTTTAATGGAATCTGACGAAATTAATAAATACCCAAAAAAAGAACAAGTTCTCATGAATAAAAAAATTGTTAAATTAACAAAATTTGTGGGTGGAATAAAGAATATGAAAGGTTTACCAAATGTAATCATCACAATCGATCCTATTCTTGAACATAATGCTATTAAAGAGGCTCGACAACTAAAAATACCAATTATATCAATCGCTAATACCAATGCTAATCCAGATATAATCGATTTTATTATTCCTGGAAATACGAATTCGAACCGTTCACTATGATTATTGTTATCAATTTTAGCTGATGCTATTGCTGAAGCAAAAAAAATCCCTCAAGTAATAGTTGGAAAAAAGGATGAAGAAATTATTTTACCTGAAATGATTAGACAAGCAAAAAAAACTAGTCCAACTAAATGAAAATAAATTTTATCGAATAAAGTATTTTATAGAATTGTGCTTATTTTCACATAAAGTACTGCTTTATTGTGTTCATTTAATTCCCCAATCAATAATAACGATTTCGGCTTAAACATAATCTTAAAATTAATAATTTTTTTATTATTATTAAAACTATTTTTGTAGTTATAAATAACGAAAAAATTAGAGAATAAATTTAACGAAGTTCTAAATAATTTCTTTGATAAGTCGAATAAAATTAATTCATTAAAATCAATAAAAATAAAACCCATATTGATCATGTTTTTAAATTTTAACAATGATGCATTTTGTTGCATCTCATAATTAAAAATTAATTTTTCTTTTTTCCTAAGTATTTTAGGTGTGTTCTTTTCAAAAGGAAAATTAATTATTTTTGGTAAAAAACATAAATCCAATAATATCAAATTCAATAAGTCAATAAAATATTTTTGATTTATTTTAAACAAATCGCAAACGATAATATTAGAAATTTTTTTAATCATTATTCCAAAAACCTTTTTTTATTATGTTATATTTTCTTGGATATAAGTTTGGGGTGGAAGAAATTTTTTTTATGAAGAGAGTGTTAAAAACATTTTTATTGTCAACAATTCGTTCAATTTTAATTAATTTTGATTTCAAAATAGTGAGTTGTTTTTTTAAATTTTTAACTTCTTTTGTGTAATTCAAGGATTTTGGAATGACGATTAACCCAGAGATTTTACAATAAGGAATTAACAATTCCAATAATATTTCTAATTTAGCGACAGCTCGTGCAGTGCACAAATCAAATAAAAAATTTTTATTAGGTTTTATTTCCTCAATTCGTTTATTGATAAATTTAATATTTAACAAATGTAATTTTTTTGCTAACGATTGCATGAAATGTATTTTCTTATAATTGGCTTCGACAATTGTGATCGATAAATGAGGAAACAGTAATTTTAAAATCATCCCGGGATTACCGCTGCCACTACCCAAATCTAAAATAGAATTGATCGTATGAAAATTAACATTTCGATAACAGATTACACCATAAAAAAAATATTTACTTCAAATCAACTCTTCAGTAATTAAGTTCGTTAAATTCATTTTTTTATTTTCTTGTTGTAAATAATTTTTATAGATTAGAAATTTTTTTCTAGTTGCTAATGTTAAATCAAGATTAAAGTTTGTTTTTATTTCTTTTACAAAATCATCAAAATTCATAAACTATTTTTTCATGTGATCCACATAATTTTTAATGATAGCAATATCAATTAAATTTATTCCACTAATTCGTGATGCTTGATCTAATTTTTCTGGCATAATTTTATTCAACTTATCAATTGCTTCTAGTGACAAATTTTTTATTTCTTTATAGTCTTTAATTTTTTTTAAACTAACTTTAGCTAAATTGTTTAATTTCTTGATGTTTTTTAATTGATTATTAATATATCCTTCAAATTTAACTTGAATTTCAATTTTCTGACAAATAATGTTGTTAATCGTAATTTTTAAAAATTTTAATAAGTAATCTAATTTAACATCTGGTCTTTTTAAAAATTGAAATAAAGTGTAGTTTGTCGGACAGTTGTATTTTTTTCTTAGTGATGGAAAATCACCAACATATTTGGTTTTTAATAAGTTTATAATCTTTGTAATTTTATTTTGTTGCAATTCATAATCCTTCTTAACTTCTTCACTAATTAAACCAACTTTGTAACCGTACTTTAACAATCGTTCTTGTGCATTATCGTTACGTAAATATAATCGGTGCTCGGCACGAGATGTTAATAAACGATATGGCTCAGTAATTCCTTTTGTAATGATATCATCAGTCATTACTCCAATATATGATTCTTGCCTTGACAAGATTAATGGTTCCTTTCTTTTGATTTTTAAAAACAAATTTATACCTGCTAATAAACCTTGGCCAGCGGCTTCTTCGTAACCAGAAGTACCATTAATTTGCCCCGCAAAAAACAAGTTCTTAATTTTTTTCGCCTCATAGTTCAACTTTAATTGTGTTGGATCAATAGCATCGTACTCAATTGCATAAGCATATTTTAAAATTTTTGCTTGAGTAAAACCCGGAAGAAGATGAACAAGTTTTTCTTGAAATTCTTTATCAAAACTTGTTGAAAAACCTTGTAAATAAATGGTATTCATTTTTAAAGATTCTGGTTCAATAAACAATTGATGTTTCGGTTTATGAGGAAATTTCATAACTTTATCTTCAATACTAGGACAATATCTTGGGCCAATAGCATGAATACGACCAGCATACATTGCACTACGCCTAATATTTTTTTTGATTAAATTGTGAATTTTTTTATTCGTAAAAATTAAATATGATGGTACTTGTTTTTTATAAGAATGATAAATTGGTTTATAGTGAACAAAAGCCAATGGTTGCTTATCACCAGGTTGAATTCGCATTTTTTTATAATTAATGCTTGTATTTAAAATTCGTGGTGGTGTTCCTGTTTTTAAGCGAATTAATTTAAACCCATTTTTCACCAATGAGTGTGATAATTCTTCTGCACATTTTTGAAATGAAGGACCAGATTTAAATTTTTTGTGTCCAAAATGACAAACGGATTTTAAATATGTCCCAGTTGTAATGACTGCTCCTTTACAATGAAAAGTATTGTTTTTTGTTTTGACACCAACAATCTTTTTGTTCCTAATAATTAAATCAGTGACTTCATCAATCACTAGTGATAAATTCTTTTGCTTACGAATTTGTTGACAAAATCATTCATGATATTTTATTTTGTCGATTTGGGCACGCAATGCTCAAACTCCCGCTCCACGACTCGTATTTAGCAATTTTATTTGTAATTGATTGCAATCAGCTGCTTGGGCTTGCATCCCACCTAAAGCATCAATTTCTCGAACAACAATTCCTTTTGCAGGACCACCAATTGAAGGATTACATGGTGTATCAGCAATATGCTCGTAATTTAAAGTAATTAAAGCTGTTTTTAAATTTAATTTGGCACAAGCAAAAGCAGCTTCTAATCCAGCATGACCAGCACCAACAATGATTGCATCAAATTTTTTTGGCATCAAATTAGTATGATTATATAAAAAACAACACATAGTGTTGTTTTTTGCCTATATAACCCATGTTCTGTTTTAAGTTAATTATTTATCTACAATTTAGAAAAATTGTTCCTTTTGTTGTTCAATTCCATCAAAAGAATTCCCTTACCATTAATTTAGGTTTCTTGCTTGTGGGGTTTACCGCGTTTCATTTAGAATTTTCATTCATTTCGTCACTGTGGTACTTTTTAATCTTATTCATAGTATATTTAACTATACCTTAGAACTTAATTTCCATAATGCATAAGCATTTTGTGGTTTATTTTTTCACCACACACAAACACTACAAGATTGACACCTTGTGCAAGCATGGAGTTTCCTCTATTTGTTTACCAAACAGCAATTAACTGTAGGCATTTTAATTATATCTAATTAAAAAAGATTCATTTGTTGGTCTTCGGTTAAATTATCTAGAATATGCAATTGTCTTAATTTTGTTAAAATTGCTGAATTAATTTTAGTTCTTTTTTGCAAATCGTAAATTGAAGAGAATGGTTTATTCTTACGGGCTAAAACAATTGATTTTGCCACTTCAATTCCTAGACCATCAATGGCAGTAAAAGGAGGAAGAATTGCGCCATTATCAATGGTAAATTTATCTAGATCAGATTTATTCAAATCAACATTTTTTAAAAATATTCCTCGGGCAAACATTTCAAGGCAAATTTCAAAAATAGGAATTAGATTTATTTCTTTATTTTTTAAAGCATTTATTCCTCTTGCTTTTCGTCGAGAACAATAATCTTTGTAAACTTTTTCTACACTTTCTTTACCACCAATAATCGTTAATAAATCGAAATTTTCTTTCGTACGCACTGTAAAATAAACGGCATAAAATTCTAAAGGATAATAAACTTTATATCATGCAGTTCTAATCGCATCCAAAACATAAGCTGTTGCATGTGCTTTAGGAAATAAATATTTTATTAATTTGCATGATTGAATAAACCAAGTTGGAACATTACACTTTTTGAAAATTTCCTCATCTTCTGGTTTTATTCCCTTTCCTTTTCGAATGGTTTCTGTTGCTAAAAAAGCAACCTCAAATTTTACTCCTCATTGTACTAAAGAAGAAAGGATATCTTCACGACAAGAAATAACATCTTGAATTGTTTTTTTTGCTTTGTTAATTCATTCTTGTGCATTCCCTTTCCAAACATTTGTTCCATGACTTAAACCAGAAATTTTAATTAAATCACCAACACATTGGGGTTTAGTTTCGCTAATAATATCACGACTTATTTCAGTTCCAAATTCTGGTAAACCAATTGTAGCAATTTTATTTACATCATAATTTTCATCGATAATATTTAAACTTTTAGAATTATTAAATAAACTAATAACTTTAGTATCAAAATTAGGAATTGTTAGAGGATTTATTCCAGTTAATTTAAAAAGATAATTTAGCACGGTTGGTTCATCATGACCAAGAATATCAAATTTTAATAATGTATCATGAATTGTTTGAAAAGCAAAATGTGTCGTATACCAATTTTTGCTTTTATCATTTGAAGGATAATTATATGGTGTAAAATCACAAACATCAAATTGTTTTGGAATAATAACTATTCCTCCCGGATGTTGACCTGTCGTACGTTTAACTCCTTCACACCGCTTTGAATAATATTTCACCAAGGCATTTGATGGTTGAAAATCTGGTCTAACCTCTTCAAAATAATTTTTAACATAACCATATGCAGTTTTTGCGGCTACAGTCGCAATTGTTCCAGCGCGAAAAGCATGCATATCACCAAATAAACCTTTAATAAAATTATGTGCTATTGCTTGATAGTCGCCAGAAAAATTTAAATCAATATCTGGAGTTTTATCACCAGGTTTAAAACCTAAAAAAACTTCAAAAGGAATATTGTGACCATCACTAAACATTTCTTTACCACAACAAGGGCACTTTTTGGGTGGCAAATCAAACCCATCAATAAGATTATTTTTTTGGGGAAAAATTTCAAAATGATGGCAAGATTTACATAAATAATGTGAAGGAAGAGGATTAACTTCGGAAATATTAGCTAAATATGCTAATAATGACGACCCAACCGAACCTCTTGAACCAACCAGATAACCATCATCATTAGATTTTTTCACAAGTAGATGAGCAATTCAATAAATAACAGCAAAACCTTGATCGATAACAGATTTTTTTTCTTTTTCAATTCGCTCAAGAATTATTTTTGGAGGGTTTAAACCATATATTTTTTTAGTATTTTCATCAATTAACGAAATTAATTTTTCTTCACAATTCTTAATCATTGGTCGTTCTGGTTTTTGATGTAAAGGATAAATATTCTCTTGACAGGAATTAACTAATTCGATAGGGTTTTCAATAACAATTTCTTTTAGTAATATATCATCTTTAATGTAATTAAATGCTTGTAACATTTCTTTTGTTGTTAAATAATGTTGGTCGGGTTCAATAACACGATCGCGATAAGAAAATAAACGATGCCTATTCCCACCCAATTGTTTAACATGCAAATAAATTTCGTGAATTTTCCCCTCATTTTTTATTAGATAGTAAGCGTCAGAAACGGCACATATTTTTTTATTTAATTGTTGACAAAGTTGGATGATTTTTCTTTGGGCTAAAATGATATCATTTGTTTTAATTTCCTCACGGATAATTTCATGTTCTAAATGTTTATATGGTGATAAAAAAATGTAGTCATATTTTTTTATTTTATTCATTAACTCTTCTTTTGTATCATTCATTACTGATTGTCAAATTTCACCTTCTGTTGGATGCGGACAAATAATTAAATCATTTTTATATTCCAATAGATCTTCAAAATATAATTTTGGTTTACCGATAAGTTTAGATTTTTTATCGTCAAATTGATCTTTTTTTTGATAAAGTTGCTTTGTTAATGATAAACTGACTAATTTATATAATGCCTTGATACCTGCTTGTGTTTTTACATAAACATCAACAAAATATCCATGTTGACTTGAAATTAAAGAAATAGTTTGCAAATTATTAATTTCATCGATGTATTTAATTTTTTCTTTTTCTAGTTGCTCCATCATCGCTTGCCAAACATATAAAAGATATTGACTATCTTTATTTGCACGGTGTGCCTCTAATTCGTTGTAATCAATTTTATATTTTCTTGTCACTTTTTGTAAACGGTGCGAATCTAGTGCTTCATTTATAGCCCGTGATATTTGCATTGTGTCAATTAAACAATTAGTAAAAATAGGAAGATTATTCTTTTCACAAATTTTATTTAAAAAAGCAAAATCAAAATTAATTCCGTTATGAGCGATTAAGATATCATCCTTAATTCATTCACGGATCTTGATTATTGCCTCTTTCTGATTACAACCATTAGCAACCATTTCATTTGTAATGTGGGTAAGATTAATTATTCTAGGAGTTAAAGGTTTGGTTGGTTTGCAAAAAAAATCGATTTGATCGACAATTCTTCCATCTTTATATTTTATTGCACCAAATTCAATCAATTCATCAAATTCATTATTTAAACCTGTTGTTTCAATATCGAAAACGATATATGTTGCCGTTTTAATTAATTTATTTTTACACGAATTGATAACTAAAGGAATTGTTTTAGGAATAATTTCAAATTCACAACCAAAAATCGGTTTAATTTTTGTTTTTTTCGATTCATCAACAATATCAGGAATTGATTGCACATTGAAGCGTTCAATAATTCCAAGTGATTGATATCCCAATTGCTTTGTGTACTGAAAAATATCGCTAACACTACTAATTCCATCAAAAGATGTCATTTTTGAATGACATAACAATTCCACTCTTTTTTTTGGTTCGTTATCGATTGCAACTAAAAAAGAAGGTTTTGTACCATGACAAATTTTAATTATTCTTCCAAAAATTTGATAATTCGTGTATTTTGTTGCTTCCAATTTACATTGAACTTTGACCCAATCACCAACTTTAAATGAAACGAGGTATGGTTCATTGATAATACTTGTTTTATTATTTTTTGACGAAAAAGAAAAAATACCTGAATTATTCAAAAAATATGAAAGTGTGATGGCTCCATCATCGTAATCGTATAACGAGAAGTAATAAATTTTACTATTGTTTTTTGTTTGTTTTATTTCCAAGTCAAAAATTTCACCTTGTAAATTAACAATTTGGTTTATTTCAGCCATTTCACTTGTTACTTTTTGAATCGAAATAAAATTCCCTACGACTTTATTTGAATTTTCGTATTTATTTAATGTGTTGGATGGAACATTATGTAATATACTTTTAATTTTTTCAATTTTTTTTTCTTGTTCAATTTTAAAATTAAGAGATTTTTGTTGTTTAACTTGATCAAGAGTAAAATTTATTTTTTCAAGATCAAAATTATTAATTTTGAGAAAATGCAATAATTTGTTGACAATACTTTTCAAACTATTTAATTCATTGTTAGTAAAATATTTAATTGTCATTGTCTTTCCATCGGTTGAAAAAAAATAATTTGATTTTGCTAATAAATTAAAAATATTTTGATCTAAAACAGAATTTTTTTCCGCAAAAAAAGTAATATATTTATGAATTTCAACTAAATTATTTATTGGTTTTACACCAATGATACCAATTTTTAAATTTGCATGGTCATTAATTAATTTTTCATAAATATCGAACGGAATAATATCTGAAGTTTTAATTGTTATTTTGACATATTTATTAAAACTTGATGGCATTTCGAGTGTAAAAGTTGAAAAAACTGAAATCCGAATAAAATCTTGCTCAGTCAATATTTTTGTTTTAGTAAAAAAATCTTTAAAATGTTGATTATTATTAGATGCCATTGTTAATAATTATCAAAAATATTTTTTGAAAATAAAAATTATTTACACCAAATTAATTCTAAAGAGTTATTATCAAGAAAAATTTGGGATAAAAAAGTAAAAAAGAAATAGAAAATGAAAACAAAACTTAAGGCATCGATTCGATCAAGAATACCACCATGACCTGGTAATAAATTACTAAAGTCTTTAATATGATAAATTCGTTTAATTAAACTATAAAATAAATCCCCCGTGAAACTAATAAAAGTAAAAGTAAGAGTAAGACAAAAAGCTATTAATCATCATCATCATTGATAAATAATTGTTTGGTGACGAGAAAATTGAATCCCAATAAAATAAAAGAGTGGGTGATTATTACTTCTATCACTGATATAAAAAAATAATCAATATAAAAAAAATGTGACAATCATTGTACAAATAAAACCAAGAACAAAACCAACTAATGTTTTATTTGGACTAATCTTAATAAATGGTTTCTTCTTACCAAAAATACTTCCTCCAAGATAAGCAAAAACATCACTCAAATTACTAATTAGCAATAAAAAAATAAGAGTTATCCAATGATGAAAAATTGCTAAGTAAAAAACAATCGGAAAAAAGAGATTTATTAAAACCATTAAAATTGGAAACCAAAAAAAAGTTTCCCCAAACATTAAAATTTTCGCTTGTTGGTATGCAATAACAAAAATGAAACTACTAATAAAAATAATAATTGCTCAACCAAAAATCAGCATTAAATAAAATAAGTAGGGAGTAAACATAAAATCAAGAGAAAATTTTTTAAAATGATATTTGTTAAGAATAAGAAAAGTATTAGAAAATAATGAAAAACTACAACAAATAAAAGAAATTATTATTGCTACTTTCCCTCATTTAATAAAAGAAAGTTTTGCTACCTCAAGACAACTAAAAATAATAAATGGTACTAAGCAAAAATTAAAAATAAAAGCAAAAATAGCTTGATATTTTTCGTGTGAAAAAAGATGCCCAGTTGTTTTTTGATCCGAAAAAATAGCTATTGTTATTAAAAATAAGTAAATTAAAATGATAAAAAAACTCGTTTTTGTTCGTACACCTAGAGATTTTATTTTTTTAAAAGCAATCATTAAAAAGGACTTGTTGACTATAAAGTCATCAAATCTTTTTCTTTTTTAATAAAAGCTTGTTCGACATCTTTATTTGCATTTTTAGTTACTAAATTTAATTCATCTTCAAAATAGCGGACTAGATCTTTTGCAAGAGTATTATCCTTCTTGTATTTTGCTTGAATTTGTTGACGAATGTTTCTAATTTTTATTTTTGCTTGTTCTAGATAAGTCTTTGCTTTTTTTACACTTTCTTTTCGTGTTTCCTCAGTCAATGGTGGAAAAATAACACGGATAAAATCACCACTAATTTGTGGATTAACATGATATTCACTTTCAGCTATAGATTTTGCAATTTCTTTAAGTAAATTGTGATCATACGGCTTAATTGATAATTGACGGGCATCAATTGAAGAAATATTTGCTAATTGAATTAAAGGAAGAAATTGTCCATAGGCATTAACTTTAATATGATTAAAAATATTACTATTAATTCGCCCAGAATTAATTTTTGCAAATTCTTCACTCAATCATGTTTTAATCTTAATAAAATTTTGCTCAAACTCTTTTTTTAATTCTATTCATTCAATCATTTTATCACCCTAATCTTATTTGTGTATGTGAGTAAATTTACATTTTTTATTAATTATTTTAAGCAAACTATTACTTTGTAAAATATTAAAAACATAAATATCAATATTATGCTGCTCACATAATGTTAATGCCGATAAATCCATAACTTTTAAGTTCATTTTTAAGACATCAATAAATTTCAATTCAGGGTAAAATTTTGCTTTTTTATTTATTTGTGGGTCATCGGAAAAAACACCATCAACCGAATCTTTACCCATCAAAATAACATCAGCATTCATATCAATTGCCCGAATGACACAACCTGTATCGGTTGTAAAATATGGATGTCCAGTACCGGCAGCGAAAATAGCAATATTTTTTTTGGATAAATCTCTATTTATTTGCTCAATCACAATTGGCTTTGTCACATTATTAATAACAAGAGCTGAATATAAATTGACATGACAACCATAATTAACTAAAATATCTTTGAAAGCAATAGCATTAATTATTGTTGATAACATTCCCATATAATCCGCATTTGCCTTTTTAAAAATATTACCCGTAGTCATATTTCCTCGCCAAATATTGCCACCACCGATAACAATTCCAATTTGATATTTTTTAGATAACATCGCAATTTGCTTGGCCAAATTTTTGATGTAATCTAAATTGAAAATATTATTATCTTTTGCTTTAATGCTGGCTCCAGAAATTTTTATTAAAACTCTTTTTATCTCTTTTTTACTCATGTTTAGAATTCATTTGTTGTGTTACCTCAGTTGCAAAATCAACATTATTTTTAGCTATCCCTTCACCTAATTCATAACGGACAAATTTAAGGATTTCGACATTATTTTCTTTAAGAACTGCAAAAACTTTTTTATTTTCCGTAAAATCAAAATTTTGCTCATATAAACAAATCTCGCTTAATGATTTGTTAATCTTACCTTGCACAATTTTATTAGCAAATTCTTTTGGTTTACCAGAAGCTAAAACTTGTTGTTTAACAATATTCATTTCGTTTGTTAATCAAGTTTGATCAATATTCTCTTTGCTAATAAATTTTGGATTGTGAGCAACAATATGCATCGCAATATTTTTTGCCAATAATGGTGAAATTTTGCCACTAAACAAAACTAGTGCCGAATATTTTTTATTTGCATGTTGATAAAAACCAAAATCTTGCTCATTTTGTTTAATAATCTTAACAAAACGCCTTAATGATATTTTTTCACCAATTTTTGTCGTTAACTCTTGACATGCTTCGTTTATGCTTTGACCAGATGGCAAAATAATGGCATTAGCCTCGTCAATTGTTTTAACATTTTTTTCAAGTAAAACTTTTTTTATTTCATCTCCTAAAGTTAAAAAAAGTTGGTTATTAGCAGAAAAATCTGTTTGACAATTGATTTCACAAATAATACCGTTGTTGTCAGCAACATCAACCAAAGTCATACCTTCGGTTGCAATTGCACCTGCTTTTTTTGAAGCTTTGGCGATTCCTTTTTCTCTTAAATATTTCGCAGCTTTTTCTAAATCACAATTATTTTGTTCTAATGCTTTTTTGCAATCTAAAAAACCTGCTTGTGTCATTTCACGCAATTGTTTAATCAAATCTGAACTTACCATAAACACAAGATAACTTTACGATTTATCTCTTAATATCGCTTATTTACCATTATATATAATTTAACAAAATACAATGAATAAAATAAGTTTTTTAATTGAATTATTCATTACAGCAATCGCATTTTTTTTTATTGGATTAGGAATAGATTTAATCATTAATTTGAAAACTATCACACATTTATTAATTTTTATAATAACACTTTGATTTCTTAACACACTTTTTTACCTATTAACATTATTTTCACAAAAAATAACATATACAAAAAATTGTTGATTAATCGTAATTTTACTATTTCCTTTTTTAGGAATTGCTCTTTTTTGTTTATTTGAAATTAGACCAATCGCTAAAAAAACAAGAGACAAATTCCTTTTAAATAAAGAAAGATTGAAAAAATATAATTTTGTTTCCAATTGTCGTATTAGTGAAAGAAATCTTGCTAAAATTTTTTTAAATATTTTTGATAATAAAGATGATATTTATTGTAATAATGAAATTAAAATTATCAATAACTCAACACTAATTCTTGAGCAATTGGTGAAATTAATCCGTAATGCCAAACATCATATTAATATACAATCTTTCATTTTCCGCTCAAAAAGCTTTTTCACAAAAATCATTTTTCTTGAATTAATAAAAAAAGCAAAAAAAGGAGTTAAAATAAAAATTTTGTATGACCATTTTGGTGTAATTTTAAAAAAAGGAAAAAGAATTTTAAAATGAATAGAAAAAAATGGAATTGAAATAGCTTGCTTTAACCCTTTACATCTTAATATTTTTACTAGCTCAACAAATTATCGTTTACACAGTAAATTTGTCATTATTGATAATGAATTTTGTTTTTATGGGGGGAGTAATTTTGGAGACGAATATTTATCAATGGATAAAAATGAAGGTTTATGAACAGATTTAAATGTAATTATCAAAGGACCTATTGTTCAATTAATTAACCAATCATTCTTAAACTATTGACTAACCCTTGGTCATAATAAAAGAAGAGAAAATAATTTCGCGATTGTCGAAAAGTATTTTCAATTACAAAATAATAAATTTAAGCAAACAAACACGACAATCCAATTGCTTTGTTTTAACCCTAAAATTAATTTCTTTTCGTTAAATGAGACAATCTTAAATGAATTAGCACAAGCAAAGAAAATAATTAAAATTGTTACACCGTATTTTTGTCCAACACAAGAAATTAATGATTATTTAAAATTATTAGCAATTAATGGGATTAAAATTGAGATTATTATTCCAACAAAAAATGTTTGATTTACAAAAATGATGAACGAACATTGTTACCAACAAATTATTGATCCCAACATTACGTTTTATGAATATGAAGGTTTTATTCATTCAAAAATTATCTTAATTGACGATAAATATACACTACTTGGTTCATTCAATCTTGACTATCGGTCAATATATTTTGATTTTGAATCCCAATTAATTATTGATGATTACGATTTTACACAAAAAATAGTAGAAATATTTGAACAATATAAAACCAATTCAACAAAAAAAAATATGAACAAAAAAAAATATATTCTTGGTAAATTAACAATGACACAATTTATGTTATTGTGTAAAGCATTGTTCTAGTTTAAATGGCAGGGATTACAGGACTTTAACCCATACTAGTAAATTTGGAGTTTACCGTTCTAACATTAAACTAAATCCCTTATTTTCTATGGTGGAAGTAATGGGACTCAAACCCACAACCCCTTGAGTGCAAATCAAGTGCTCTATCATTGAGCTATACCCCCATGGTGGGAGCAAATAGACTCGAACTATCGACCTCACCCTTATCAGGGGTGTGCTCTAACCAACTGAGCTATACTCCCTTATGTAATTACATAGTAATTATATTTAATAATCGATTGTTATTTCGGTGAAAACTAGCAATGGAAATATAAAAATTATTTAAAATTATCTTTTTTATTACACATACAATAATAGGAAATGATCAATATAAACAAAGGAATGTATATTGAACAATTAATGAACCGAACAATGCAATATTATCAAATAAATAATATTGCTCATTTGGAAAAAAGGCAAATTCCAATAAAAATTATTAAACGAATCGATAAAGATATTGTTGTTGCAAAATTAGTTGATAAAGCAAAAGTTGACTATTTTCTTTACTTCAATAAGAAATATGTAGAAATTGAATGCAAACAAACACGAAAAAAATATTTCGATCTGTCTTTGATTAAAAAACACCAAACAAAATATTTAGAAGATATAAAAGCAGTGGGTGGATTCTCACTATTAATAATTCATTTTGAAATATTCAATCAAACTATTGGTATTTATTATGAAAAACTAATAAAATTAGTGCAAAAAATTAAAATGAAAAAAATTGAGTATTCTTTGATTAAAGAATATGGTACAACGATCGAAATAATTTTTCCTGGTATTCTAAATTTAAAAAAACTATTTTAATAGTGCAAGAATAATATTAATCACACCAAACTCGAATATTATATTTTATTAAAATACATTAAATAATAAGATCATTGTATTGAATAAAATACTCACTATACTCTTTTAATTTATTTTAAAATATTTAAAAATCTCTTGAATTAATAATGGAGGGATGGCGCTAGCAGGAGTTGCCTCAGATGTTTGAAAACTATGTTTTTTATTTTTCATTAATAATTGTTTTGAACTCTTCATTACAAAATCCATAGCACCTAGACCTGATTTTGCATTTCTTGCTTTAATCATTTTTTTGATATTAGCTAAACCAATCATGCGACTATCCAAATTTCTTCGCATTTTTATGCTTTCGTCATCTTTTAAAACATATCATTTATTACCATTTTTATCAATTTTTATTGTATAAGGTGGATCAATTCTACCTTTTAAAAGTGTCATCTTTATATTTGACAAAAAATATGTCGACTTTGTTGTTAAATAACCATATTTACCATAACTAGCTTCATTAAAAAACATTTTTTTTGGATCATAAAAATCCTTTCTATTTAATTTAATGTATTTCCAAATTAGTGAGTTTTTGGGATTTTCGATAAATCAATATTTTGGTTTATAGTGTTGAATTAGTGAAATTGTGTTATTAATACATTTTTTTCCCAATTTAGCTATAAAAAGTTGCGTTGAAGCATCAAGATTTTTTGTAAAACCTGATTTCAAATTATTAAACTCTTCTTTTTTTCGAAAAATAAGTTTATTCTTTTTTTTATTTAATTTTCAAAAACATGTACCCCCACCCTTCATATTTAATACACAACTAAACGATTGACATAAAGTTGAACTAACAATGATATTTGGTTTGGGAAATTTACTTAACTTAGAAATAATATTATCTTGTGATAGATCTAAAATAAATTGCTTTTTTCTAATTGGTTTTACAACATCAAATGTGTATATTTCAAAGTTTTTCTTATTTTTAAGGGCATGGAAAACAGAATTTTGACCCCCACCAAATAAATCTCAAACTACTATTTTGCTACTCATAATCTACCCCATAAATTTTATATAAAATTGGAATTGTTATATGTAAATCATCTCATAAATAATTTTGAAAATCAATAAATTTATTCGCTTTTTTCATAAATTCTAAACAATAATCGAGAAATTTTTTTCTTTCTAATTTTATATGACTTGATAGCATCGCATGGCATTTGAAGCAAAGAAGAATCAAATTATTTTTATTATTAATAATTTTATCATCAAATATTTTTTGATCATAAAAATAATATAGAGGAACAATATGATGAATATGTTTAGATATATTATCATTTATCTGTGATTCAATTGTTATGCATTTATTAATTTGTCGCAAAGCACACTCATTATTATAAAAATTAAAAATTTCCATTTTTGTATCTTTTGAAATTTTAACACGTAAATTTTTTTTATTTTTCTCCTTTAAATAATAAGCATAGTTTTCAATTTGTGAAAGAACACCTAAGTAATCACTTAATTTTTCAATATGATTTTCATTACCATGTCAATATAGATAAGTTGTTGTCTTACCAATACCGCGGACACGTGCTTCATTTTTTGAAATTTCACCAACATTATTAGCCCAATTTTTAAGATCAGTAAAATCTTTAGTAAAAAAACTATTTGAACTACTTATTGATTTAGTGTAATTAGTAAAGTGGTTGGAAGTTAAAACAATATATGTTTTTTTATGTTCAATTTTTACACATGAAAAAATAATGAATATGTCATTTAATCTGCACGATCGAGATTTACTTAAGAACTGATCTGATCTAATTCTAATTTTATTTGGTAAATACTTATTACAAAATGACGCAATATTAATAGGGTAAATTTTGTCAATACTTTTTGTAATTTTTAATATTTCATTAAAAACTTTATCAAATTTTAATTGATCATTATACTGATTCAATCAATCTAATATTGTTTGTTTTGGTTTTTTACGATATACAACATTTTTGCGTAAAAAACGAATTATCTGATCATAATTCTTCACAATAATTGTTTATATCAATTTTTATATTAATAAATAAATTTTTAAGATGTAATTTTGATTTCGACTAATCAAATTGTATAAATAAACATTGATTGCTCCTAAAAACTATAACAAGACAATACTTCAATCAATATTTTTTTAAATAATAATTCTAAATTTAAAAAAACTGTTTTAGATATTAAGAATAGAACTATTAAAATTAACTAATAATTTCAATAACATGACCAGCACCAACGGTGTGACCACCTTCTCGAATTGAGAATTTTGAACCTTTTTCGATCGCAATTGGAGCAATTAATTCAACAGTGATTTCAGCATTATCACCAGGCATAATCATATCAACACCTTCTTTTAATTCAATTGTTCCCGTTACATCAGTTGTACGGAAATAAAATTGTGGACGATAACCTTTGTGGAAAGCAGTATGCCTTCCTCCTTCTTCTTTTTTAAGAGCATAAATTTGTGCCTTAAATTTTTTGTATGGTTTAATTGAACCAGGAGCAGCTAATACTTGACCACGTTCAACATCAGTTCGATCAACACCACGAAGTAAAACACCAGCATTATCACCGGCTTGGGCAAAATCTAAAGTTTTTTTAAACATTTCAATACCAGTAACAACAACCTTTTTTGATGGTTTTAATCCAACAATTTCAACTTCGGTATTTAAACTAATTTTTCCTCGTTCTACTCTACCTGTTACCACTGTACCACGACCAGTAATTGTAAAAATATCTTCGATCGGTAGAAGGAAAGGTTTATCAACTTCACGCACAGGTGTAGGAATATAACTATCAACTTGGTCCATTAATTCTTGAATTTTTTCTTCCCATTGTGCTTCGCCTTTTAATGCTCCTAAAGCGGAACCAAAAATAATCGGTGTATTATTGCCATCAAAACCGTATTTGTTTAGTAAATCAATAATATCCATTTTTACTAAATCTTTTACTTCATTGTCTGTAACAACATCACATTTGTTAATAAAAACAACAATTTTTGGTACACCAACTTGCTTTGCGAGCAAAATGTGTTCCCTTGTTTGTGGCATAGCACCATCAGAAGCAGCAACAACTAAGATGGCACCATCAATTTGGGCAGCACCAGTAATCATATTCTTAACATAGTCAGCATGACCAGGACAATCAACATGCGCATAATGCCTTTTTGTTGTTTCGTATTCAACATGGGAAGTATTAATTGTAATTCCTCGTGCTTTTTCTTCTGGAGCACTATCAATTGATGAATAATCACGAGCTTGGGCCAAACCTTTTTTTGACAAATAAGTGCATATTGCCGCTGTTAATGTTGTTTTACCGTGGTCAATATGACCAATTGTTCCAACATTAACATGTGGTTTTGTTCGATCAAATTTTCCAATTGCCATTATTTTATCCTTTTTACTAAATTAATTTATTTTGCGATTTCTATCAATGTTTTGATATTTTCTTACTAATTATATAACAAAGTTCTTAGAGAAAATAAATTTCTCAACAAAATTACGATTCAATCGGAATAATATCAAAGCAACTTTGATCATTTTTTTTATTATTAACGACAACCAAATATTTCTCATTTTTGTTGATCTTACCAGAAATGATTTCGTTAGCAAAAAGATTCTCAAGATTTTTTTGGATAAATCTTTTAATAGGTCGGGCCCCATAAAAAGGATCATAACAATTAATAGAAATATAGTCAATAACTTTTTGATCAACATCAATTTTAAAATCATTATCATTAATCCGTTTAATTAAAACCGCAATTTGTTCTTTTACAATTTCCTTAACAACACTTGGTTTTAAAGGATTAAATTGGATTATTTCATCAATTCGATTAATAAATTCGGGTTTTAACACTTGCAATAATTGGGAAGGAATTTTATTTTCTTTTTTCCCTTTTAAAATTTCTTGACTCCCTAAATTGCTTGTCATAATAATGATAGTATTTTTAAAATTAATTAGTTTACCTTGACTATCTTTTAAATGACCATCATCCAAAACTTGCAAAAGAATATTTAAAACATCAGGATGAGCCTTTTCAATTTCATCAAATAATAAGACACAATAGGGTTTATTTTTTATAGCTTGTGTTAATAATCCACCTTGTTCATAACCAATATAACCAGGTGGAGCACCAATTAATTTGGCAACCGAATGTTTTTCCATATATTCCGACATATCAAAACGAACAATTTGCTTAACCGAATCGAATAGTGATAAAGCTAATGCTTTAGCTAATTGTGTTTTCCCCACACCTGTTGGACCTAAAAAAAGAAAACTTCCTAACGGTCGATTAGGATCATTAATATTAACACGGGCACGCATTACTGCAGAAGTAACAAGATTAATTGCTTCATCTTGTCCTTTAACAATTTTTTTAATTTCTTGATTTAAATTCATTAATTTATCTTTTTCTGATTTTAATAATTTTGTTAACGGAATACCGGTGATTTCAGCAACTACTTCCGCTACTTCGTTCGCAGTTACACTATCCGAAAAAGTGTGATTAATGTTGATTTTCTCAAAAGATTTCTCCACTTTCTTTAATTGTTTTTGTAATTGGGGAATAGTTTCATATAAAATTTGACTTGCTTGTGTAAATTCTCCTTTTTGTTGATGGTTTTCTAGATCAAGTTTAGAATTTTCAATTTTATTTTTAATTAAATTAATTTCATCATGAAGAGATTTTTGTTTTTGTCATTCTTTTAAACGAGATTCTTGTTTAGATTTTATTGCTGATAACTTTGTTTCAATTTCTTCTAATTGTTTTTTGCTTTTTGCATCTTCTTCTTTTAACAATGCCGCTTTAGCGGTTTCAAGATTAATTATTTCACGTTTCATCTCATCTAAATCATTAGGTAAAGAGTGAAATTGTGTTTTAATTTTTGCTGCTGCTTCATCAATCAAGTCAATAGATTTATCAGGTAGATAATGGTTAGTTAAATAACGATCAGAAAGATTTACAGCTGCGACAATTGCTGAATCATGAATTTTTACTTGGTGAAATAACTCTCATTTTTCTTTTAAACCGCGCATAATTGTTATTGCCTCATCTTTTGTTGGTTCGGCAACAAAAATTTTTTGCATTCTTCGTTCTAGAGCTAAATCTTTCTCAATATATTTATGGTACTCATCAAGGGTTGTTGCTCCAATAATTTTTATTTCTCCCCGTGCCATCATTGGTTTAAGAATATTTGCTGCATCCATAGTACCACCAGAATTTCGTCCCGTACCAATAAGTTGATGAATTTCATCAATAAACAAAATAATGTTACCGTTAGCTGCTTTAACTTGCTTAATAATTTTTTTGATCCGATCTTCAAATTGACCTTGAAAACTTGCACCAGCAACTAAAGAAGATAATGAAAGTTCATAAACTTGCTTGTCGAGTAAATTATTGGGAACATCGCGATTAACAATACGTTGAACAAAACCTTCAACAATTGCGGTTTTACCAACACCTGGTTCGCCAATTAGTACAGGATTGTTTTTTGTTTTTCGTGAAATAATTTCAATTAAACGACGAATTTCTTTTTCTCTTCCAATAACTGGGTCAAAATTGTTATTTTTGATCTCATTATTGATGTTACGACCAAATTGACTCAAAACATCATCGCTTGGTTTTTGATAGGTGAATTCCATATTTATCATCATAATTATACCAAAAAATTAGCAAACTAAGTAAAAGAGTGCTAATACATTTGTTCTCATTGAAAAATAGCAATAAGCATATGAATATTTTCGATAACCTATAAATTTGATAACCTAATTTATTACCATTTTCAAAATATAATTAATTAGTAAAATGCCGAAATAGCTCAACAGGCAGAGCAACTGACTTGTAATCAGTAGGTTGTTGGTTCGATTCCGATTTTCGGCACCATATTCAAAATAATAAAAATGAAAGTAACACAAAAAACAGCAGCAAAAATTGGTTTATTTTCCTCAATAATAACAATTTTTGGTGGTGTTGTTGGATTAGGAATATTCTTTAAGAATACGAGTGTTTTTAATCTGAATGGACATAACCCATATGGAACGATGATATCATGGATTGTTACAACTTTGATTGTTTTTTGTATTGCTTTATCTTTTGGTCAAATTGTTTCATGCAAAACCAATGATAAATTAGGATTAGGAAGTTGGGTGGAACAATATAATGGTAAAAAATTTGGACGTTACGTTAAAATTTTACAACCATTGGCTTATTGAATAGGGCAATCTCTTGTTTGCGTTTTATATTGTGGCGAAGCAATAATTAACATGGCGATTAGTATTAAAACTGGTGGTCGTGATGTTGGCAATATTAATTTTAAATATCAAAGTTTAGCAATTTTTGGTAGTGGTTTTGCTCTTCTTTTCATTTTTGTTTTATTAAATTATTTTGCGGAAAAATTTACCAAAAAATTTGATCTAGTCCTTTCATATTTTAAATTTGTTCCTCTTGCAATTGTTATTATTTCTGGGATTATTGGTGGATTTATTGTTGATCATAAATTCGGATTGTGAACCGAAAAATATTATCATGCTCGCGAACGAGCATGAATGCCAATTGGAATGAATAAATGTTCATTGAACACTTTTTTAGCGGTTCCGTCAATTTTGTTTACATTTGAAGGCTATTTAATTATTGGCAATTTGACGGATGAAATTGACAAACCAGAAAAAAATGTTCCGTTATCTATTATTTTTGGCATTACTCTTGTAACAATAATTTACCTATCAGTGACAATTGCATGTATCACAGTTGGAGTTGGTAATGTTTATGATTTGATGAATGTTCTTTTTTGAAAAAATCCTAAAGTGTGCCAAATTATGAACAATCTTTTTTCGTTTTTTTTAGTTATTTGTGTGATTAATATAAGTGATTGTAAAATTATTTGTTCATTAAAATCGATTAGTTTTTTATTGAAAAATAATATGATTTTCTTACCAAAAAAAGTGATAAGCAATGAAAATAAAAAAAATGAAAAAAAAATTGCTATGTTATATTACTTTTTTGTTGTTGGAATAGTCGGTTCTAGTCTTTTCATCCCATCATTAATTTTTGAATCAGAACAATTTGTGAATGGTTTTTGTGATGTGAATATTATTTTCTTCTATTTGATTTATGGAATTGTTGTTTTTGGAGGATTTATTAATTCGTTAACTAAAAGGATAAAAACAGCGGTAAATATTAAAGGATTTATGATCATTTCGTTTTTAGGATCTTGTGGGGCATTTACAATTTTCTTATTCAATACGATTAATCAATTTATTCTTCCTTTATTTTACAATCCATGAGGTTACGAAGTAGGTAAGACATGACACCTTTTTGTACAGGATGAAAAAGGTTATATGACAACATTGCAAAATTGACAAACAGCAATTGTTTTTTGAACATTTCTTTTTTTCCTATGTTTATTACCAATATTTAATGATTTTTTGATGAAAATTTGCAAAAATAAATATTACGATAAAAATAATTGTTTAGTTTAAACTAATCGATAGATCTAACTATCCAATCACATATAATTTTTATTAGTGCGATGATGGTTAAAAAACAAACTGCTGCTAAAGTCGGATTAGGTTCAGCAATTCTAACCATTTTTAGTGGTGTAATTGGAATTGGAATATTCTTTAAAAACGATAGTGTTTTCAAAAATAACGATTTTAATGCAATCGCAACACTTATTACATGAATAATTTCAATTTTCTTTGTTCTATGCATCGCTTTATCTTTTAGTCAAATTGTTTCGTGTAAAACCAATGATAATCTCGGTTTAGGTAGTTGGGCAGAACAATACAATGGTAAAAAAATTGGTCACTATATTAAAATTTTGCAACCTTTTAGTTACTATGTAATTCTGTCTTTTGTTTTGATGTTGTTTTCTTCAGAAGCAATAATTAATATGTTTATCTGTCTTAAAAGTGGAGGAAAAATTGTTGGTGAAATAAATTTTAAATACCAAAGTTTAGCAATTTTTGGTTGTGCTTTATCTTTGATAATAATTTTTACACTTATTAATTATTTGTGACAAAGGTTTGCAATAAAATTTGATTATTTTCTTACTTGAGCAAAATTTCTACCAATTTTTCTCGTTATATGTTTTGGAATTATTGGTGGTATCGTTAATAAAACTCATCAAGGTGGTTTATGATCAGGTCAATATTGAGAAAGTAATTTATGAAAAAAATCCTCACCCGTAATTTTTTCGGCAAAATCACTTTTCGCTGTTCCAGGAATATTATTCGCCTTCGAGGGATATTTGATTGTTGGAAATGTTACAAATCAAATTGATAAACCTGAAAAAAATGTTCCATTATCAGTTATTGTTGGTATTGTCTTAATTGCTTTTTTTTATTTAGCAATTACCATTGGTTGCATTACTTCGGGAACTGGTAATGTTTATCAACTAATTAATATTCTTTTTGGACAAAACACAAAAATAAGCAATATGATGAATACTTTCTTTTCTTTTTTATTATTTGTTTGTGTTTTAGGTATTGCTAATAGTATGACAATTTGCTCGCTTAAATCTATTCAAGCAATAATTAATAAAAAAATTCTTTTTAAATCACAACAATTACTAAAAAAAGGGAAGAATCCTTTATTTGGTGGATTAATTTATTACATAATTTCTGTTGCATTTTTATTTGTGGCAACACTTATCCCTTCATTATTGTTAAATACGGATCAATTTTTTAGCTGTTTGGGTGATAGTGTTATTATTAGTTTTTACTTGGTTTATGGTTGAATAGTTTTGGGAGCGTTTATTAACGAATTTACAAAAAAAGTTAAAGTAACAACAAAAATAAAATTTTTTAAATTACTTTCACTTTTCTCAGCAATTACAGCAATTTTTATTTTTGCTTTTTGTTCGATTTACCAATATATTTATTTTCCATGCGTAAAACCAAATAGTATTGATGAACTAAAAAATAATTGATCACTCTTTATTAGTGAAGGACAAATTGTCTATCTAACAAATTGGCAAGGAGCAATTGCATATTGAAGCACAACATTGTTTCTATTTATATTACCTTGTTTTAATGATTTGTTAATCAAAAAATGTCACCAAAAATAAAAAGATTAAAAAAAGCAAAAAAAATGTTTTGTCTTTTTTTACTATTAGCAATAGCAAATCCAACAACTATTTTTTGTTGTTCATGTGCAAAAATAAAAATGTTTGATGTTTTAAAATTTGATCAAAAAAATAGTAAACAATTATCTAATCTTAACTTGCAAGATGGAAAAGCAATTATTCTCCAATATTTAGAACATCTTAATAACGATAAACAAATTTTTATTGATGAATGACAAAACACATTGCAATACCATGTTAAATTAGCGAAAAACACATATAAGTATGAAAATTTCACGATTGGAATAAATAATTTTTCCATTGATAAAAATGCTAATTCAGTTAGTTTTGTTTTGAATGTGAAATGTCAATTAACTTCATTAAACAATACTGATGCTATTACAACAACGATTGACGGAAAATATTACTTTAATAATGTTAAATTTGATATTGAAAAAAATGTAAATAATAGTTTCAAGAAATTAACTATCTCATTGCATGAATATGACTGAGAAATTAATGTTTCGGAATATATCATAAAAGTAACAAAAAGTAATACTAAATCCATCCATACTAATACTTGTCGTTTCAAAATTGAAAACGCTGAAAAGATCGAAAATTTTATTGAATTCTTTACATTAATATCATGCCATAATGAAGGACAAAAATTAATTACAAAAAATGAAAAAGGTCATTATTTACTCAATTTAGAAAGTTACTATTTATCTAAACAAGTGATAAACACGGATAAACAAAATTAGAAAATAATTTTTTTTAGGAAAATTTTTTTGTTTCTTAAATAATTGAGAAACGTTGAGTTTCCACAAAAATTAAAACAAATTTTGGTGGCAATTAAACATTGAGATTTGTATTTTGCAATTTTTTTAAATTCTTTTTTCACATATTTTTGCTCGCCAATAATTGGATGTCCTAAAAAATTTAGATGAGCACGAATTTGATGAGTTTTACCGGTAATTAATTTAATTTCTAAATGACTAATATTTTTAGATCTATCATAGCTAATTACGCGATAAATCATCGAAATAGGAAGATAGTTAGCATTAATTTTTATTTTAGCAATTTTAACAAAATTACTATTTTTTGCTTTAAATCAAAAAGCTTTAACTTCTTGTTTGGTAATATTAAATTTCCCATAAACTAAACATTGATAGTATTTATCGATTTCATGATTTTTAATTTTTTGTGATAAAATTCTTGCCGTTTGATAGTTTTTAGCAATCATAATTAAACCTTTTGTATTCGTGTCAAGACGATGAAGCAAACACGGTGTAAAATGTTTGCCTTCATCTCATTCATTTTTTTTATATAAATAGAGTTTTGCTCGATTAATTAATGTATCGTTTTTTTGATTTTTTTGGTCAACAACAACTAATTTAGTCGGTTTATTGACAACCAATAAATTTTTATCTTCATATACGACATCAATTTCATTTTTTGCGAATTTTCATTGTTGATTCGTTTTTTGCTGATAAAAATTTTTTTCATTCAAGTATATATAAATTACATCATCGGCAACTAAATGATAAGAAGGAGGTGTCTTTTTTTTATTTACTTTAATTTTTTTTGTGCGAAATGCCCGAAAAATAAAACTTTTTTTTCAATGAGGAAAAAGTTTGCTAATAAATTTATCAATTCTTATACCACAATCGTTTTCATTAATTTTTATTATTTTCATGCTTTAAATAATAGGAAATTATACTTGCTACCGCAATAACATTAAGTGATTCAACATTTTTGATTTCAATTTTTAATGTTTGGTGGCAATGTTGAATAATATTATTTTTTAAGCCGTTGCCTTCATTACCAAGTAAAAAACAATTATTT
The DNA here is from genome assembly GCA_947165235.1 of uncultured Mycoplasmataceae bacterium. Lineage (GTDB taxonomy): Bacteria > Bacillota_I > Bacilli_A > Mycoplasmatales > Mycoplasmoidaceae > Hennigella. The sequence goes on along the minus strand of CAMUZN010000001.1, from coordinate 278,189 downwards.
GTCTTTATTTTGTACTTACTTAAGGGGGTAGCATTATTTTTATTTGCCAAAGCTAATAAATTAATCTTATTGTTTTTAGCAAATTTTAAAAATGAGTAAAAATCTTTAAAAAGCATAATTGGCATTTGAAAAACATAGCCCATTGAGGCACGAATAACTTCGGGATGAAAAACATCAACACAATTGCCAATAAGAAATAAACCTCCAATACTAAAAGCAAAAATGCTACGAATTATTGCACCTAAATTGTTAGGATTTTGTAAATCAACAACACCAAAATAGTTAGCATTTTTGCTAAAATCAAGTTTAGCAACTTCAAAAGCAACAACAAAAACAATTCCATCAGGTGATTTTAAAATACTTATTTTTTTAAAGAGATGGTCACTTAAAATGATAAGAATATTATTAAATTTTTTTAGTAGAAGATAGTTGCTATCAAAAAATTTCTTCGTAACAAAAATTTTGACAAACTTTTTTTTATTATCCTCACATAATGTACAAAAAACTTTTTTGGTTTCACCAACAACAAATTTTTCTTTTTTGCGTTGTTTTGGATCACATAAAATTTTTTTTACTCATTTAATTGTTTTGTTACTATTTGATAAGATTTGTTGCATACTACTATTTTATTAAACTATCCCTTTTACTCTTTAATTGTTAGATGCATAATGTAGCAAATTGATAATTGACGACATATAAATATTATTATTAATTGAAATTAGAAACGATAATTTAATATCACTAATTGTATGGTTAAATCTTTATATATTCATATTCCTTTTTGTCAAAGAATATGCCCGTATTGTACCTTTGCTCGACAACTTTATTGTCAAAAAAAAGTTGATAAATACATTACTTTAATCAAGGAAATGATCGATAAAAAATATAAAAATAATAAATTTCAAACAATTTATATTGGTGGAGGCACACCTAATTGTTTAACAATAAACCAATTAATAAAATTATTAAGTTGTCTCACCCCAAAATTGTTACCAAAGTACGAATTTACAATTGAATGTAACCCCGAATTTGTAACGGAACAACAAGTAAAAATTCTTAAAAAATATAAGATCAATCGTGTTTCATTAGGAATACAAACATTAAATAAAAAAATTTTAAAATCGATCAAACGTTTGCACAACAAAAAAAATATTCAAAAAGCAATAGATTTGTTTCGAAAATTTAAAATTAACAACATATCTTGCGATCTTATTTATGGTTTTAAGCAACAATCTATTCCGATAATAAAAAAAGATCTAGATTTTTTATTCAAAAACAAAATTAATCATATTTCATACTATTGTCTCGAAATAAAACCAAAATCTATTTTTAGTCAAAGAAACTATAAACTTGATGAAAATAAAATCGAGAAGCAATTAAAATTCATCATCAAATATTTAAAACAAAATAAATTTAATCGTTATGAAGTAAGTAATTGATGTAAGCGAAATAAAAACCAATCCCACCATAATGTTTTAGTTTGGAAAACAAACGAATGAGTTGGGATTGGTTGAGCAGCGCATGGTTTTGAAAAAAATTATTATTACCATTATGAAGGAGATATTTTAAAATGGAAATTGGTGAGGAAAAAACTATCAAAAAAAGAATTGTACCAACAAGTATTAATTATGGGATTACGCTTAAAAGAAGGATTAAATTTAAATAATAAATTAGTTAGTAAGTCCTACAATTTTTTTAAGAAAGAATTGGATTCTTCACCGTTATTTGTTAAAAACAAAAAAGCAATAAAATGCCGTAATATCAATCTTTTAAATTGTTTATTAGAAAAGATCATCTAGTAAAATTAGCACTCTTTTGTTTAGTTTGCTAATTTTTGTATATAATGATAAAAGTAAAAAATATTTAAGGGAGAAAAAAATGAAAAATACAATTATTGGAATTGACTTAGGAACAACTAATTCATGTGTTTGTGTTATGGATGGAACAAAACCAAAAGTTTTGGAAACACCCGAAGGAAAAAGAACAATTCCTTCTGTTGTTGCTTTTAAAGGTAGTGAAGTTATTATCGGTGAAGCAGCAAAAAGACAATTAATTACAAATAAGAATACAATTGCTTCCATTAAACGAAAAATGGGAACAAAGGAAATGACAAAGATTGGTGATAAACAATATACACCTGAAGAAATTTCGGCAAAAATTTTAAGTTATATTAAAACATGTGCGGAAGAAAAATTGGGTTATTCTGTATCAAAAGCTGTTATTACTGTTCCAGCCTATTTTAACGATTCACAACGTGCAGCTACTAAAGCCGCTGGTAAAATTGCTGGATTAGAAGTAGAACGAATTATTAATGAACCTACCGCTGCTGCTTTAGCATACGGATTAGATAAGATCAACAAAGAACAAAAAATTCTTGTTTATGACCTTGGTGGGGGAACTTTTGATGTTTCCGTTCTTGATATGGCAGAAGGATCATTTGAAGTTTTAGCAACTTCAGGTGATAATCACCTTGGTGGGGATGATTGGGACCAAAAAATTATCGATTGATTAATAAATGAAATTAAATTGGAACATGGTGTCGACCTATCAAAAGATAAAATGGCATGTCAACGACTAAAGGATGCAGCAGAAAAAGCAAAAATTGACCTTTCTGGACAAAAAGAAACACAAATTTTGTTACCTTATATTTCTATGACTTCTGATGGTCCTTTAAATATCGAAAAAACATTAACACGAGCAAAATTTGAAAGTCTAACTAAGGACTTATTGGAAAAAACAATTAAACCTGTAGAGGATGCAATTAAAGAATCAAAATTGTCTTTAAAAGATATTGACCAAATTCTACTTGTTGGTGGTTCAACACGAATGCCAGCTGTACAAGAATTAATTGAAAAAATTACTAAGAAAAAACCAAATAAATCTGTTAACCCTGATGAAGTTGTTGCCATGGGTGCAGCTATTCAAGGTGGTGTTTTAACAGGTGATGTTAATAACATTTTATTACTTGATGTAACCCCATTGACACTTTCAATCGAAACATTAGGTGGTGTAGCAACACCTGTTATTAACCGAAATACAACAATTCCCGTAAGCAAAAGTCAAATCTTTTCTACTGCCGTTGATAACCAACCAGCTGTCGATGTTCATATTGTTCAAGGGGAACGACCAATGGCAAAAGACAATAAATCATTAGGTAATTTCCAATTATCAGGAATTGAACCTGCTCCAAAAGGAGTACCACAAATTGAAATTACTTTTAATATTGATGCCAACGGAATGCTTAATGTTACTGCCAAAGACTTAAAAACAAATAAAGAAGCAAATATTACAATTAAAAATTCTGGTGCTTTAAGTGAAGAAGAAATAAATAAGATGGTTAAAGAAGCAGAAATAAATAAAGAACATGATGCAAAAATTAAAGAACAATCAGAATTAAAATATAAAGCCGAATCATACATTAATATGTTTGAAAAAACAATGAATGATCCTAAACTTGCTGGTAATGTTAAAGATGAACAAAAAAAACAAGGACAAAAAATGGTTGATGAATTAAAAAAACTTCTTGCCGATCAAAAATGAGACGAATTGAAAACAAAAATTAGTGCTATTGATCAAATGATGAACCAATTTTCCCAAGTCCAAGCCCAAGCAGCAGCATCAGCAAAACCAAAAAATAGTAAAGATAATAAAGAGCCAAAGAAACCAAATAAATAATCGTTAAAAAATCATTTAAGATAAATAAATATGAGAAGAAATTCTCATATTTTATTTTTTAATGACAAATATAAAATGAGTAATACAATAAGGTTGGTTTATGGAAGAAGAAAAAATTTTTGCGGAAACAATTAAAGAAATTGAATCACAATTTGGAAAAAATTCAATTACAAATTTTAATCAAGAAATTGATAAAAATATTGAGATTATTAAAACAGGAAGTTTAAATCTCGATAAGGCTTTGGGAATTGGTGGTTATCCAAAAGGAAGGATTGTCGAAATTTATGGTAGTGAATCAAGTGGAAAAACAACTGTAGCCTTACAAGCTATTGCTCAATGCCAAAAAAATGGAGGTCATTGTGCTTATATTGATGCTGAACATGCACTAAATGCTAAATATTGTCAAGCAAATGGTGTTAACTTGAGTAAATTGTTATTTGCTCAACCAGAAAGTGGTGAGCAAAGTTTTGCAATTATTGAAGCATTGGCAAAAACAGGAATGATCGATCTAATTGTTGTTGATTCGGTTGCAGCTTTAGTTCCCGAGGCGGAAATTAATGGTGAATATGAAGATCAAACAATTGGTTTACATGCTCGACTAATGTCAAAAGGATTAAGAATTATTCAAGGAATAATTAGCAAATATAAGACAACAATTATTTTTATTAACCAAATTCGTGAAAAAATCGGTGTTTTTTTTGGTGAAACAAAAACAACAACTGGTGGTTGAGCACTAAAATTTTTTTCAAGTATTCGTATTGAATTAAAACGTGCCGAAATTATAAAAAATGGTACAACAATCATTGGAATAAAAACATTTGCTCGTGTTGTAAAAAATAAATTGGCTCCACCATTATCGACAACATATTTAAATATTTATTTTGATCATGGTTTTGACTATATTAGCGAAATAATTGATTTGGCATTAGAAAAAAATGTAATTGCAAAAAAAGGAAGTTGATTTTACTTTAATGAAATAAAAATTGCTCAAGGAAAAGAAGGATTAAAAATCTTTTTAAAAGATAAGAAAAATTTAGCAATTTTTAATAAAATCGAAAAAATAGCACTTAAAGAAAAAGAATGAAATAAAATTAAGTAAGTATAATTATCAAAGTTGAGGTGGTATGTCTAGTGACGAACAAAAAATTGTAAAATTAGACATCTTCTTCAAAGTCTAATTTACTATTTTATTCCGAACTAACATCGTTTTAATCGCCATGGTTAGCACGAAAAAGATAAAAGTAAATGTTCGTAGTAAGCAAGCTAATTTTTTCTTTGCTCAAGCAAAAAAAACAAATGAACAATTACTTAAGGATTTTTGTTCATCACCACAAGGATTAAATTTAGCAAATGTAAAAGAAAAGCAAGATCGTTACGGTTTAAATATTTTAGCAAATAAATCTAAACAAACTTGATATAAAACATTGCTATCTTCTTTTTTTAATATTTTTTCGTGAATCTTAATCATTATTGCTATTTTAAATGTAACAATATCCCATGATAATCGTGATTGATGCTCATTTACGATATTAATGATTATTTTCCTTATTTCGGGGATTTTGAAATTTATTCAAGAATTTAAAGCGAATAATGCGATGCAAAAATTGAATCGAACAATAAAAACAACTGCATCAATTCTTCGTGAAAATGTTAAATCTGAAATCCCAATTAGTGAAATCGTTCCTGGTGATATTATTTATCTTGCTGCCGGAGATATGATTCCTTGTGACATGCGTTTATTTTATACAAAAGACCTATTTATTACGCAATCAATCATTTCTGGGGAATCAGAACCAGTTGAAAAAATCGCCCAACCAATTACACAAAACATAACAAATATTTTGAATTGTAACAATATTTGTTATATGGGAACAACCGTAGCATCTGGTAGTGCTTATGGTATAGCAATTCAAACAGGAAAAAATACGTTTTTAGGAAAAATTGCAACGATTATTGCTGGAAAAAGACCAAAAACTAATTTTGATAAAGGAATAAAAAAAGTTGGAATTATTATTGTTGAAATGATGTCACTAATGAGTGGTATTATATTTTTAATTTATGGTTTAATTACACATGAAGGAGTGATGCAATCATGAATCAAAGCTTTGATTTTTTCGTTATCAGTTGCCATTAGTATTATTCCAGAAATGTTACCAATGATTGTCACATTAAACCTAGCAAAAGAAGCGATTAAATTTAGTCGACAAAAAGCAATTGTAAAAAATATTAATTCCATCCAAACATTTGGGGCAATGAATATTTTATGTACAGATAAAACTGGTACATTAACCGAAGACCATATTATTCTACAAAAATATTTAAATGTCATGGGTGATGAAGATAATAATGTCTTACTTTATGGGTGTTTGAATAGTTATTACCAAACAGGATTAAAAAATTTAATTGACAAAGCAATAATTGAACATACCAAAAAAAAAGAAATATGAAAATCTATTTTTGATTATCAAAAAGTTGATGAAATCCCTTTTGACTTTGAACGAAGAAGAATGAGTATTATCCTTCAAAATAAAAATAATGGGGAACGAAAATTAATTACTAAAGGGGCGGCAGAAGAAATTTTAAAAATTTGCTCAAAAATTTTTATCAATGGTGAGATAAAGAATTTAACGATTGCTGATAATGAAAGGATTCGCAAAAAAATTTTTGATCTTAACGAATGTGGAATGCGTGTTATTTGTGTGGCAACAAATTACCAAAAACTACAAAAAAATGAGGCATTTAATGACGAAGATGAGTCGGATTTAATGCTTATTGGATATATTGCATTATTGGACCCACCAAAATTGTCAGCTAAAAAAGCAATTAATGATTTATTAAGCAAAGGTGTAGAAATAAAAATTTTAACTGGTGACAATGAAAAAGTAACAAAATATATTTGTAAAGAGTTAAATGTTGCAATAAAAGGTATTCTTCTTGGTGATGACATTGAAAAAATGTCTATTAATGAATTAAAAGAAAAAGTAGATAATGTAACAATTTTTGCAAAATTAACCCCTGAGCAAAAATCACTAATTGTTAAAATATTAAAAACTAGTAACCATGTTGTTGGTTTTATGGGGGATGGAATTAATGACACACCAGCAATGAAAGAATCAGATATTGCTATTTCCGTTGATTCGGCTGTTGATATTGCTAAAGAAACTGCCGATATTGTTTTATTAGAGAAAGATTTATCTATTTTAGGAAAGGGAATTATTCAAGGTCGCAAAACATTTGCTAATATCATTAAATATATTAAACTTGTTATTAGTGGAAACTTTGGTAACATGTTATCAATCTTAATTGGAATATGTTGATTAAATTTTGCCCCACTAACAACAATTCAAATTTTGCTTTTAAACATTATTTTTGATTTTTCTCAATTAGCCATTCCATGAGATAATGTTGATGCTGATTTTTTGCAAAAACCAAAAAATTGATCCGCAAAATCAATTTTAAAATTTATGCTTGTTTTTGGTCCAGTTAGCACAATATTTGATTTGATAACTTTTGCGATTTTGTTTTTTTATTTTAAATTTAATGGAACAACAAGTGAAGGAATTGCTAAATTTCATACATGTTGATTTATTCAATCGATTGTAACACAAGTTTTAACAAATTGAGTTTTACGGAGTCGTAAAATTGCTTTTATCCAAACTCATCCATCAAAAATTGTTATATGGACAACAATTGTCCTTCTCATTTTTTGTTTTATTCTTCCTTTTATTCCTTATATTAATGTCAATTTAAATTTTATTGATTTGATTAGTAATCAAAAACTATTAATTAACTTTTGATGAATTCTTATAATTATTGAAATTTTTTACTTATTTTTTCTCGAAGTAATAAAGAAAATTTATCTAAAATTTAACCACAATCAATGATTGTAATAACTATCTAACACGACTATTTTTATCTTTAAAATATAAACAAATCGGAACAATATTTAAACCAAAGGCTTGACGAATTTGATTTTCAAGATATCGTGAATAACTAAAATGTAAATATTTAGGATTGTTTGTAAATAAAACAAAAGTAGGAATTTTACTTTTAACTTGCGTAGCATAATAAATATTTATTCTACCCCCTTTAAATTTTGGTGGGGGATTCAAAACTTGAATTTTTTTAAGAACATCATTGAGTAATTTGCTTTTTACTTGTAATCTTAATTGTTGATTAATTTGATCAATTGTTTGAAAAATTGTCTCAATTCTCTGTTTTTTTAATGCCGAAATAAAAATAATTGGTGCCCAAGTTAAATGAGCAAAATTACTCCTAATTTTTCTAATAAAATCATTCATTGTATTAGTATTTTTTTTTACTTTATCCCATTTATTAACAACAATTATTGCTGGAATATTGGCACCATATATTAGCCCAGAAATTGTTTTGTCTTGTTCGGATAATTCCTCACTACCATCAAACATAATAATGATTAGTTCACTTCGAGAAATTGCTTGCTTCGTCCTTAAATAGCAATTTTTATCAATGGAAGTTGACATCTTTCCTTTTCGTCTAATTCCTGCTGTGTCAATAATGGTAAAATGTTTTTGATGGTATTTAAATTCACAATCAATACTATCTCGTGTTGTGTTGGCTTGACTTGAAACAATTACTCGATTATTGTTTAAAATTGCATTAACTAATGAACTTTTTCCAACATTCGTTTTACCAATAATACAAAATTTATAATTTTCTTCTTTTTGGTTATGGCTATTTGGTAAAAGACTCATTTTTTTAACAATTTCATCGAGTAAATCTCCAATTCCAATCCGGTGCGCAGAAGAAATAAGAAAAAAATTACCGAATTTCAAATTATAAAATTTATTAATTTCATAATCGTGATAATTTTCAGCTTTATTAACGACTAAAATGATTTGTTTTTTAGTAGCGACTTTTTTTAATAGTTTAGCAACATAATAATCATCGTTTGTTAATCCATCTTTATAGCTAACAAGAAACAAGATTACATCTGCCTCATTAATTGCTAAATTAACTTGTGCATTAATCACTTCTTGAAATGGTAAATCAAGATTGTTTAAAATCCCACCTGTATCGATAATTTGAAAATTCCTCCCAACTCATTCGCAAAAAGCATAATTTCGATCGCGTGTTATTCCTGGTAAATCATCAACGATCGCTTTATCTTTATTGATTAGACAATTAAAAAGTGATGATTTACCAACATTTGGCTTACCTATTAATGCCACTTTTTTCATGATTAAAAAATTATAAAATAATAATTTTAATTATTTTTATGGGCGTTAATGTTTTTTACAACACGATTAAAAACTTGTGTAATTGTTAATTTTGACGTATCGATAATAACTGCATCTTTGGCAGGTTTTAGTGGAGAAATAGACCTTTTTGTATCATCAGCATCACGCTTCTTTATTGCATCAACAATCTTTTTTAAATTAGACGATGAAAGCTTTAGCTGAGCAAGTCTTCGTTTGGCACGAATTTCTGGTGAAGCAATAAAGAAAAATTTGTGCTTTGCATGTGGTAAAACCACAGTTCCAATATCACGACCATCTAAAATAATTTTTTCTTGTTTTGAAATTTTTTTAATTAGTTTACGATATTTTTTACGAACATATTTTTGGGCACTAATTAAACTAGCAATTTTAGAAATTTTTGGTTCAGACAATAAATCAGTTACATCTTTACCATTTAAAATTATTTTATCTTTTATTATTTTTAAAGGTATTTTCTTGATTTTCTTTTTTACATTTTTTGGACTTAAATCGGTTTCGTTATGAACAATTAAGGCAAATGAACGAAAAATATTCCCCGTTGAAAAATGATAGAACCCATAATAACTAGCTAATTTTTTAGCAATTGTTGTTTTACCACTTCCAGCACCTCCATCAAGGGCAATTTGTAAAAGTTGTTTTTTTACCATTAACTTTAAAGTGTCGCAACTATTAACAGTATTATAAAACAAATGAAAAATACAATAAAAATACCAATCGCACTTTGCCACAAACAATTTAAAAAAGAAAATTGTTTCTCAGTCACAAATTTACTAATTTCAATTTGTCGTGAATTATTATGGATAGTAGAACAATTTTTAAAATTAACAATTAAGTTTTTTTTGACTTTTTCTTTTTCATTATTTATCAGAAAAATATTATTTTTTTCTTTTATTTTTTGAAATTCATCATATAAATTATTTTTTTCTAATCAATCCTTACGCAAAGACTTATTATCATCAGTTAAAATCGAAAAATTGTTTAATTGAAAAAATAACTCATTTTTTTCTTTCTCAACACACTTTAATTGATATGCTCCTAAAATTTTATAACTATTAAAAAATTCAGGTGATAAATGAAAATCAATTTGCGACGAATCAAAAACACCATTAATTAAATCCAATGTGTCATCGTCTTTGACTAAAGATAGAATATTAGAATCAAACTTATTAATTTTCTTTTTATATCTTAAAATTAATTGCTCTGATTGTGCAATATTTTTGCTTAATTTGTTTTCTTTTGCTATTTCTTCGCGATAAGTCTTATATTTTTCAATACGAGTAGTCATAAACTATTGATTGTGTTAGTTATAGTTCATTATAAAATAACTATTTTATAATTTTGATATGGATAAAATAGTAACTATTAGCATTACCATTATTTTAGTATTGATATCATTAATAGCATTAATGTTATTTTTTTTCTTCCATTTTAAAAAAACTAAAAATTCCTTTACCAATTCTTTTCTCGAAAACGAAGAAAAAAACAAAAAATATATCGAATTTTTGCAAAAACAAATTGAAAAACTAAGAAAAAATTATAAATCATCACTTGAAAAGTTATATGGTTATAAATTTTATGAAATTGAAAAAGAGATTGAAAAAGATTTAAAAATTGATTTGGATAACTATAAAAATGAAAAAATCATGGAAATTGATCATCAAGTTAATCAACATAAAAATGAAATGGCAAAAACAATTATTTTAAATGCGATTGAATCAAATTGTTTAAAAGTTACAAATGAAACATCGACGGGTTATATTCTTTTAAATGATGAAAATATTAAAGCTAAATTTATTGGAAAAAAAGGAAAAAATATAAATTTTTTTAAGAAAACGACGAAAGTTGATGTAATGATTGAAAAAGAACCATACATTTCTTTATCTTGTCCCAATCCAATCCGAAAACAAATCGCAATTAACACCATTAAACATATGATTAAATCCGATGCTTTTGATGAAAATGCGATCACAAACATATACAAAAAGGAAAGAGCAAAATTATTAATCTCTTTCGATGAGATTGGTGAACAATATGTTAATAAGTTAAAATTAAAAAAAATCAACGAAAATTTATACACATATATTGGTCGTTTACAGTATCGTTCTTCCTATTCACAAAATGTCCTTGAGCATTGCTACGAAACCGCAATTATCGCACGAAAAATTGCTAAGCAACTTAAATTGAATGAGGATTTAGCAACAATGTGTGGTTTTTTTCATGACATTGGAAAATCGATCGATTATGATTATGATTATGATTATGATCATGTTACTCAAGGAATTGAATTGGCAAAAAAATATCATTTACCAAAAGAAGTAGTTACTGCTATAGCACACCATCATGATCAAATATTTCCCAATGCTTATGTGATAATAACAAAAGTTTCCGATGCAATATCAGCTGGAAGAAAAGGGGCGCGGACAATAAGTGAAATTGGGTATAAACAAGCAAAAATTGCAGAAGATATTTGTAAGAAAAATCTTTGCGTTAGTGGTGTTTATACAATTTCGGGAACAAATTTTCTAAAAATAATCATCATCCCAAAACGAAATTACTTCAATCGGTTAGCTGAATTGAAATTTGACCTATTAAATACATTGAAGAAAAATAAGAATTTTACGGAAAGTAATGTCGAAATAATTTTTAGTAATATTAAAGAGAAAAAGATTAATTCTTAAGTTCTTTTTTTATATCGTTGGCAAATGTTTGACTACAATCACCAAGTAGTAAAATAAAATTATTTCCATTTTGACTAAAACCTTTTTTTGATAATAAATTTATTTTTTTAAAATCAATTAATGCTGTATTTTTTATGGTAATAGAAAGGGTTGAAATTGTTGCGGAAACATGTTCAATATTTTTTTTACCACCAAAAATTAAAAAAAATTGCTCAAGATTGGGTTTATCAATTGTGTCTAATGTTAGTGCTAAATTTTTGTTATCATTGATTTCATTAATTTTTTTTCTACCTTTTTTTTAAAATAACCCGGGTATGGCTGGAGCATTATTCCTATTCCATTTCTTTATCTTGTCCCAATCCAATCCGAAAACAAATCGCAATTAACACCATTAAACATATGATTAAATCCGATGCTTTTGATGAAAATGCGATCACAAACATATACAAAAAGGAAAGAGCAAAATTATTAATCTCTTTCGATGAGATTGGTGAACAATATGTTAATAAGTTAAAATTAAAAAAAATCAACGAAAATTTATACACATATATTGGTCGTTTACAGTATCGTTCTTCCTATTCACAAAATGTCCTTGAGCATTGCTACGAAACCGCAATTATCGCACGAAAAATTGCTAAGCAACTTAAATTGAATGAGGATTTAGCAACAATGTGTGGTTTTTTTCATGACATTGGAAAATCGATCGATTATGATTATGATTATGATTATGATCATGTTACTCAAGGAATTGAATTGGCAAAAAAATATCATTTACCAAAAGAAGTAGTTACTGCTATAGCACACCATCATGATCAAATATTTCCCAATGCTTATGTGATAATAACAAAAGTTTCCGATGCAATATCAGCTGGAAGAAAAGGGGCGCGGACAATAAGTGAAATTGGGTATAAACAAGCAAAAATTGCAGAAGATATTTGTAAGAAAAATCTTTGCGTTAGTGGTGTTTATACAATTTCGGGAACAAATTTTCTAAAAATAATCATCATCCCAAAACGAAATTACTTCAATCGGTTAGCTGAATTGAAATTTGACCTATTAAATACATTGAAGAAAAATAAGAATTTTACGGAAAGTAATGTCGAAATAATTTTTAGTAATATTAAAGAGAAAAAGATTAATTCTTAAGTTCTTTTTTTATATCGTTGGCAAATGTTTGACTACAATCACCAAGTAGTAAAATAAAATTATTTCCATTTTGACTAAAACCTTTTTTTGATAATAAATTTATTTTTTTAAAATCAATTAATGCTGTATTTTTTATGGTAATAGAAAGGGTTGAAATTGTTGCGGAAACATGTTCAATATTTTTTTTACCACCAAAAATTAAAAAAAATTGCTCAAGATTGGGTTTATCAATTGTGTCTAATGTTAGTGCTAAATTTTTGTTATCATTGATTTCATTAATTTTTTTTTCTACCTTTTTTTTAAAATAACCGAAAGTCAAAATATTTAAAATTCAAAAAATAATTTTTTTCATATTGTTAATAAAAACCAAATTGCTACACAAATTATAATTTATATGGTTTTTGTTTTATGAGTAATAAAAAAATAATGGTAAGTGGAATTCAACCATCAAATAATCTAACTTTAGGAAATTATTTGGGGGCCTTAAAACCATTTGTTGATTTGCAAAAAAAATATAAAATGTTTGTTTTTATTGCGGATCTACATGCAATAACAAATGAATTTAATCGTGCAATGTTGTTAAAAAATAAAAAAAATATTGCATGTTTGTATTGTGCATGTGGTTTAGATATTAAAAAAACGATAATTTTTAACCAATCTGATGTGTGTAGTCATAACGATTTAAGTCATGTTTTATTATGTCATACAACACTTGGTGAATTAAAAAGGATGACACAATTTAAAACCAAAGCATTAACAAAAAATGATAATAATACTTCTTTTATAAGGACAGGATTATTAACTTATCCGATTTTAATGGCAGCTGATATCCTTTTATATGATACAGATGTTGTTATCGTTGGAGCTGATCAAAAACAACATCTCGAATTAACAAGAAATTTGGCAATAAGAATGAATAACAAATATGGAAAAATGTTTAATATTCCCCAACCATTTATTTTAAAAAATGCCTCACGAATTATGGATTTAGTTGATGCTAAAATCAAGATGTCAAAATCGAATAAAAATCAAAATGGAGTGATTTATTTATTGGATGATAAACAAACAATTATTAAAAAGATAATGACAGCAAAAACTGATTCTTTTAATAAGATCCGATATGATAAAAAAAATCAACTTGAAATTAGTAATTTATTAGAAATTTATGCATCTTTAACCGATAAAAATATTAATGATATCGTAAAAAAATATCGCAATAAGAATTACAAGTTATTTAAAGAAGATTTGGCAAATATTGTTGTTGAAAAACTTGACATAATTCAAAAAAAATTTAAAAAAATATCTAAGGATTTTGATAAAAAAATTGAACCAATTTTAAAAAAAAATGCCGAATATTGCACAGCAATTGTTAAACGCAAAACTAAATTGGTTTATAAAAAAATTGGTCTAACAAAATAAATTATTTCGCTAAAAATAATTTTTTAATTGCCACTAAATTTTCTTTTGAAAAAGGAATGATACCTTGTGCATAATCATTTTTCCCCCCACCTTTTCCAGAATAATTTTTATTTATTATTTCTACTAAATTATTTGCCGCGATCATATTAGATGACGATTTATGTTTGATTAATATATAAAATATTTTTTCTCCAACTAAATTTAAAATTAAGAAATAACAATGTTGATATTTGTTAATCAATGTCTTTGATAATGATTGGATAATTTCCATTGGTTGGTTTTCTACAACAAGAATTTGTTTTTTTTCGTTATTAGAAAAATTTTTAGCAAAATTGCTCAAATATTCGTTAATCGTTTTGGCCATTGCAATCTTTTTAAAATCGTTTGTGATTTTCGCAATTTTTTCCTGCAGATTAGTAATTAATAACGATTTCTTTTTAAAATCATCCCAATTTCTTGCCTCTTCAAAATTATTAATTTCGGTAATAAGTGATTTGACAATAGAATTTTCTTTTTGTGATAAGAGTCTATTAATTTTTTCTTTTAACTCACAAATTATTTTATTAAATTCAATGTTTTTCTGATGCAGATAATTATCGATATTTTTTGTCGTACAAATAAATTCAATTCTTCAGCTACCTGAACCTTTTGCAATCAATTTAGTGATCCGAAATTGCCCAATTTCTTGTAATAATTTAACATGTGTTCCTGCACAAATTTCGCTTGTAATTTTATCAATAGTGACAACTCTCAATTTTGTTTTAAATTTCTCATAAACTTTTTCAAAATAACCGATTGCACCAAATTTAACCGCTTCATTGAATGTCATTAATTTTGTTGTTACAGTAAAATTTGATTTTATTCAACTATTAATTTGATTCTCAATTGTCACTAATTGCTCATCATTTAATTTTTGTGAATAATTAAAATCAAAAGAAGCTTTTAAATTTGTGATTAATGAACCTTCTTGTTTAATATTAGGATCAACATTTAATTTTAAACTTTTTTGTAATAGGTGAATACATGTATGATGAGCAGAAATGATCTTCCGATTATCAACATCAACAATAGTTTCAGCAATATCACCAATTTTTATTGTCACTAGTTCAAAAAAATTTAAACAGTGAAAATTTTGTAAATTTGGTCCCTTAATGCAATCTATTAGTTCATAGGATTTATTATTAATTTTAACTATACCTTGGTCAGCTTTTTGCCCACCCGAAGTCGCATATAAACATGTCTTGTCAAAAACAAATCAATATTTACCTTTTTTTTGGTTGAGACAAACAATGGAATTAAATTTTTCATCGAAAATACCAATTACTTTCCCTACTTGATGAAAAGATAAGTATGTAAATATCGAATCTTTTTTAAAATTAATCAATCCGATATTTTGACCTTGCATTGCTGAAATAATATTTTTATTTTTAGACTTCTCTTGTTGTTTTTTAAGTAGAAAATTAAATGAATTTATGTCAACTTCAACACTATAATTTTTTGCCATTTCTTTTGTTAATTCAATAGGAAAACCATAAGTATCCATTAGTTTAAAAGCGATTTCGCCACTAATATTTTTGGATTTTATTGCTTGATTAAATAAAATTAAACCTCTTGCAATGGTTAGACGAAACAATTTTTCTTCTTTAATTAATATGGAAGTTATTTGTTTTTTTTTCGCCATTAAATAAGGATAGTATTGTCGCATTGTTAAAATAACACAATTAGCAATTGAAGTTAAAAAATTTTGCTCTATTTTCAATTTATGACTATATAAAATTGCCCGACGGATTAATTTTCTAATTACATATCCTCGTTCTTTATTACTAGGAATTGCTCCATCTCCAATAGCGAAACAAGCCGCTTTAATGTGATCAGCAATAATCCGAAAGGCATAATTAATTTCTTTTTGTTCTTTTGTTGCCGAAAAAAAATTTACATCATATTTGAAAATAGTAAATTTCTCGATTTCTTTTATGATTTTTTGGAAAATATCAATTTCAAAATTGGTTGCAACATTTTGCAAAATACATGCTAACCGTTCAAGACCGGCACCAGTATCAATATTTTTTTGTATTATTTCGTGATAATTATTATTGCCATCATTTTCATATTGACTAAAAACAATATTTCAAATCTCAACATAGCGATCGTTTTCAATATCATTTTTAAATAGTGTAATCCCTTTTTTTTGTCAATCATAATTTTCACCACGGTCATAATAAATCTCTGTGCATGGACCACAAGGTCCTGAACCTACATCCCAAAAGTTTCTCTCCTTATTACCTTTAATAATGTGATCTTTTTTAATACCTTTTTTGATTCATAATTTATATGTTTCTTCATCCTTTTCAAAAACAGTAATGTACAATTTGTCGATTGATAAATTAAATACTTTCGTCAATAATTCGAATGCATAGTCAATTACCTCATTTTTAAAATAATTACCAATAGAAAAATTTCCTAACATTTCAAAAAATGTATGATGACGACTTGTCAAACCGACATTTTCGATATCGTTCGTACGAATTGCTTTTTGGCATGAAGTAAGACGTTGGTATGGTGGTTTTTCTTGCCCAGAAAAATATTTCTTCAAAGTAGCAACACCAGAATTAATTCACATTAATGATGGGTCATTAACAGGGATTAATGATTGCGATGGAATTTCAAGATGATCTTTACTTTTTCAAAATTCTAATCATGTTTTTCGAATTTTGTCAGTTGTCCAATTAATTTTCATAAACTTTTTTTATCACTCCTCCACCAATACAAATGTTCCGGTCATAAATAACGGCATATTGTCCTGGTGTTACTGCTAATGTATTAGTGTATTCCAATTTTCAAAAATTACTTCTCTTTACTTTATTAAAAGATAATACTTTATTTAATTTTTGCAAATGACGAAATCTTACTTTTAAAAATTCACTTTTATTTTTAATCGAATAATCATTAATAAAATTAAAATCTTCTAGTAAACATTTGTTTGATAATAAATACTTATTTTTTTCTTTTTGTTGACAAACATAAAGATAATTTTTATTGACATCTTTCTTACAAACATAATATTTATGTTTTTGCCCAGCAAGATGCAAATTTTTATTTTGTCCAATTGTATAGTACATTGTTCCAATGTGACTACCCAAAACCTTTTTGGAACTAATATCAATTATTTTACCAGGTTTATTGGGAAGATAATTTTGTAAAAAATCAAAAAAATTTCTTTTCCCAATAAAACAAATTCCAGTGGAATCTTTGCGATTCCAAACGGGTAATTTAATTTTTTTTGCTAATTTTCGCACATCTTTTTTATACATTTTACCAAGGGGGAAAATAACATTTTTGATTTGTTCTTGATTTAGATTACATAAAAAATATGATTGATCCTTTGTTTTGTCTTTTGCCGCCACCAAAAAATAACCATTTTTCGTTTTTTTGATTTGTGCATAATGTCCTGTTGCAATATAACAATTTTTAAAATTTTTTAGGGCATATTCCTTAAAAAAACCAAACTTTATATATTTGTTACATAAAATATCAGGATTGGGAGCAAATGAATGTTGATATTGTGATAAAAAATTTTTAAAAACATAATTCCAATACTGTTTGACAAAATTGATTTTTATTAACTTTGTATGAAAAAAATTTGCAATTTTTTTTGCTGATAAATAATCTAAATTGCTTTCACAACCATCGGGAATTTTTTTATTATGTCCTTTAATGTCGTTATTAGCAACTGTGTCTCAATTTTGCATAAAAATTGGGACTACTTTATAATGCATTTTTTTTAATAAATAAAAACTTACTGCCGAATCGACTCCACCCGATAAACCTAAAACAACAACTTTATTTTCTAACATAAAATTATTTTAGCAAAATATAAAATTCTCTCTTTTTTAAAGTGCATACACTAAAAAGTAAAATGTATCATGGAAATCGATTAAATTATCTTAAAACTATGTAATGAGCACATATTAATTACTTCTCACATAAATGATGTGTAATACAAATTAAAGTACAAATATATTGAAATTTTTATTTTCTTTATTTCGATCGAATAATGCAAAATTACACTTACAAAATACCTAAAATATACCACTTGCTATGGATTGTTATTAACTACTAAAAAGTATAATAGTGAAGTGTGTTAATATGCGCCAATAGCTCAGTTGGATAGAGCACATGCCTTCTAAGTATGCGGTTGGGGGTTCGAATCCCTTTTGGCGCGCCAAATAAATATATTTAATCGCACTTTTTATGATGCCTAAATCGGTTTTTTAAAATCGATTTTGAACTTGGATTATAATCTTTAAAGAAACTAAATTCTCTTGGATTTGGACTCTATGTCAAATAATGATGAAGATGTTTGACATTTAAACCAAAGGGTAAAAAATGAACAAATACGAGATAATGATTTTGATTAATGGTACTTTGTCAGAAAAGGATGCTAATACCATTAATTTAGACTTACAAAAAAAATTAAAATCAACAAAAAATTTTCACGAACAAAAAATGGGTTTGCTTAAAACAGCTTATCCAATTAAAAAAGTAAATACTGCTTATTATTACGTTTACAATTTTGAAACTGATAATTATGATATTCTTCGTGAATTTTCTCGTTCTATTTTATTGAATAAAAATGTTCTTCGCCATTTAATCACTAATATAGGGAAAAATTACGGTTATTTAGCTAGTATTAATCCAAAAAAAATTGAAAGAGCAAAAATTAAACAAAAAAAATTTCTTGAAAAGCAAAAAAAACTTGAAGCAACTATTGCTAATAACAAAAGTGAAAATTTACAAAACAATAATATGGGAGTAGAAAAATAAAATGAATAAAGTTTTTCTTGTTGGTAATATTACGGCTGATCCTATTTTAAAACAAACAGCATATGGAAAAAGTATGGTAACTTTTTCTCTTGCTATTAATGAATATTATCAAGGAAAAGTAAAAAAAACAATTTTTCTTAATTGCAAAGCATGAGACCAAAGGGCTGATTACATTGGTAAGTTTTTAAAAAAGGGAGCACCCGTTGTAATTGAAGGTAAAATCGATCGAAGAAATTTTATTAATAAAGATGGAAACAATGTTTATGTCACTGAAATCATTGTTGAAAATATTAAATCTTTTGGTTATAAAAAACATGAAAATAATAGCGAAAAATTAGTTTCTGTCGAAGAAAAATTTGATCATGATGTTGTTGATCAACAAACTGATTTTAATAAACCTAATGAGCAACAAAAGATTAATTCTACAAACGACATGACAAAAGAAGATGGTTTAGAATGATTAGACGATAATATTAATAATAATCTTGAAACTACCAACAATAAGGAACAAAAATAATGAAAAAACAAAATTTTCCAAAAAGAAAGAAAAATACTTTCAAAAAAAAGCATTGTTTACTTTGTGCCAAAGGAATTTATTATGTTGACTATAAAAACATTGAATTATTAAAATCGTATATCAACTTTAGTGGAAAAATCATTCCCCGTCGTATTACTGGATTATGCCAAAAACACCAAAGAATAATTGCTAATTGTATAAAAAGAGCAAGGATTGTGGCATTATTACCCTTTATTAAGAAAGATTAAGTATGAAAGTTATTTTATTATCACCAATAAAGAATTATGGTGAAAAAAATGAAATTGTTAATGTTAAAAATGGTTATGGACGTTATTTAATTTTGACAAATAAGGCTGTTCCTGTTACAAAAACATCTTTGACAATTTTAACAAAACAAAAGCAAAAAAAAGATAAGGAAAATGCTCAACAACATAATGCAAATTCTGCTTTAATTGAAAAATTAAAAAATATTACATTAAATTTTTCTTTAAAAGCTAATGATGATAAGACTTTTGGAACAATTACAAATAAAATGATTATCGATAAATTAAAACAAGAATACAATATTACTATCGATAAAACTATGTTTGAACAAAATATTAAAAATTATAAAATTGGTAAGCATGTTGTTAAATTAAATCTTAATCATAATGAATTTGCTTATTTAAATGTTTTGGTTGAGAAAAAAATAAAAGATGAATAATGAAAAAATTTTTAGTAATTACATTGAAAAAATTGAAGAGGATGTTATTACCACTATTTTAAATCTTCCCCAAAAAATGACTGAAGCGATTTTAACGCTTGATGCAAAAGATTTTTATAGTGACAAATGTCGTGCAATTTATTCAGCTTTATGTGAATTTAACCAAAATAATTCAATACAAATTAATAAAAATGTTTTACTTGACTTTTTTGCGACAAACGAAAAATATCAATTTGAAAATTGACAAATATATATCGAAACATTGATAACGAATTTTTACAACGAAGATGATTTTACAAGTAATATCGAAATTATTTATAATGCCTCAACCAAGCGTCAATTAGATGAATTTGCTAATGAAATTGTGGCAACAAAAATTGATTGAACAAAATCAACCGAACAAATTGCAGACTTGCAAAAAAAATTTCTCGATATTATTGAACGAAAAAAAAATTCCCAACTTGAACCAATTGACAAAGCTATTGCAAAATGCTATAAAAGTCTTGAATCTAATTTTAAAGATAAAGGAACAATTACAGGTACACCTATCGGATTTGATGAAATTGACAATATAACTAATGGTTTTCAAAAAGGTGATTTAATTATTTTAGCTGCACGACCAGGTATGGGTAAAACAGCAATTGCCCTAAATTTCATTTTTAATGCTGCAGAAGATTTAGTAAAAAATAAGCAAGCAAAAAAAAAGAAAATTGTCCTATTTTCATTAGAAATGGGAAAAGAACAAATTTGTCGTCGTTTAATTAGTTTATGTGCAAAAACTGAAAGTATTGATAGCAATAAACTTCGAAATTGTAATTTCTCCGATGACGAATGAGATATGGTTAGTGCTGCTTGTGATAAAATTTCAACTCTGCCAATTTTAATCGATGATAGTGCCAATTTATCAATTATTGATATTCAATCAAAATTAAAGCAATTGGCAAATGAATATGAAATTAAACTTGTTGTTATTGATTATCTTCAACTAATTCGGGGACAAAAAATAAAAGGCAATATTCAATATAACCGTCAACAAGAAGTTGCTTTTATTAGTAAGACATTGAAAGCTATTGCTCGTTTAATTAATACACCAATTATTGCTCTTGCCCAAATGTCACGTGATATTGAAAAGCGATCAACGGGACCAGTTTTGGCTGATCTACGTGAATCAGGAGCAATTGAGCAAGATGCTGATATTGTCTCTTTTCTTTATCATCCCGAACAAGATAATTTAGGTAAAAATGATGAAATTAGTCAAGAAATAAAAAACTCTATGACAAACCAAAAGGAAATTGATATTCAATTCATTATTGCTAAACATCGTAATGGAGCAACAACTAGAATTAATTTAACATTACTTAAAAAAATCGGTTTATTTGTCCCACGTGAAAAGCAATAATGAAATTAAAAAGAAAAATTTTACTTTTATCTAGTTTAACATTACCATTAACATTAACACCGAATATTTTTTGTTTGACAAGTTGTACAAAAAATTGGGCAAATACTACACCATTAATTGTTGGTAGTGCTTTACTTAGTGATAAGAATGATCCATATTATTATTTCCGCAAGCAAAAACTTTACACACACGATGGTAAAGATATGATTTATGAAAACTATTTATCTAGTTTATATGTGCAAACAGAAAAAAAAATATGCTCGTATACTTTACCAAATTTTGAAAATAATGATAACCAAATTACATGAAATACTTTTGATAAATCCTCTCCTACTTTTAAAGAAATAAATGAATTAGAAATTAAAGATAAAAATACAATGATTCTAGCTAATACAAATATTGTTAGTGAAATTGCAAATCAAACAAAAATATTAATTGATAGCGGTTTTTCATATCAAAACATGACAATTGGTGATTGAAAGAAAACAAATAATGCCTGGGGTGGACAGTTAGAATTTACTGATTCCAACCAACAACAAATGATTAATCTGGCAAAAAAAAATTATTATGAATTAGCTATGGCTAGTTCTAATTGTCATTCTGTTGGTAAAACGAATGCTTTTTTCAAAACAACCCAAATAAATTTCAATTTTGCAAAGGATTTTTTCCCTTTCCCAACATATAATTTTGTTGATAAAAAAAATAATGGTTTCACTTCTAGTTTCAAGCAAATTTTAGAAGGGAAAGATATCCAATACAAATTATTAACTGACAAAGGTTATGATTGTCATTGGAGTGAAAAAGTAACACCAAAAACAAATGAACAAAATAAACAAGAAAAAAAGACAATTTTTGTTTACAACTGCGTTCCTATTTTGATTGAAGCAAGATCATTAATTAAGTCATATGTTAATCCAACAAAAAATAATGATGATTTTTCTTTTCCTTACTATCAAAATGATGTTAAACAAATTAATGATGCAATAGGTGATACATGAAAAGGAATCATGAAGGAAAAAATTGATAAAAATCTTTATGCTAAAAATAAGGAATATTTACCAACATATAAAAGTTTTGAACTAAAGATTGATGAAAAAGAAAAACCATTAAAAATTTCTCATGCTTTTAAAGACACACGTTTACCTAAAGAAATTGATGGTAATAATTTTATTGCTTTATTTAAATATAAAATTGTTGAATATGATAATGAACCAGAAAAAAATATTGTTTCTTTGTCATTACAAACAATTTTCCCTGCTTTTTTTTTAGAAATATGTAAAGATAATGACTTATTTATCAAGGCCTCTGAAAAACATAATGAATCTGGTTATATCATCAATCTTAATAAAATCTTAGAAATGAAACGAAATTTATTAAATATTTACAACCATAAAACAACAAATTATGATGAAAAATATTTACAATTTTTAAACTATTTATTTAGTGATAACAATAGGATTTATCTTGATAAAATTATTATTGGTCATTTTAAAATTAATAATGAAAACTAATTGAAAATATTTCCTTGCACAAGAAGTAAAACAATTGTACTTTAAAAAAATGTGATCATTTTTAAACGAAGAATATAAAAGCAAAAATATTTTTCCACCAAAAGATAAGATTTTTGCTTGTTTTCAATACTTTAATTTTGAAGCAACAAAAGTGGTAATTGTTGGACAAGATCCATATTACACAAAAGGTTATGCTAATGGTTTGGCTTTTGCTGTTAATCATGATTGTGTAACACCAAAAAGCTTAATCAATATTTTCAAAGAAATTAAAAATGAATATGGTAAAGTTGAAACTGATCAAACACTAATTGATTGAGCTAAACAAGGAGTATTATTGCTAAATCGTACATTAACTGTTGAGGAAAATAAACCAAATAGTCATAAAGAAATTGGTTGAAATATTTTCACAAATAATTTAATTAAATTTATTAATGAACATACTAAAAATGTTGTTTTTGTGCTATGAGGGAATAATGCTAAACAACTAAAATTATTAATTGATCAAAGTAAGCACAAAATTATTTCTTGTCCCCATCCTTCCCCATTAAGTGCTAATTACGGTTTTTTTGGAAGTGATTGTTTTAAAAAAGTAAATTTATATTTGCACGATAAAAAAATAATTTGGTAAAATTTTTATAATGACTAACAATAATAATTTTAAATTAAAAAAGATTAGTTGATTTAAACGCTTATTTTATTCATGAAATAAATTGGTTAATTATTTTGAAAATAATCTAAAGGAAAATGAATCACAACGACAAAAAATTGAAGAACTTTTAATAAGTGATTTAAAATCAAAACTTGCTGATCATCTTGATGAACGAATTAAAAAATTGCAAAAAAATGATAATGATTTTTATGATTTGAAAAATAAAAATAGAAACTTGGAATTAGAAATTAGAGAGTTAAAAGATAAGGAGAGTAAATTTATTGTGGATGAACAACATATCAATGACCTTAATAAACAAATTGATAAATTAGTGAATGAAAGTAATGAATATCGTAATTGAAAAGCATTAATAAGTAAAAATATTTTTCGTAACACAGAAGTTATGAATAAAATTAATAATGTGTTTTTCCGCTCAACAAAGCAGATCGGAAATTTTGGTGAAAAATGAATTGAACAAATTTTTGAGCAAAGTGGCTATGAAAAAGGAAAATTTTGAACAAAAAATTTGGCAATTGGTGATAATTTTGTTGAATTTGCATTTCGTCTAAATGAAAATAGAGAAAAATGGATTCCTATTGATGTAAAAACATTTTCATCCTCTGAACCAGACGAAAATAGCAAAATTGATTTTGATATTTTAATTAAGAAAATTGAAAGTGAAGCAAAAGAAAAAATTTCAAAAAAATACTTAAGTCAACCGAATACCGAACAGATTGGAATAATGGTTATTCCTGATGATGATTTATTTTTGGAAATTAGTCGCCGATATGTAAAGAAAATAAAAGAAATTTTTGATAAGTATAGTGTTGTTATTGCTTCAACAAGTATATTTTTACAATGATGCCATATTTTATGATTTTCTTTTGATTTTTTAGATGAATTAAACAATAAGCGAGAGTTTTATGATGATATAGATAAATTGATGACTTTGATAAAATCACTCATTAATGATATTATCGACATTAAAAAAAATTTTGAAAAATTGCGAAATGAATTTAATCTTACACATGACACACACTATACGAATATAAAAAAACAATTTGAAAAAATGCTTAATAAATTTGGATTAGAAAAAAATGAAAAATATGTTCCAAAAAATGATGTTGTAAAAAAATACAAAAATTAATAATTATTTTTAATAATAAATGGTATATTAATTAATATGCCAAAAAAAAATAAGGATAAGGTGATTAATGGAATGTCACTTTTTTCAAATGTTGGAATCGATGAATTATTTTTAAAAAGACAGCGAATTAATATCATTGCTGCAAATGAATTATTACACGAAAGAGCAATGTTTTATCGACATGTATATCCTAATACTAAAATGATATGTGGGGACATAACAAATAATAGTGTTTTTAGAAAACTAATAAAAATATGAAAAGAAAATGATTGTAAATTTTTATTAGCTACTCCACCATGTCAAGGCATGAGTGTAGCGGGTAAAATGCTAATTGAAGATCCGCGTAACAAATTAATAAAATATGTAATAAAATTCATCAAAATCACAAAACCGGACAATATATTAATTGAAAATGTTCCACCAATACTAAATTTCCCTATTTACATTAGGAGAAAAAAAATTAAAATTAGTGAATATATAACAAACGAATTGTTGCAATATAAATATCATATAAAAATGCAAGTGCTTGATGCTGCTGATTTTAAAACACCACAACATCGAAAACGTGCGATAATACTCATTTCCAAAAAGGAATGAAATTTACCAAAGAAATATAATCAAATCACTGTTTATGATGCGATTGGTGATTTACCATCGTTAAAAAATGGTGAACAATCCAAGATTCATAAATATCACCGTGCTTTGTATCATAATAAAAATCACATACTATGGATGTCACACACTCCTACAGGAAAAACAGCTTTGAAAAATAAAAAATACTTCCCAATAAATAAAAAAGGTAAAAAAATTAGTGCATTTTCCACTACATATAAACGTATGGAATGATATAAACCTGCACCAACTGTAACGATATGTAATGGTGCTATATCATCGCAAAATAATGTCCATCCTGGTTGAAAATTGAAAAATGGAAAATATTCTGATGCTAGAGCATTAAGTATTTTAGAGTTGATGCGAATATGTGGTATTCCTGATAATTGAAATATTCCAAAATGAGCAAATGAAAATTTGATTCGAAAAGTTATAGGTGAATGTTTTCCACCAAAATTTTGTGAACTAATTGTTTCAAAAATGCCTCATTAAGTAATGCGAAAAAAAATACTACGGAATATCAAATGGCAAGCACCGTCAAATGGTAGAATTTTTGACCAACCTTTTAATGCGAAAAATAATGACAAATATATGAATGATAGAACATTTGGTGTTCTACATTATATTAATAACAAAAAACCTACATTTAAGCAAATAAAAATAGAAATAAAACAATATTTGCACGATATATTTCCTAATCACCCAAAAAATAAATCGTGCATATCACATTTTTTAAATAATCCTCTATTTTACGGTTTAATTGATGAGTGTCCATCAATTGAAGGGAAACGATATATGCTAACAATTGATGGTTTAAACATGCTAAAAAATTATGAATTGCAAAAATGAAATGATGTTCTCGAATCATTCATCATATGCCTAATGCGTGTTAAATATACAAACAATAAAGCCACAAATCGAACAAAAACACCTTCTCTCTTCCCATTTAGAATTATCTTTTTTTTGATGAAAAAATATGGTAAATTGAGTAAAAATGATTTTGAATCTTGAATTCCCTTTATACGATCACGAAAAGATTTAAATCGCGAAAATTTTAATTTTATAACTGATGATAAAAAATATGACAAGATTCGTATTTGAGTTATTTCAACATTGGTACAAATAGGAATATTTGTTTATGAGGAACCTACTATTTATTAAACGATAAATATGATTACAATCACGTAATCAACAATTTTATCTCAAATGAGGATTTTTTATTTGATATTGAATCAAAATATCGAAATAATGTGCATTGTAGTAATGATCTAAAAGATGAAATAAAAAAAATGTGTAATTATAAGTGTTGAATAAAAGATTCACACAAACTTGATATAAAATCAAATAATGAACCTATATTACATATACATCATATTATTCCCTGTGAAATGAGAGAAAGTTTTAAATCATTAGACATAAATTCTAAGGATAATTTAATAGCTATATGCCCCTCATGCCATAATATTATTCATTGAGGTAAAACCGAAAATATTAAAAAAATTTGCGATATTATTTTCAAAAAAAAATACCTTTTTTTAAAAAAATATTTAAATTCCGTAGACGATTTGATTTTGTTGTATAAACATTCATTTAATCATATTGATAATGATAAATAACAATTATTACTTTGGTGTAATATCAATGCATTATAAATGCCCATTTTACTTAAATAGAGAAGTGGTTATTTGAGATCAATGTACTTATTAATAATTGTTAATTTCGTAGTAAGCAAAATTATAATAGCATACAAAAATAATCAGATGATTGAACTGACATTTAGCATACTTTTTAATAGACTAAAGAAAAAACAATTCTGCAAATTATTTCACAAAGATTATTTTGTTAAATTCCAATAAATCAACATGTCTTATATTTATAAAATTGAATTAGTAAATTTATATTTTAATAACAATATTATCTAAAAATTCTTTCTTAATATCGTCATTAATTTTTTTTGACGAATATAACACAGCAATTACTTCACCAACTTTAACATAATCACCATTTTTTTTCAT
The DNA here is from genome assembly GCA_947165235.1 of uncultured Mycoplasmataceae bacterium. Lineage (GTDB taxonomy): Bacteria > Bacillota_I > Bacilli_A > Mycoplasmatales > Mycoplasmoidaceae > Hennigella. The sequence continues at coordinate 250,636 of CAMUZN010000001.1, read as the reverse complement.
TAGATGTATTCCAGCTTGAAAATCAATTTTATCCTCTTTCTTTATTCTTCCTCCGCCTAAATCCCGACATATATTACCAATTTGAGCAGTTGATTTCAAATTTAAATAACCTGATTTATTGCTTTTAACCAAAAGTTTATATTTAGGATTAAATGGTAAGTTTTTTTTTGATAGATCGATCCCTTTTTGATCTTTAATTCACAAGTAAAATTTATGTAATGCTTTTTTTGACTTGATCGCAAAATTAATTTTTTCTTTTGCATCAGAATATGATATTTTTTCCGTTTCAACTAAAATTTTTATTGCGAATTGATAAATTAATTCCTTAATATCCGAATAACTATTAGTATTACCAGAAAGAAAATCTATTGCTTCCTTTACTTCAATAAGATTACCTATTGCTTTGCCTAATGGTTGTTGCATCGATGAAATAATAATCGTTAATTTTCTTTGCATTTTTTTGCCAATATATTTTAAATATCTAACTAATTGCTTTGCTTGTTGGTATGTTTGACAAAAAGCTCCTGAACCATATTTAACATCTAAATAAACATGTGTCCCCAAAATAGCAAATTTTTTTGCTAAAATTGAACTAGCAATCAAACCATAATTATCGACCGTTCCGGTTAAATCTCGCAAGTTATATAAAATTTTATCAGCTGGAACAATATCATTTGTTTGACTAGCGACAAAAATATTATTTTTCTTTAGTAATGCAACCATTTGTTTTTGCGACCATTCTGTCTGACATCCAATTGATTGTAATTTATCGATTGTTCCACCTGTAAAACCAAGTCCTTTACCTGATAGTTTTGCCACAGATATACCTAATGATGCAATAATTGGGAGTAAAATTAGTGTCACTTTATCACCAACACCACCGGTTGAATGTTTATCAATAATCGGTTGCTTTATTTTTAATTTTGTTAAATCAATTTTTTTGCTATATTTCCACATGGCTAGTGTTAAGAAATAGGCTTCATCTAAATTACAACCATTAATATAAAATGTCATTAACCAGGCAGTAATTAAGTAATCAGGAATTTTCCCCATAACTACATTTTTAATTATGTAATCTATCTCTTGTTTACTTAATTTGTTTTTTTTACTCTTTTTCCTAATGATATTAATAAAATTCATTATCATTTGATTATAGAAAATGCAACCAAAAACTATCGAGTATTTTCGTCCATACAATGATTAACCATCACAAATCATTAATGATTAAAATATTAATAGCAAAAAATAAAAATTAAGTTTTAATTTCAAAGAAAATTAAAAGAAAATGATGACAATGGGTCTTTTTCAATATTTGAGAAAACCAAAGAAAATAGATGTAGTAAATTAACTTTTGGTGCATTACCAAAATCTACTTTTTTATTCTTTTCATAGTCTTTTTTCATTTCATCTAACATTTCTTTTTCAGAATCAAAGTTTTTGTATCAATTATTGTTCTTCTTTCATACATTAGCAAAATTATTAAGTGAATTGATTAACTCTTGCTTTGTCGTATTTAAAGGACTTAATTTAGATTCACAACTAGTTTTGTATGCTTCACAAAATTGGATTGTTTCATCTATTTGTTTAATTGCTTCTGTATTATTTGATTTACACATGTTTATTAGTTCATCATATGTTAAATCATCCAATTCATTACCACTAATATCAAATTTATTAACAATTATTTGTTTAATTTTTGAAAGATTCATTTTACTTACATCCAAATCATCAAAATTGTTTTCTTTAGCAAAAATATTAAAAATTCCAAGCAATTTTTCTTTATTTTTTTTATAATATTCAATTTGGAAGTTAGCATACTCTATTTTATTTTTTAATGAATTTTCAAGATTATTAATTAAATTGATTACAGTAATAAATGTGTGTTGTTTGATATCTGGTAGACAATCAAAATCAATTGCTAACTTTGTTAAATAATCTTTAAAATAGTTTTTACCGTCAAAACTATCCAAACTATTAACTAAAACATGAAATGGTAAATTTCAATCAATTTTTTCATATTTAAGTGGAATAGTGTTAGGAAAATAATTAATTGCTTCTGTTTCAAATTGATACAAAATTGGTTTGTCCACAAAAGAAGACTTGTCGTTCTTAATTTGAACTAAAGAACAATTTTGTTTTTCCATTTTTTGTGAAATACTAGGAATAAAAGCCAATGATGTTAGTGGTGCAACAACAAGCGAAGAAATGATCATTTTTTTAAAAATTTTACTTTTTTTGAGACTTAACATGACTTACCACCTTAATTCTTATAATTATTTTATTTTTATTATACACAATTATGCATAAGCATAAATGAAAAGTCGTTAAATGTTACAATATTACGGCAAATTTGAACATTTTTTGTGTTACAAATACAAAACGTAAGAATGAAATAAAATTTCATTATTAAATGACAAACATCGATTTACCATAAATTTTGTTTTCCATAAAGTATATCAACACAATTAGAATGGAGGTTTATAATTTTAATAATGATTTCCATAATTTTTTATGCTTATTTGCTTGAATGACATTGTAAGCTGTGTTAAATATGATGAAACAACAAAAATTCAAGGTAAAACTACTCAAAATTTTATTAATTAGTTTTAGTGCTTTACCAATCTTTCTTTTTCAAATTTCGTGCTCTAATAAAGATAATGAATCTGAAAAATTAATTCATGAATTAAATGAAAAGCTTAGGAATCTAGAAGCGATTAAAAAAGACCTTGATTTTAAATTTGAACCATTCGAAAAATTAATGAAAAAATACAACACTAATAGTTTTGATGGTTTAATGGAAAAATTAACTGATCTTGCTGACCCTAATTTGCGAAAAGATGCTTTATTACTCGCAAATTGCTTGCTTGAAACACAAACAATAACATTAGCAAAATTACGAGAAAATCTAAATAATAAACAGTGAAAAAATGAAAACAAAAAAAATTTAAACGATCTAATAGATATTTTGCACCTAAATTCTTTAGATGAGTTAACTTCCCATTTTGTTATTGATAGCAAAATTGGGATTTTAGCCGAAGAAATATCCATGATAAATGGTAGTAAATTTATAAAAAAAATAAAAAATGAAATATTAAAAGTAGAGAAGGAATTGAAAGAAAATAAAGAAAAATTAATTTCTTGTTATTTAGCCCAATTAGCAGATGAAAAATACATAGATTGAGAAAATTTTGTTAAGCAATTTAATGTTCAAGCATGAAAAAATGACAAAAAAAATAAACCAACTATTGAAAATTTACTTCCACTATTAAATTGTTCAATTGAAGATCTAGATGCTAACAAAATTAATGATCTAGATGAACAAATAACTAATGATGCGCAAAAATTTATCAAAAAATGAAAAGACATAATAAATGAATTCAACACTAAGATTACTGAACTAGAAAGTGAATTAAACGGATTAAAAGATAAATTAGAGATATTAAAAAATGATAAAGATAAAGATTGGAATAAATTACAAGACGAAAAGACTAAATTAGTGAAAGAATTAAGTGAAAAAAATGACGAATTAATTTCTTACTATATAGCACGATTAGTAGATGAAAACTACATAGACTGAGAAAATTTTATTAAGCAATTTGATAGTAAGGAATGGAAAGAAAACGGAAAAAGACAGCCAACTATCAAAAAATTAATTGAAAAATTAAATTGCTCAATTGATGATCTAAATGCTAACAAAATCAATGGTTTAGGTGAAAAAATAGTTGGTGAAGCAAAACGATTAATCAATGAATATCTGGAACCAATAAATAAATTAAAAGGTCAAATTGATGGTCTTCAAGATAAAAATAAAAAATGTAAAAAACAATTAATTTCTTATTACTTATTTCAATTAGCGGATAAAGACCATACAAATTGGGATGATTTTGTTAAACAATTTAATGATAAAACATGGAAAAATGTCCTTGGTAGATCACTATTTACCGAAAAACTAGCTGAAGAATTAGACTGCTCAATTGACGATCTGGATACTAACAAAATTAATAATTTAGACACAGACACAATTGATGAAACAAAACGATTAATTAACAAGTATCTAGAACCAATAAATGATTTCGAAAAAAAAATTAACGAACTTCAAGATAAAAATAAAGAATATGAAAAACAATTAATTTCTTGTTATTTCGCCCAATTAACAGATGAAAATTACACGGATTGAGATAATTTTGTCCAAAAATTCAATAATCCAACATGGAAAAATAGTGAAGAAAGTAAACCAACTATTGAAAATTTAATTGGATTATTAAATTGCACAATTGAAGAATTAAATACTAACAAAATTAATAGTTTAGATGGTGAAACAATCGATAGCATAAAAGAATCTATCGACATATATCAAAAACCAATAAAAGAATTAAAAAGTCAAATAAATGAACGAGAAGGTAAACTACCAACATTAAACAAAGGTGATAAAGATTATGACAAAGTTAAAAACGAATTAATTTCTTGCTATATAGCACGATTAGCAGATAAAAAATACATAGATTGAGAAAATTTTATTAAACAATTTAATGATCAAACATGAAAAAATAGTGACAAAAGACAATTGACAATTAAAAAATTGGCAGAACATTTAAATTGCTCTATTGAACAATTAGATGCTAATAAAATTAATGGTTTAGATGAGGAAACAAAAAGTTATGCGCGAAGTTTAATTAAAGAGTATACAGATAGTCTAAAAGATTCAAATAACAAAACAACAAATCTAGAAAATAGTAATGATCAATACAAAAAAGACCAGGAAAAATTGATTTCATTTTATTTAGTCCAATTGGCGGATAAAGACCATACAAATTGGGATAATTTTGTTACACAATTTGATAACCCAACATGAAAGAATGACACAAAAAACCAACCTACTATTAAAAAATTAGTTACTTTATTAAAATGTTCAATTGAGGATCTAAATGCTAACAAAATTAATAATTTAGACACAGACACAATTGATGAAGCAAAACGTTTGATTGACAAATATCTAGTACCAATAAATGATTTCGAAAAAAAAATTAACGAACTTCAAGATAAAAATAAAGAATATGAAAAACAATTAATTTCTTGTTATTTAGCTCAATTGACATTGACAGACAAAGACTATACAAATTGGGAAGACTTTGTCCAAAAATTCAATAATCCAACATGGAAAAATAGTGAAGAAAATAAACCAACTATTGAAAATTTAATTGGATTATTAAATTGCACAATTGACGATCTAGATGCTAACAAAATTAATAGTTTAGATGGTGAAACAATTACTAGCATAAAAGGATTTATCGACATATATCAAAAACCGATAAAAGGATTAAAAGATCAAATGATAACTCTAAAAAATACTAATGATCAGTATAAAAACGAACTAGTTTCATATTGTTTAGTCTGATTAGTAGATGAGAAATATACGACATGATATGGATTTCTTGATCAATTTAATGATCAAAAATGAAAAGAAGATAAAAATAATAAACCAACTATTGAAATTTTAGCTCGATTACTAAATTGTACAATTGAACAATTAAATAGCGATAAAATTTCAAATTTATCCCCAGAAATAAAGAAAAAAACACTGAAACTAATAGAAGAAAAACAAGGTGAAATAAGTAAATTACGAGCCAAAATAACAACAGAATGAAGTAAAAAATATGATGAAATTAAAAATGATTTTATCACTTATTGTCTAACCCAATTAACGGATGAAAATTATACGACTTGAGATGATTTTGTTAAACAGTTTGATGATAATGAATGAAAAGAAGATAAAAATAATAAACCAACTATTGAAATTTTAGCTCGATTACTAAATTGTACAATTGAACAATTAAATAGCGATAAAATTAATGGCTTGAATGAAGAAACAAAAACTAAAACACAAAATCTAATTAATGAAAAGAAAACAACATTAGATGAATCTGCCAAAAAACAACAATATGATCAAACTAGTGATAAATTACTTCCCTTTCTCTTATTTGATTTATGGGTTGAAAATTCTTCTCTTTATGACTGGGATAGTTTTGTTACACAATTTGATGATAATGAATGAAAAGAAGATAAAAATAATAAACCAACTATTGAAATTTTAGCTCGATTGCTAAATTGTACAATTGAACAATTAAATAGCGATAAAATTGGTGGTTTAGATGATAAAATAAAAAACAAGACTGAAGATTTATTTGGTTATCAACAAGGGTTAGATAGAAGCAAAAAAAATGAAAAAAAATTAATTTCTTATTATTTAGCCCAATTGGTAGACGAAAAATATATAGATTGGGATAATTTTGTCAAACAGTTCGATAATTCAACATGAAAAAATAAGGACAAAAATAAACCAACCATTGAAAATTTGATTGAAATATTAGATTGTTCAATTGAGGATTTAAATGCTAACAAAATTAGTAATTTAGGTGAAGAAATAATTGGTGAAGCACGACGATTAATTGAAGATCTCGAAAATAAAAATAAACAATATGAAAAAGATAAAAACGAATTAATTTCTTATTATCTAGTACGACTAGTAGATAAGAGTTATACGAGTTGAGATGATTTTGTTGAGCAGTTTGACGACTTAACATGAAAAAATAGAGTAGAAAATCAATCAACGATCGAAAAAATAGCCAAAAAATTAAATTGTTCAATTGCGGATTTAAATGCCAACAAGATTAACAATTTGGATAAAGAAATAATTGATGAGGCAAACCAATTAATTGAAAAAATTCAAAAAACATTCAGTAGAATTATGACTTCAAAAGAAAAAATAGAAAAAGAACAAAAAAAATATGATGATATTAAAGAGAAATTACTTCCTTTTTATTTAAGTTCCTTGTGAGATGAAAATTATTTTGATTGAGATACTTTTGCAACAAAATTCGATGACGAACAATGAAGAATTAAACACCAACAACAAATAGAAGACATGGCAAATTTTTTGGGATATAAATCTAGCGAAATAAGTAAAAAACTGATAAATACACTAATGTCTAATGATATCATAAAGGAGAGTGTTGAAAAATTTATTATGGTGAAGGATTTAGTTGATTTACTCAATGCTAATGGTATGAAAAATTTAGAAGAACTACGACAAAAAATCGATGAATGAACCAATATTTCTAACCGAGTAAGATTAATTTATGGTCTTTGTTGCTATTTACAAAAAATTGGTCCTTCACTTAATGATATTGGAATCCGTGGAAAAATGACAGTTATAGAAATTGATAAGAAAACGATTGACAAAAAATTGTCGCCTATGCAAAAAAAAGCATTAAATTTGCTCTCATTACTCATGTCTAAACTTAATATAAAAAATATCGATGAATTGATTAGAAAAATTGATGATTGAATTGAGATATTAAGATTTATTATTAACGGTAAAAATGATGATATTAGCTTATTAAAACAAAAATATGATGATTTTTTAAATCAAGAAAATATGACATTGAAAGATGAAATGGTTGATTCCATTACCAAATCCCGTGATCCAAGTAAAATTGTAGCTGAATCCGAAAACTAAATAAACAAATAGATTTGTTAATGTCAATTAATGCTTAAAAAATTCATCAACTATCGTGTATCGTACATAAGAATATTCTATGCCTAGAATGAATTATTAAACTATATATATATATATATATATATATATAGTTGTATAATCGTAATAACCATATAATCATATGCTATTTTATATGTTAGACTTAAAATATGATTCGAAAAAATAATAAATCAAAAATTTTCAAGATTTTTTCTTTATCGTTAGTAATATTTCCGAATTTAAGTATTATCAGTGATTTGCTACCTAAAAGGAATTATTTTTTTAAAAAAAGTCATTTAAAAAACACATCCACTCTAGCAGATGATGATTACAAAACACTAAAAATCAATGAATTAACGACAAAATACCCGTGATTAAAAAAATATAGGGATGATAAAAATTTTGCTAATCGCGATTTTAATGCTTACTTAAATAGTGATTTAATAAAAAAAGCATTAATTGATCAATATCTTTGGTATGCAATGTATGCTTGAAATATGTTCCAATGTTACATTATAAAAACATACCAAAAACGTTTGAAATTTTGTTACACATTTATTCCAGACAATAATCTTCCAGACAATAATCTTAATGATACTCCTTTTCATTTTCTACCGTACCAGCGTGACATTTTTTTTGATACAAATTTTTTTAAGCAATGCGAAAAAATTGACTGGAGTTTATTTTTTGATCCAAAAAATCTAAAATTTAATATCGATTATGATGTAATAGGTCAGGATATTGCTTCTTGTTTTTTTGATGTTGAAAAAAATGGTGGAATTTACTATATTGATGAAAAAGATAAAAATAATAAAAATAATGCAGTTAACCTAAAAATAAAAGAAGAAATTAAAAAAGCAAAAAAAGAGACAATAGATTACTGTAAAGAGGAACTTCAAATTTTCCTTGATAGTCTTAATGGAAATTCCCTTTCCCTAAATAAAAAAATAGAGAAATTAATATCATTTCTTTGTGATATTGTTACTAGTAATCGCAAAATTATCGATGATCGTGCAATTGCGAAAGATGTTGGTAATCGAAATCTTGAAAAAACTGTTGCCATTAATTTCTATCATAAAGCACTTGCGGAATGATTGCAAAATCCATACAACGTTATTAGATACATTCCTAACGAAGCCAAACCTTTATTAACAAATAATAAATTTGAGGATTTTTTTAATTATTTATATTGCGAAAGAAAAAAATATGTTAATGGAAAAACAATCGATTTCAAAAAAGTAATGGATGATTTCATTCCTATCGCACAAACAAATCATAGTATTATTGCTTTAGAAAAAGCTGTTGCCTCCTACACACTAGCGGTTTTAAATAATAAAAAAATAATTTCTTTTACTCTTGAAGATCATTTTGCAAAATATGGTCAAGCGTATATGAAATGAATAACAATAATTACTACTGCTGTTACTATTATTTATCTAGCAACAAGCATACCACAATTAGTATTAACCGATAAGGTGAGTTTTATTACAAATATATCATTTGTTGATAATGCGGGATTAGGTACACATAGTGACTTCTTTCTTGATTTAATGGGGATACCCTTCAATGATGGTAGCAATATATCGGGTTTTAGTAAAAATGTGATTAGCGCTGTAAGAGCATCGTACAACATAAATACCGGAATGCTTGCTTATGCAAGAGAGGGGTTAGTGATAGCTGGAGCTATAGCAGGACCAGATATCATTAATAAACTTCTTCAAAATAGTACTAATAATCGTACTAATAATATTGAACAAATTATAAGAGAGCGTGCTGGAAATGACCTAGAAGAGAGAATGCCTAATATAGATAACCAGGAAAATTTGAATAATGGTGAAGGAGGAAATGACAGAGTTTTAGCGGAACAGGAAAGAAAACGAAAAGAAGAGGAAAGAAAACGCAAAGAGGAAGAAGAACGAAGAAGAAAAGAAGAAGAGGAAAGAAAACGAAAAGAAGCAGAGAAAAAATTACAAAATTTACGAGTTGCAGTTGGTCAGCTTTGAAGAAAATTAGCAAAATTAATAACCGATCAAAATGATTTAACGGATGAGTACAGACGATTAGGTTCAATGTGAACTAACAATGTTGAACAATTAAATGCGGCAATTAGTAAGTATGAAGGATTTAAAGAGAAACTAGAAAAACGCATTGAAAAAGAGAAAAAAAGAAAAGAGCGAGAGGAAAAAGAGCGAGAATTACAAAATTTACAAGTTGTAGTTGACCGTCGTTGAAGAGAATTAGTAGAATTAATAGGTCAACAAAATAATTTGACAATAGAATACTACGATTTAATAAATTTATCGCCAACTAATAGCGATGAAAAATTAAATAAGACAATTAATAAATATAAAGAATTTGAAAAGAAATTGAAAAAATATATCAAAGAGAAAAAAGAGGAACAATTGCGAAATTTACTCAATGATATAAATAATCTTTGAAAAGCAAATGAGAAATTAATAGATGATTTTGGCGATCAATATCTTACAAGTGAATACAATCAATTAGTACAAATGTCAAACGATACCGACCAGAAATTAGATGCGAAAATTAAAAATGCTAAAAAATTTAAACAAGATTTATTATCTTATCTCAAAGCACAAAGAGAAGAAAAAATGGAAACATGACGTGCTTTATTCAAGAAGGTTGATGAGCTTTTAAGAGAATTAGAATTATTGATAGATAGAAAAGACCAAAATTTAAGAAATGAACGTGATCGATTAAATTCAATATCAATTAGTACATATCAAAAATTAAATGAGGCAATCAATGGTTATGAGCAACTTCAAATCAAATTATGCGAACGTATTGAAGTAGAACGAAAAATAAAAGCGGAAAAGGAACGAAAAGCAAAAGAGGAACAATTGCGAAATTTACGAGATACCGTTAAACAACGTTGAAAAGAATTAGTAAAATTAACAAACGAGCAAAATGATTTAACGAGTGAGTACAGACAATTAAATTCAATGCAAACTAATGATGTTGAACAATTAGACGATAGTCAATTAAATGTGGCAATTAGTGCGTATGAAAATTTTAAGGAAAAATTAGATAAACATATTGAAAGGAAAAAAAGAAAAAATTACAAAATTTACGAGATAACATTGAACAACTTTGAAACACATTATTACAATTAATAAACGAGCAAAATGATTTAGCGGATAGCTACAACCAATTGATATCAATGTCAACTGATAGTGAAGAAAAATTAGATGAGGCAATTAAACTAACAAAAGAATTTGAAAAAAAATTAAAAGAACGTATTGAAAAAGAAAGAAAAAGAAAAGAGCGAGAGGAAAAAGAGGAAAGATTGCGAAATTTACGATCTACAGTTGATCGTCTTTGAAAAGAATTAGTAAAATTAACAAACGGGCAAAATGAATTAACGAATGAGTACAAACAATTAGATTCATTGCAAACTTATAGTGAAGAACAATTAGATGCGGCAATTGGTAAGTACGAACGATTTAAAGAAAAATTAGAAATATGTATTGCAACGAAAAGAAACGAAAAATTGCAAATTTTAAAAAGTGACATTGAAAAACTTTGAAGCATATTAATAACATTAATAGGTGAACCAAATGATTTATCGGAGAATTACAGCGAATTACTTTTAATACCTACTGATACCAATGAACAATTAGATGCAGCAATTGTTGCGTACGGACGATTTAAAGAAAAAGTAGAAAACCGTATTAATACAGCAAGAAAAAGAAAAGCACGAGAGGAAAAAGAGGAAAGATTGCGAAATTTAATCACCCAAGTGGATCAACTTTACAGTAACTTGATGACTGATAACATAGATTCATATATAAACGAGTTAGATGAATCAACTAATCAAAGTACTTTTCAAGATTTAGTAAATGAACACACTCTATTAACTAAAATGCCAACTCATACCGATGAACAATTAGATACGGCAATTAAAGCTTTTGAAAAATTTAAACAAAAATTAGAAAAATATATCGAAAAAAATGAAGAGGCGGAACGAAAAAGAAAAGAAGAAGAGGAAAGAAAACGCAAAGAAGCGGAAGAAGAAGAACGAAGAAGAAAAGAAGAACAGGAAAGAAAACGCAAAAAAATATCAGAACTACTTGATGATATTAAGTATATATTTGAACATAATCTTGATCTTGATGACGAATCACCCGAATATAAAAAACTAAAAAATGAAACTAATGAAAATTTAGATGAGCGAATAAATTCTTTAGAGCAATTCAAACAAGAACTACTAGACAAAGTCGACGAGATGTTTGAAAAAGCTATTTGTATTGGTAATAATAATGATAATGATGATGATGTAAAGAAAGAAGAAAAGATCATACCACGATCATTAGATAAACATGACGATAGTAAAAAAGAAAATATAAAACCACCTACTACTAAAAATAAAAAAGATGACAATATAAATGACTATAAAAAATCAAGTAAAAAAAGTGAGGAACCTAATAAAAATACTATTACTATTGATGATAAAAAAAGTGATTCTAAAAATGAAGAAGAAAATGTTGAACAATATATTGTAAGTGCTATGAATCAATGTTTTAGTGGTACTTTTTCTATTATTAACAAAGTTACTATTTCAGGCCGTACTTATCGTAGAATTAGTACTGCTGATTTACCTGCAATATTTGATCGTTTTTCCATAAGTTTTGCTCTTGATCCTAAAGCATTGCCAAGAGCAAGGAAAAAGGCAATGGACTTCATAAAAAAGATGATAGGAGATAAAAAATTTATAACAGTGAAGGAAAGTCATAATTTGATTTTACAAATGATAAAGAATAGTTACAAATATTGACATTATGGTGTTAGTGACAAAAATCTATTAGAAATAATCGAAAAATTTTTTGATGACGAAACAAGTATTAAAATAAACGAAATAGATGACAAAAAAGTGCGAGAATGAATAAGAAGTGAAATGAAACAATATCAAATTTTATTTCAATTTGAAAATAATAAATACGTAATTAAAGATAAACTTAGTGATCGCATTATTAATTCAAATATTGATTGGATAAAAGAAATGATGGTCACATTCCTTAAAACAAAAAGTGAGTTGTTAAATTACTTTTCAATGGAGGAATTGGGGTATATATTTGACGATGAAGTATTAAATAGCTTTGTGGATAAAGAAGAAGGAGGAATAAAATATACTAAAGATAAAATTTGCGAAATTTTAAATGATTCTTATGTGGTCTTACTAGAGGATAATAACAACAATGAACAGTATATCATCAAAGATAATAGTATAAAAAAATCTAATCTTACTAATAAAGATGTTTCGATAACTAAAAAGGAAATAATATCTGGAAATAATATCGAAGAATTCATTGAAAATGATATCCCAACATTCGTTGTTGATTACATTGTTGAACATGGAATATGAGACGTAATACAAGAGAAATGTGAAACATTTGCTAACGATGAAAAATTGCTTTTGGTATTTATTGACAATATTATTCGTTCGTGATACTTTAACAAGACGTTATTTTTATCAAAACAAGTTAAAAAATTTAAAACTATGCTTAAAAATTATATGAACGATATCCTTATTAAAGCCAGAATTAAAATAGAAGATAATGGTGAACGTACAATTATTTGAGATCGTCGTAATATGAAACTTGAGGATTTTTATGATGTGATAATAATAGATAAAATTATGACAATGCCCGTGAATAAATATGGTGAATATGTTGAAGTATATATTGACGCAATTAAAGATTTTTATGGTGATTTCGATGAAAAAAAATTTAACGATGAAATCAAAGATTTATATCTCGATTGAACGGAAAAAGTTGAACGCATACTAGATAGCATTGACGAATCGGTTTCTTCTGTTTGTAAGAAAAGTCAAGCTACTATACTTCCAAAAAATAATTTGATATCTAAAAAGATTTTTGAATATCTTTACAAAGTTGATTGAGATGATGATAAAAAATATTCAGAGTCTGAATTTATCGATTTTCTTGTTGCTATCATAAAAGAAACATATGAAGTAGAAATAAGAGATATATTTGTTAATGATAATATTAAAAAAATAGTCAAAGATTATTTTGAAAAAAATAAAATAATTGAAACTAAAAAAGATTTCCTACCAAAAATCTATACAAAAGCTAGTGAACTAATTAATGAAATTGCCATTAAACACAAAGTTGATTTTAAAGAAGGATATGATCGAAAATATTTAAAAGCTGATGATTTCATCGATGAAAAAATGAGCGAAATCGTTTATATATTTAATGATTGTCGTTTTACTGATCGTAGCGAAGTTTCCAAATCAATTTTCAAACAGATACGTGAAACATTAACAGGACTTCACAAAGCTCTTTATGGATATATAAGAGCAAGTGAAATAAACGAAATTATAGCAACAAACCTTCCTGAAAATTTGGAATGTAAATATGATCTTATTGTCGAAAATTATAAAAAAATTTTACTTGAAATAGAAGAAGCGATTTCTAATTATTTACCAACATTTACTGTTGGTTATGACGATAAAAAATATCTTTTCTATGACGAAAAAAATGTGGCGATTAACGAAAGTGACATGATTATGGAAATTGCTACTTTTTTTGATAGAAAATATCATGATGACATGAATTTAATTTTTGATAATCCAACAAATAATGAAATACTCGAAATATTTAAAATGATAATTACTAGTTATATTAGTAACTGGATTACTTATACAACATCGAAGAAGTCATATGATGAATATGTATTATCGGTAAAAAGAAAAGACAAAAAAATGATTGCACAAAAAGTTGCGCAAAAATTTATTGAATTATTAGACGAACAAATAGTGACTGGTATAGAGGAAAAAAAATTTGATGAAATTTGACAAAGAATTATAGACAAATTCAATGATAATGAATGGAAAGAAAAAAATAAAAAAACTATTTCTTACATATGCCTTAAATTGTTTTGTCAATATAAAAAAATAAATGGTGATTTTATTGAAAATCTTGATAATGATATAAAAAATGATATAAAAAAAGAAGTGGAAAATCTAATTGAAGAAAGAAAAAATCAAAGTCGAAGTATTGCCCTTGTGTTATTAAGTTTATGATTAAATGATAAACAATACACAATCTATGAAGAGGATTTTTTCAAAAAATTTGATGATGATGAATGAAAAAACAAAGGAGCAAATAAATCATCTATTGAGCATCTGGCTAGACTTTTAAATTGCGATGTTGAAAAAATAAATAGTGACAAAATTAATAATTTGGATGTGATAACAAAAATTATAACAAGAAGTAGTATAAAAAACGCATATGTAGTAATGCAAGAAAAATCAACGGAATCACTACAACAAAATACAAATGAAAATACACCAGCAAAAGATACAATTATTAGCCAATTAATTTGTTTTTTAACAGAATTATGAAGCACCGATCATTATGAGAATTGAAAAGATTTTGCTACTAAATTTAACGATAACAAATGAAGAAAAAAAGACCGTGTACGTACAATTATTGCATGTTTAGCGGTTCTTTTAAAATGTAGAATTGACGCGATAAATAGTGAAAAAATTATGAGCCTAGATGAAAAAATTAAAAATGATGTATGTAATAATGAAATTGAACCAATAAAACAAAATAGTGATAATATAGAACAAAATGAAGAAGAAGAAGCGGAGCAAAATAAATAAAAGCAGATAAAAAAATAAAAATTTAAATACATTACTTCCATAAAATTGCGATATATTGCTATACAAAAAAAATATAAAAGAATTGGAGTGAGATTTGTTAATTTGTTAATATGAATAATAATAAGAAGCACTATGTTACTTTTATAACCAAACCATAAAAGTGAGCATTTTAATCTTAAATTAAATTTTTTAGATTACAAATATCGCTATTCTTTGATTATTGCTTCTAAACCCAACTTAACCATTTGATTAAATTTGCTAACTCTTTGTTTTGGTGACATTGATACTTTAGTAATGAGATTATCACTAATTGTCAGCAAACAAGCGGCTTTTTTACCAAATTTCTTTGCTAATGCAAATAAAGCATATGCTTCCATTTCACAAACATTTACATTTCCCATTATTTTTCGGGCAGTAAAAATTGAATAATCTTTATAAAAACAATCCTCTGAAGAAACATTTTCCTGTAAAACACTTATTTTCATTTTTTTTGCGGTTTTTAAAATGTTATCATTACATTTTTTTGTTGGATAAAATACATTTTTTTCATCTTCGGTAACTTTTCATCATTTACTAACGTTTGAATCATTTCATGCTTTGCTAACTAGAATAACTTTTCCTATATCTAAATCTTTTTGGTACGAACCGGCTGAACCAATACGATAGATAGTACTAACATTATAAAAATGAAAAAGTTCATAAGCATAGATACCTATTGAAGGAATGCCTATACCATGGGCAATAATGGTAACCTTTTTTTGTTTATAAAAACCCGTATAACCTAAAATACCACGAATGGAAGTGACGAGTTTGAAATTATGAAGATATTTTGTGGCAATGTATTTTGCTCGTTGTGGGTCACCTGGCATCAAAACACGTTTAGCAATTTCATTTTTCCTTGCACCAATGTGTGGTGTTGGAACTAAACTAATCATTTTTATTTTTTATTCTCCAAGTTGGTAATAGCATTCTTAATTTTTTGGTAACGATTTTTATATTTAGATGATCATAGTCATAAAATAATTGTCCATCTGCTTGTATATCATTTTTTGCAAAAACAACATCTGCCTCTTTACTATTGATATCGTGATAGCATCTTTCTAAATTAATTTTATTTTTCTTTAATCGCATTAAAATTCGTAATGTCGCTAAACGATTAAATTTATGAATAATTGAAGTTTTAATGATACCATCATTAGCTTCAGCTCCAGGAGCAATTAACATCCCACAACCAAAATATGGTCCATTACAAAAAGTAATTGAAGGAGATATTACTTTAATAAATGGTTTTTTGTCGAATGAAATCAAATAATTAAAATTTTTATAAAATACACATTTACAAAAAGTAGCAATTAAATACTTTAATCGTGGTTTGAAATGTTTTAATTTTTCCATAAATTTAATCACACTAGCACTCATTCCTAAATTAACAGAATTAATCACTCTTAATGAATCATTAATAAGCAAATAATCAATTCTTTTAGGTTTGTATTGTGTGATAATTTGATCAAGCATCGTTGTTGGGGTAACATTTAGATCTATTCCTCAATACCTCGCAAAGTCATTACCACTACCTAATGGTAAAATTGCTAATGTTGTTTTTTCAAAATCAACAATACCATTTAAAACCTCATGTAATGTCCCATCCCCACCAAAACTAATAATTTTAACCTCCGTTTTGATATCAGTGGTTAGTTCATTGACAATTTTAGTCGCATGTTTTTTGTATTTGGTTTCATGAATAATGATTTTAATTCCTTTTTTTAGAGCATAGTCAACTAATGTTTCCACAACATGATAAGAATGTGATCCTGAACGACATGTGGGGTTATAAATCAAATGATAAACCATAGTTAATAATAAAAACCAATAGTTATTTATATTCATTATATTAATATAATTAAGTATTTAATCGACGATTATTGATGACAAAATGAAAATAACAAAAGCAATTATTCCGGCTGCCGGATTAGGAACAAGATTATTACCAGCAACAAAAGCAATACCTAAGGAAATGCTACCAATTATTAATGTCCCTGCAATTCAATTAATTGTTGAGGAAGCAGTTAAAAGTGGAATTAAAGACATTTTAATTGTTGTTAGTCAAGCAAAAAACCCCATTATCGATCACTTTGATTACAATTATGAGTTGCAACACCGTTTAATCAAAAAAAATAAAAAAGAATTAGCAATAATGGTTAAAAAAATTGGTGATATTGCCAACATTCAATTTGTTCGTCAAAAAGAACCTTTGGGTTTAGGACATGCAATAAAATGTGGAAAAATTTTCTGTGGTAATGATCCTTTTGCCGTAATTTTGGGTGATGACGTTGTAAAAAATCCACCCAATGAAAAACCAGCTTTAAAACAATGTATCGATGCTTTTATACAAACAAATTCATGTGTTGTTGGAATACAAGAAATTGAAAAAAAAATGGTTAGTAAATATGGAATTGTTCTTCCTAAAAATAAACAAAATGAAACAGAAAAAATTTTCGCTTTAAAAGGATTAATTGAAAAACCTCCTATTGCTAAAGCGACTAGTAATTATGCAATCTTAGGACGATATGTTTTAACAAGTGATATCTTTAAAGCTCTAGAAGAAACAAAAACTGATCAATCAGGCGAAATCCAATTAACAAATGCTTTAAAAATATTAATTAAGAAAGGAAAAAAAATAAATGCTTGTCGTTTTACAGGTAAACGTTATGATTTGGGAAGCAAAATTGGTCTTGTCGCCGCGACTATTGATTATGCTTTAGACGATCAAGAAATTAAAAACGATATCATTAAATTAATCAAAGAAAAAGTGAATAAATTTAATAAATAATGAATATTTTGGTTATTGGTGGAGCAGGGTATATTGGTTCGGTAACAACCGAACTGTTAATTAAAAAAAAACATCGTGTAATTGTTCTTGATGACTTGTCAACTGGTTGTAATTTTTTAGTTCATCCTAAAACCATTTTCTATAATGGTTCAATGCTTGATAAAGAAATTTTAGAAAAAATTTTTACAAAACATAAAATTGATCTTGTTTATCATTATGCAGCAAAAACAATTGTTGCCGAATCAGTACAAAAACCAATTACTTATTTTTCTGTGAATATCGGTGGTTTGGCAAATGTTTTAGAAACAATGGTTGCACATAAAGTAAGAAAAATAATTTTTGCTTCTTCAGCCGCAGTCTATGGAAAAAGTAAAACTTTCCCTATTAATGAAGAAACAAAAAAAGAACCATGCAATCCCTATGGGGCATCAAAATTATATTGCGAACAATTGATTATTGATGCTGGTATAGCCCATAAAATTAATTATGTTATTTTTCGATTTTTTAATGTCGCAGGTAGTTCTATTAGTGGTAAATATGGAATGGCAAAAAAGAAACCGACATTACTAATTCCTAGTTTAAATGATTGTTTAATTAAAAAAAAAGAAATTACGATATATGGTAATGATTATCAAACAAAAGATGGAACTTGTTTGCGTGATTACATCCATGTACAAGATCTTGCCCAAGCCACAATATGCGGAATAAATTTTTTAAAGAAAAATAAATCAGCAATTTTTAATTTAGGATCAAATAAAGGATATACGGTTTTAGATGTCGTAAAAATGGCAAAAAAAAATATTGATCCAACATTAAAATTTCATTTTGCAAAAAGGCGAAATGGTGATCCTGATAAACTATTAACCAATACCAAAAAAGCATGAAAGATCCTAAAATGAAAACCAAAATATGATCTAAAAAAAATGATTATTTCTGACTATAAATTCCGCAAAAAATATGGTAAATTTTTTAAATAAAGAAAAGCAAAAATTGTGAACTATTATTATCAATTGTTATAACTCGACAAAAACAATTTGTCACACATTAAATTCTCTAAACTTAGAGAGCAAAGACATTGCTGTCTTTGTAATTGATGACGGTAGTACAGACCATTTAAAAAAAAAAATAAATCATTTCTTAAAAAAATATAAGAATACTGTTTTTTATTTCTATAAAAAAAATAGTAATTGGGGTGGGTGTATAAATTTCATTCGTGATCGCATTAACAGCGAATACGTTAGTATTCTTGATAGTGATGATGAATATAATACTAATTCTTTTAACCAAATTATTGACATTATGAAAACAATTAATAATGCTCCAGATTTATTATTAGTAAATTATCATTTAAACTTTCTTAATAGTGGAAGAATAGTCAAAAAAAAAATTTCTACAACAACAAAAAAAATTGAATGCAAAATCTTTACAAAAATAAAATTATTCTCGTTTATCACAATCCATGCAACGATTTTTAAAACCAATATTTTTAAAAAAATTAAACCGTTGCCAAGTCATGTTTTTTATACCGATACACTTTTAATTTATTATGTTTTACAACATGTAAAAATAATTGGATATATTAATAAAAAAATTTATCTCTACAATTATTTTATTCATAAGGGTAACCAATCGATAAGTATGGAAAGAAGTGTAAATAATTTTGATCATTTTTCTCTTATTTTAGAATGCTTATTAAAAAATCCTTTACCACACAATAGTATGAAAAAAAGAATTATGGCACAAGCAAAAATTATCAAATATTGAATTTTTTGAATTCTTGAGATTATCTCACAAAGTTATAACCTACCAAAAAACGAAAAAATTCGAATTCTTAAAAATTGTGTTGAAAAATTGAATTGTTTTATTAAAAATAATTATCATTATCATTTTGCTTTTAAAAATTTCATTTTTAAAATTTTGAATTCTTTTCCCTCTCTTTTTATTAATTTCGCAAGACTTATTACTCGTTTTGCTAGAAAAAGTTTACTTGCAACAACAACTTATAACCAATATACGAGAAAAAAAATTAAATTAGAAATAAAAATTGCTAATAAATTAAATTCCAACTCTAATAACGAAAAATTATCAAATTAATTACCTCTATTCCCACGTGTTTTGTTATATCCATTTCGATACGATTTAAAAGTCATAATGGTATGTCGCTCTAATTTATTTAATGAGGTGTAATTACTTTTTATTAAAGGAATTATTTTAATTGTAAACGTATCTCCATGATGATAATCATAATAAACATCATGGTTACCTCGACCAGAAAAATGATTAATTATTCGGTAAAAAATTTTTTTAGATTGCCCAACATAACATTTATTTTTCGTTTTATTAAAAAGAATATAAACACCACATGAATTCCGTTCATTTCAATATGAATAATTAAAATGAAAAAAATTATTTCTTCTTTGTTTCTGGTTTAAAACATTGTTAATCGCAAAGAAAACATTTGGTGAAACCTCTTTTTCGTTTGCAACTAACTGTAGAATTCGCTTCTTTCTAATTAAAACAAGACAAATACGAAAAAAGAAAATAAAAAAATAGGAAATAGTAATGAAAATAATTGAGAATTTAATAGCAAAATCCATAAAACACCATTAAGTAACTAATTTTTAAAATTTTTTGAAATTGGAGCAAAACTCATTCGATGAAAATTGTTTATTGGACCATATTTTTTTAAGGCTTTTAAATGTAACAATGTTCCATAACCTTTGTGTTGTTTAAAACCATATAAGGGAAAAATTTCATCAACGATGTTTAAAAAATTATCGCGTGTTACTTTTGCAATAATGCTTGCGGCAGCAATACTAATACTTTTAGTATCACCTTTGATAATTGGTACAATCGTCGCAGAATTATCAGTAATTTCTTCAGCATCAATTAAAATACAATCAGGTTTTATTTTTAATTGTTTTACCGCTTTTTGCATTGCTAATATTGTTGCTTTTTTGATATTAATTTCATCAATTTTTTTTGCACTGCAATAACCAATACCATAAGCTAGAGCATTTTTTTTTATTTCAAAATACAATTGTTGTCTTTTTTTTTGTGACAAAACTTTTGAATCTTTGATTGCTGAATTTTCATAATGTCGTGGAAAAATTACACATGCCGCAACAACTGGTCCAGCTCAACAACCACGACCAACCTCATCAACCCCAGCAATAACTTTGAAACCTTTTTGATAATATTTATTTTCGTAAAATAGCATTGATTTATTTTTTTTCATAATTAACTAAACAAATTTTACCATTAATTAAATCACCATAAAAAGCTTTTATTGTTCGATTATGATCAATTTTATTATTCACCAAAAAGTATTTTCTTTTCTTAGCGAGAAAAGTAATGAAACTAGCAAAAGATAAAGTTTTATTAAAACAATAAAATTTTTTTAATTGTTGATAATAATTTTTTAAATAGAAATTATAAGCAAATTCAGTCACTTCATTAAGCGGTAAAAGTTCATGCTTAATAACATTGATTAAAGCCAATTTATATAGTGTTTGACAATCATTTATCTTACTAAATAAAACACCTGGTGTATCGAGTAAAAAAAGGTAGTTATTAATTTTTACAATATTTGTTTTTAATGTTGTTGCAGGTTGATCTTTTGTAATTATTGATTTTGTTCCTTTTAATAAATTAATGAGTGAACTTTTACCAACATTGGGCAACCCTACAACAACTAAATAAAAAAAAGGATTTTTCAATCCTTGTTTAATTAATAAATTTCTTTTTTTATTCAAAAATTTATTAATTGTATCAATTAATTTCTTCCTTCCGTTATGATTCTTACAATTAAAAAAAACTTCATTTTCTTTTAATTTAATTGTTTTTTGATCACATAGGTCAGCTTTATTGCAAATTTTTAAAATAGGTTTGTTAAATTTTAAAATCCAATTATCACTACATAAATTAATGCTTCTTGCATCGACAACATGAAGAATTAAATCGATTTTTTTCATCGCAATTGATAATTGTTCAATTGTTTTTTTCATATGCCCTGGGAATCAAGAAAAACTCATAAATATTGATGGTATTATACTTTATACCAAGCATACCATTTATTGAATTTTCCACAATATTTTCAACAAAATTTATCGGTTAAGAAATATTTGATATAGCAAAACAAAAAAATAAAAAGAAATAGTAAAATATAAACAACTGGAACACAAACTATTATTGGTAATTTTGTTATTGAAATAACAGCATAATATTCACCTCTTGCATCACACCAATCGTTTTTACTTAATCCACTCACATTTCAACGACAACCTGTAATTTTTATACAAATCAAAACATAAAAATAAAATAAAAGTGTAAAAGTAACTGCTCCTAGTGTAAAAAAAGATATCTTCCCTCTAGGAGTGTTTAAATAAATACCAATTGGTAAAAGGAAATTAGTAACATGCATGAGAAAATAAATTTCGTTTCCTTCCCCCCCAATAAATATTCATTTTGCCGACAATTGAAAATCAAGTTCATTAATAAAATTAGTGTCAAAAGGCATTTGAATAAAAATTGTTGTCGTACCGCTAATCAAAGCTAATGGACAAATAAAACGAGCAAAAGTCCGACTCGGATCAAAAACTAATGATAATGGTAATAATAAACCGACAGCTGGAGAAATATCTAGCAATAGAGCTTTTGAAATAATAAGGCTTTGCTCATAATTATTAATTGGTTCTTTTGTTATTGTATCATCATGCAAATAATGGTAATATCTTTGCCAACTATGATAGAAACGAAAACCAATAAACCAACCAATAATTAAAAGACTAAGACTTAATCAAAAAAAATAAAAATTCAATCATTTTTTTATAAATTTATTTGTAAAAATCATCACAATTGTAATTAATAAAACAATTGATGATAAACCAAGACATTGTCCATTCATTGCTTTCATTATATTGAGAAAAATATAATTAAATATGGCAAGATTAGTTATTATTTGTGGCCCAAGTGGTGTCGGAAAAAAAACGATTTACCACAATATCATCAAACAACCGAAGTACAATTGTGTCTATAGTGTTTCAATGACAACACGCAAAAAGCGTAAAGATGAAAAAGAAGGAAAGGATTATTTTTTTGTCACTAAGAAGCAATTTATGTATGCAATTAATCATGGTTTGATGCTTGAATATGCAACATATATTGATAACTTTTATGGTACACCAAAAAAATTTATTGATACGGAAATAAAAAAAGGAATTAATGTAGTTTTAGAGATAGAAATTAATGGTTTAAAACAAATTCTAGCGAATAAATTTTTACAAAAAACTAATCCACTAACTATTTTTATTCAACCTGCTTCTTTTGCTGATCTAAAAAAAAGATTAATGCATCGTCATACCGAAAAATTATCAATTATTAAAAAAAGAATTGAACAAGCGAAATGAGAGGTAAAGGCGAAAAAACTTTTTAAATATGTGATTACAAATAAAGAGATTGAAAAAGCGCAAAAAAAATTAATTGATATTTTTGATAAAGAATTACTGAAAAAATAATGAAAAAATATTCGCTTCTAGATTTACCATTTAGTGAATGTAAAAAAATTTTCGAACAACTACAATTAAAAAAGTTTGTCGCAAAACAAATTTTTCATTGAATCTACCAAAAGAATATCTATGATTTTGATAAAATGTCAAATATCTCGCTCAACTCACGAAAAATCATTAAACAAAATTTCATGATTAGTGATGCAAAAATAATTAAAATCAGTAGCGATGAAAAAAAAGAAACATTTAAATTTCTTTTACAATTCCCTGATAAAAATTCGATTGAGATGGTTGCCATGCACTTTAAATACGGATGATCAATTTGCCTCTCATCACAAGTTGGTTGCAACATGAAATGTAAATTTTGTGCTAGTGGAAATAAAACAAAAGTACGAAACCTTAAACCAAGTGAATTCATTCTCCAATATATATTGGCAAAAAAATATATATCTAATTTATTTCACAAAAATATAACAAACATCGTTATTATGGGGATTGGAGAACCATTTGATAATTTTGATAATTTAATCACTACCCTAAAAATTTTTACTAATCCTTTTGGATTAGCAATTGGACCAAAACATATAACAATTTCCACTTGTGGTATTTGTCCTAAAATTTTAGAATTAGCAAAATTAATGCCAAAGATTAATTTGGCTGTTTCTTTCCATGGTCCAAATGATAAAATCCGAAGTGAATTAATGCCTATTAATAATGTTTACAATTGTGATTTATTAATCAAAACCTGTAAAAAATACTGTTCTTTAACAAAAAACCGGATTACTCTTGAATACTTGCTTCTTGATAATGTTAATGATCACGAAAAACATGCTCTAGAATTAATCAAAAGAATAAAAGGTTTAAATTGTTATGTTAATTTAATCCCATATAACCAAATCCAAAAATCAAATTTTATAAGAAGTGCAAAAATAGAAAAATTCTTTGACATCCTAAAACGAAATCAGATTTTAGTAAAAATTCGTCAAGAGCGAGGCAATGCAATTGAAGCTGCCTGTGGTCAATTACGAATATTGCATGGACAATAAATAAAAATAAATCCTAGATTTGTTTACTCAATTCATTAACTCTATTGATCTTTTTAATTAATAAATACGATTATTCGTATAACAGTTTAATAAAAACTTTATTAATAATATGAACTACCATCACAAAAAATTTTATCGTACAGATAAATATTTTTGTTAGACAATTGCAAATGATGTTATTAAAAAATAAAAATATAATATTTGTGTCCACTTTGCTATTAAAAATATGCAAAAAACAAAAACTCATCTAAAAAATTTAAACTCAACTTTTTTAAACCATGTAAATAAAAAACCAAAAGAGAGTAATTGTATTGTTATTGATGGTATGTCAGCTTCTGGAAAAACTACACTTGTCACTGAAATTGCAAAAGTGTTTAAATTTCACCCTATTTATGAATTAACGAATAATAAAGATGATTTAACCAATATTTTATTGGAAAAAATGTATCGTCGTAATGAGGTAGCAGAAGGGGTTTGTCAACTGCACTTTCTATTAAATCGTTTTAATAAATATAAAAAAAATAATGAGATATTACCTAATAAAATTAAAGTTTTTGATCGCTCAATTTTTGCTGATCGTTTATTTGCTTATGTCAATCTTATCGCGCAACCAAGTGTATTTCGATATTATGAAAAATTATGACTAGATAAAATTCATGAATTAATTTATTCGGTTGGTTTACCAAAACTATATATTATTTTGCGAGTGGATTGATCAACTTTTAAAAAAAGAATTTTTAAAAGGAATCGAAAAATGGAAATAGAAAATTTCGCAAAAAATAAAGATTATTTTTATTTCCTAGTTTTAATTTATGAAAAATATCTTGTACAAATTTGTCAAACATATGCTATTCCTTATGTTATTATTGATGCTAAAAAAAGTCTTAACGAAAAAATTAAGGAAATAAAAAAAATTTTTGCCCAACATAAAATTAATTATTAATTTTTACTGTAAATTGATTAATATTATCGATTAATTGCTCATCAATTTTATCGTAATTTATTGGTAACTTTGCCATTTCGTTTTTACCTAGTCCAATTATCATGTTGCGAAAAACTAGCAAATAATATTGTGAAAAACAAAGAATAAATGGCAAAAGAAAGAAATTTAATAAGCTACCAAAAAATATATTTACCGTTAATATTTCAAGACCTTTGGGTAGAGATAAACCTAATGAAAATATCATAATACTTAAAAAAATGAAAGCAAGCAAATCATAAAAAAAACTATTTTTATAGACATAATTAATTAATAATTTTCAATCGGAATTATTGTATTTCATGTTATGATGTCATGGTAATTTCATTGTTGATAAATAATTACAACAAACAAGATTACTACAATATGTGTTAAAGATTAAACTTAAGACCAAACTGTTATAAAAATTAGATAAATTGCTGTTTAATGCAAGGCAATAATAGTTGATTAAAAGGGCAAAAATAAAAATCGTAATTATTAAGCAACCACTATAAATCATAGTAATAAATGAAGTTCAATTGTATCGGATACCAAGATAAAAAGCAACGATTAAAGAATTAATAAGAATAACAAAAATACCAACATTAAATTTTTGATAACCACCTTGATTAATAAGCACTTTGACAAATAAGTTAGTTTTTAAGTCCAATATGTTGTTTGATACCTTAATTAATTTATCAAGCATAATAGGAGTAATTTCTTTTGTGGTATAAAACGAAAAAGTTTTATCAACAATCTTCATTTTTTCATAGTCAAAATTTATATTTTTTAACCATTTTAAAATATCGTTTTGTTGACTAACATCACTACTAATGATTCCTAGTTCATAATAATTTGTAAAAAACATTTTTGACTTTAAAGTTAAGATGCAAAGATTAAAAATTAAAAATCCGATAAAAATTGCACTAAAAATGAGATATAAAATTAATTTTTTTCTCGTATAAAGTTGGCATTTAAATTTATTAGCAAAATTTGTATATTTTGCAAAATTATTAAAAGAAAAATTTTGATTTTGCTGAAAATGATTTTTAAAAGAAGTAATGGCATTTATTGTTGGTTTTGTTCCAAATAATTTTCATTGATTAACCATAATTTTATTCTTAAAGGCAAAAAAACAAATCAACATATTTGCTAAATATTCAAAAATAAAAAGTAATAATGAACCGATAACCAATACTAAACCAATATTAAATAATATTTTTTGGGAAAGGTAAAGAAAGCAAACCCCAAAAATAAAAGTAATAAATGAAACATCAATTGTAAAATTTAGACTATTTGAAAAAGATTTTTTAATAATTGAATTTGTGTCAAAATTACTATTACGATATTTCGTAAATTTGCCACCAATTTCAATAGCAATTATTAGACCTGATAGTGCTAAAATTAATAAACCAATAATAATATTTATTGAAACAAATGTTATCGTTGCACAAAGAATAGATAGTGTTAATGAGATACCGGTAAAAAGACAAAGTCATGTAATTAAACCGATTAATCGGAATAAAGCGACTAATAAACAAAAAATCGCAATTGCCAGGCAAATTGAAGTAATAATTAAAGAATTAGTTTTATATTTTTGTTTGAAAATGTTTTCATTAAATAAAGGTTGTCTTCTCTTATATGTAATTCCATTGTAATGATAATTTGATCAGCTTTCAAACAACGGATTTTCAAGTGTACAATTTAAATTATCACACAAACTTCACATGTAATTTTTTGTTCAATTTAAAAATCTGTTTGCAATAATTTCATGAGGGAATGATAGTCATAAATATGAAATTTCCGCTTGACCATTGCTAGTATTTATTTCATTATGATAAATGTCAGTTATCATTATTGGAAATAAATCACGAATATTTTCACTATTGATATCACGAATTATATATTTGTTTAATCATGGATACTGTTGAATATATTGTTGATAATCTAAACTAGATAAAAAATCGAAAAAACCACCATTAATAAATGTTTCGCTATTATTTTTTTCGGCATTAAATAAAAAACTAGTATTTCCTTTATTATTTTTTTCAACGTATTCTTTCCAGGCATGAACAAAAAAATCATATTGTGGTTCTAAATGACGTTTATATTCATAATTTGGAGTTTTTATGGATTTATCAAACATTTGTAAATGATAATTGACTTCAGCAAATAAACCTTCAATGTTACTAATAATGTACATTTTTGGTTGCTTTTTTTGATCAAGATTTTTTTCTTTCGCGGCTTCATAATAATTTTTACAAATTTCATTTATTTCATCAGATTTTTTAACTTTAAGCATTAAACCTGGTGAACCACTTAAATCATTTAAAGTTTTTGTTAATGGTGAATTTAAATCAACAATATCTTGCAAAGGTATGACTGAATAAGATGAACCGTTTTCCTTTGTATATCATTTATAAATAAGAGTTTTATCAGCATTATGAATTAGATTAAAAAACGTTAAATATGGATCA
This sequence comes from uncultured Mycoplasmataceae bacterium, assembly GCA_947165235.1. Classification (GTDB taxonomy): domain Bacteria; phylum Bacillota_I; class Bacilli_A; order Mycoplasmatales; family Mycoplasmoidaceae; genus Hennigella. The sequence continues at coordinate 222,633 of CAMUZN010000001.1, read as the reverse complement.
TCATCAATAAATTTTTCTTCCTCATATTTCAAATGATTTTTAACTTTTTTAATATTTAAATTGGCATTTAGATAACCATAATATTCATCTTGACTATCCTTATACAATTCGTATTGGACATCATAATTGCTTTGTCCTGTGTCTTTTAAGAATAACGATAATGATGATGCTGCATTATTAATTGCTAATTTAGCATCCTCAAAATCATCAATTTTATCGTTTTCATTTTTAGTTAATGCCACCCGCATTCGGTAATTAATTGAATCAGTAAATTCACTACTTTCATGAGTATTTTTACCTATTTTTTTTATGCTCAAACCAATCCCAAAAATTGCACCAATTAATAATATAAGAGCAAAAAAAATAGATAGAAGTGAAAATTTTGTTATTTTCCGTTCTTTTTTTTGTTTTTCATTTACCATTTTTAACGAAAAATTAAATGAGTAATTGCTTCTTTAATTATATAAAATATAAGAAGATATAGTATGTTAACACCAATTGCTAAACCACGTGGAACAAACGATTATTTCTATCAACTTGATCCAAGTCTTGACATTTTAATTAATTTTGCAAAAAATTTGTCTCATTTAAATGGATACTATGAGATTGTTACTCCTATTTTTGAACATAAAGAATTATTTGTCCGTTCTGTTGGTGGTACTTCCGACATTGTTGAAAAAGAAATGTATGAATTTCTTGATAAAAATAATCGTTCATTAGCTTTACGTCCAGAAATGACCGCTTCCGTTTGTCGTTGTATTGTTGAAAATAACTTACTTATGAAAATGGCTATACCAATTAAGGTATTTTATATCGGTCCAATGTTTCGCTATGAACGACCACAAAGTGGACGTTCGCGTCAATTTTATCAATTCGGGATCGAATGTATTGGTAGTAATAGTTATCTTGATGTTGTGGAAATTGTAAATTTTGCTTTGTCATTCTTACAAATTTTCCACTACAATGAATATATTTTAAAAATTAACAATATTTGTGGTTTCGAAACACGAAAAAAATGAATTATTGCCTTAAAAAAATATTTTTCAAAATATAAATCGCAACTATCCGATGAAAGTCAAAAAAGATTAAACAAAAATCCGTTGCGAATATTAGATGACAAAATTGATGGTAAAAAAGATTTTGTTAAAAAAGCCCCTAAAATTATTGATTTCGCGACTAAAAATGAAATAGATTATTTTAAAAAAATAACTAATGTTTTTGATCAACAAAAAATAAAATATGTGGTTGATGATACACTTGTTCGCGGTTTAGATTATTATTGTAACTTTATTTTTGAAATAGAATCTACTTCTGAATTATTAAAAGGACAACCAACTTTAGTGGGTGGGGGACAATACAATTCATTATTTAAAGAATTAGGTGCAAATGAAACAAATTGTATCGGATTGGCGATTGGATTGGATCGTTTAATTATTGCTTTGACAAATAATGAGATTTTTAATAAACAAAAGGAGAAATATTTAAATGTCGATGTTGTTATTGCACCACTAGAAAGTAAATTTGATTTATATGCATTATCAATTAGCAACTGTCTTAAGCAAAATGCTATTTCTTCATTAACAAAATTTGGCGCAAATAAACTTGAAAAGCATTTTAAGTATGCCCAAAAGCAAAAAGCAAAATTTGTCATCATTTTTGGGGAAAAAGAAATTAAGAAAAATGTTGTTTTAGTTAAAAACCAAAAAACAAGGCAACAGGAAGAAATAGAATTAAAAAAACTTATCCCTTATCTACACAAAGAATTAGGATGAAAAAATAATGTTGAGTAAAATTATTTATTGTGGTTGTGTTAACGAAAAATTCTTAAATCAATCAGTTGAAATCAATGGTTGAATAAGAAAAATTAGAAAAATGGGAGGAATAACTTTTCTTGATATTGCTGATCGATACGGGATTGTTCAAGTTATTTTAAAAAAAGATTGCTCTTTTGATTTAACACGAGAATCCGTTGTAAATATCAAAGGTAAAGTTGTTTTACGAAAAAATCCAAACAAAAATTTACCTACAGGAAAAATTGAAATTATCGCTACAGATATTTCATTATTATCCAAAGCACAAGCAACACCGTTTGTTATTGAGGATGATTTTGTTGCATTTGAAGATGTTCTTTTAAAACACCGTTATCTTGATTTGCGCCGCTACACAGTCCAAAAGAAAATAATTTTTCGTAGTAATTTTATCCATGCTCTTAATAATTACTTAATTGAAAAAGATTTTGTACATATTGAAACACCAATTTTAGCTAAACCGACACCAGAAGGAGCTCGTGATTATTTAATCCCAACCCGTAACGGAAGAAATATGTTTTATGCTTTACCACAATCACCACAAATTTTTAAGCAATTGTTAATGGTTGCAGGATTTTTAAAATATTTTCAAATTGCTAAATGCTTTCGCGATGAAGACTTGCGCGCTGATCGCCAACCTGAATTCACACAATTAGATATAGAAATGAGTTTTATTGATGAAAACAAAATTATGTCAATAATTGAGGACTTATTAAAAACAGCAATAAAAAAAACAATGGGAATGACTCTTAAAACACCTTTTGCACGAATGAAATATGAACAAGCAATGAATTGTTATGGTAGTGATAAGCCCGACTTGCGTTATGATTTACAACTAATCGATTTATCAAGTTTTTTTCAAAAAACAAAAGCGGATATTTTTAAAAAAATTCTTGCAAAAAAACAAGTAATTAAAGGTTTTTTTATCAAAAATATTGTAATCACAAATAAAGATTTTATCCAAATTAAAAAATATGGAATAGATAAGGGTTTGACAAGTTTTTATTTCACTTTTAAAGATAAAAAATGTCTATTTAATTCTTTAAATAAAAATTTAGAGCGAGAGATTCTTGAAAACATTTGTCAAAAATTTGACTTCAAAAATGGATCATTAATTATTAGTTGTGGCCCAACAAAAGAAGTAAATGAAACATTAGGAGCATGCCGTATAAAAACAAATGATTTATATAAAATTGGTGATGATAATAATCTATGCTTTGTTTGAATTATTGATTGACCATTGTTTGAATACAATAAACAAGAAAAAATATTTGTTGCAGCTCACCATCCTTTTACTAGTCCAACAAGAGAAAGTTTATCAACTTTTACTACCGATAAAATTAATGCCAAAGCACGAGCATATGATCTTGTTCTTAATGGATATGAAATTGGAGGAGGTTCAATACGAATTACTGACCCTAACATCCAACAAAAAATGTTTGAAGCAATTAATCTTACACAAAAAGAAATTCAAACGAAATTTGGTTATCTTTTAGAGGCCTTTAAGTATGGTGTACCACCCCATGGTGGAATTGCTTTAGGTTTGGATCGATTAATAATGCTTTTAACTAAAAGTAAGTCAATTAAAGAAATTATCGCTTTCCCTAAAAATAGTCATGGAATGGATTTAATGTTAAATTCGCCAAGTCAAGTTGACCCCAAGGATCTCAACGACTTATTTGTTAAAATTAAATAAGAAATCATTGTAAATGAAAAATCTTTTTAAAAATACTTTACGCTCTTTCCCTAAAAATAAACTAAGTATTGTTTCTTTAGTTTTTCTTATTTTTTTATGTTTAAGTATTTTTTGTACGATGTCAAATACTTTTTCAAATATTTCGACACAATATGAAACTATTGTTAATGATGGTAAATTACATGATCTTGTTGTTTCTGAACTATATGATATTGGTGAACCAAGTTATGAAATAACAAATTCCGAATGACTTTTTTTAAATGATATCGAAATTAAAGATTCGCCGCAATCATGGTGAGACTATGTACCAGTAGTGTTGGCATCAATTGGTGATGATCCAGATTACTATGAAACTATTTCTAAAAAACAAATTGCTAAATATGTTTATGTTACTAATGATAATATTGAAACTAAAATAACGTGAGAACCAATTGAGGAATTACCATTATTTTATGATGAAACCGATAAAAAAATAAAGATTGAAAAAGATGGAAAAATTGAGAAAGAAAAGTACCGTTTCTGCTGTATTAATAAAAATGATAAACCTAGTCTTAAATTCCCATTTTATATCTTGCCAGAAATACAGATTAAAAATGGTAAAATCGCTGCTTTAAAATACAATTTCAAATTGTCCGAAAAATCAATAGGTTTATTTAAGGATTTCGCAAAAAAAAATATAAAGGACTTGACTAATTTTGGGATCATTGTTGAGACGAATGACGAAAATAGCGACCATTTTGAAATTTTTAATGAACTAGATCAGGCAATTACCAAAATTGATGATAAACAAAACCTTAAATGGGGAAATATCATCAATGATAACGAAGATTGTGAAAAATTTAGCAAATTACTTTATCCTTTGATTGATGAAATTTCAAAAAAATTACAAATGCAAAAGAAGGTAATATTAGATGAGCTTAACCCTTTATCATTTAAATTGAAACAATATAACGATAAAATAGTCTTTAAAAATTTTTGTTCTTTTACCATGGATTCAAATGGTATAACAACAAAAGCAATTAAATCCAATCCAACTGATCAAATTGATAAAATTGTTTTGTTTCCTGACAAAAAAGGAAATAAGGGCTATGACCTATTTGATGTCAATGATTATGCACCAAATGGTAGTAATTTTACTTTTTCAAAATTAGATGAAAATAAATATCAACTTGGTGAAAAAGTTAACCGCTTAACTGTTCCTAAAAATATTAACGAATTGTTCAATATTAAACTACTAAAACTTGATGATCTTAAAGATGAACAAGAAAAATTTTTATATGCTCAAATTTTGCAAAAAAGATTTAAGTGAATGTGCAATGGAAAAATCAATTATTTATATCCTAACGACAATGAAAAAATGGAAAAATGTAAAGATATTGTTAATTGTATTTTAAAATTGGGAACAACTGAACAAAATGATAGTAAAAAATATTGCGATTTATTATTTAATGGTGATTTGAAAAAAGATTACCAAAAGTATTTCGATGAATTTTACCAAAATGAATTCATCAATTCAGATTCGATATTTTTAACAATCCAATGATTTTTTGCACCTGATGGTACTATTAGTGGAATGGCTAATAAAGTTGGTGCTGATGGAAAGAAAACACAAATATTGTCGTGTGAAATACATAATCTATTCGACTTATTTACCATTTTGAATCCCGAATATATGAAACAAAATAATAAAGAAGTTATCGCCCAAAATATGTTTACCGATTTTAAACCGTTTGTTGAATGATATAAACAAAAATATAAAAGCGAAAATATTGTCGTTAATAAAAACATAATTATCGATTGATTAAATTGAATTACATACGATGAATATATATACTGGTTGACCGGTAAACAACCACAAAAATTTAAATTACCTAATGATGAAAAAAACAAGAATCAACATCATGAGACTATGCATGAAAATTGAAAAGGAATAGATAAGAAGTACTTATGCAATTGTTCGAATTTTGATTTTATCATTATTGGATGCGGTATCACACCTGATTTTATTTACCCGTCAATTGATCTAACGAAATTAATTGCTAATCCAAGAAAAGATTGCCTAATGTATCTAAATGACGGTGGTTTTAAACAATTACAACTTGCTCATGTTAATGCTCCAATAGAAAATTTTGTTGTCTGCAAATTTCTGCCACATGTTTCCGATGAACAAAAAAGAAAAATTGTTGAAGATATTCGTGATTTGAGCAAAAAGTATATGGTCTTCCCAGATGGAGTAAATAATGTTTTTTTCAATGATGATAAAAGTAATCAACTAAATGCCAATACATTTCGCATAACATATTTACCGTCAATTATTAAATTATTTAAGATTGTTTCTTATATTATTTGTGCCTTTATTCTTTTATTAACAGTGATTATTTGTATCATCATTGTTAAATATTATGTTGATTCGAATAAAGTTAACATTGGAATCCTTTTGGCAAATGGAATAAAAAAAGGTAAAATAATATTCTCATTATTACCTTTTGTGTGGGTGCCTTCAGTTGTCGGAGGAGTAGGAGCATATTTATTTGGTTTATTCATGCAAATTGTTGGCTTAAAATTATTTAAAAATTATTGATTTTTGCCAACAAAATTGATTTCATTTAACTACATAACAATGCTTTTATGTATTTGCTTTCCTTTTGTTCTTTTTTCACTTACTTCTTTTTTCTCAACATTAAAAATGTTGAATTTAAGATTGACTTATTTATTAAATAAGCAATCAGGTTTTAAAGGTAGTTTATTTAGTCGGATTGCCAAAATCCCTTTCTCCCATTTTGGAATTATGACACGATTTAGAATTGCTTCCGCTTTTTCCTCTTTTTGAAGACTTTTAATTTTATCGGCCACTATTTCTATAACAATGAGTGGGACAGTTTTTTCCGTTGCAACATTAGGTAAAATTGATGAATCAAATAAGCTTAATTCAAACCAATTTAAATATAAATATGCTATTGATTTAGTTACACCAACAGCATCCGGTGGTAATTACAATACTTTTAATTTTTGTAATGATAATGAAGTTGGATTTTTCCAAACCGATTCCAATAAATTTATTTTCAATACTATGGTAAATCAAGTTGAAATTGATCCCCAATACTACCCAGAACTAACCAAACCTTATTACTCCAATCAACTTAACTCACGATATGAAAAAAACGAAATTAGTGGTGGAGTTGCAGATCGAATGTTTGACATTCTTTATAGTGATGATTCAATGGATTACTTTTGGGCATATTCAATGCAATCAAATGATTCTAAATATACATATCTTAACCTAATTAAAAGTGCACCAAACGATAATAACGAAAAGAAAACGACAACAGCAATTGGATCTTTGGCTTTATTTAATGAAGGAGATCAGATAGGAAAAGATATTGATTTATTTTATCTCCAAAACAAATCAATATCAAAATTAGCTCTAGATCATGATTTGGGACATAATTCAATTTACATGCAAAATCCATGAAAAACAGCAATATCAATGATGCCTTTAAATTACCAAAATTTAGCTGATAAATCATTTAATGAATTAATTCAAAAGGTTGGACAAAAGATTTATGATGATCCAAAAAACAAAAATCCAAAATGATATCAACCTTGAGAAATTGGAAAAGATATTAAAGTACCAGAAAGATTTGCTAATAAACCAGAAAATGCTTATGAATGGTTCATCGAAAAAGATGGAGATAAATATAAATTATCAACTGAGAATAAGCGATTTGCCATTACTTCCACAAGCAATGCAAATATGGCTTTTAACCCCTACTTCATAAAATTATTGCAAACTATTTATTCCGATCCCGAATTATCAAAAGGAGAATTTGCTATTAATTATGGTTCTATTCCTCTTAATTTTGCTAACGAAAATAATGAAAATGCAGATGAAACATACACTTATATTGACATAAGCATTGATAATGTCAAAGAATCTTTGCGAGTTTTAGGAATAAAAGATAATTCAAAACATGTTGAACTTTACGATCATGATAACAATGATTTACTCAAAAAATTGCATGGTTATAAACAAAAAAATAAGGACCTTTATCCTCTTGTCATTAATGCATATATTTCCTTTAAAAATAATTGAAAAGTAGGAGATATCATTACATTTAAACCGCAAAATGCCGTTGACCGATTTTTAAAACAGCGAAACAGCGAAATGAAGTTTGAAATAATTGGAATTGCAAAAAGTACGGCTAATGCTTTGTTTTTCACCACACAATATTTTGCAAATAAAATTTTAGGATTGCCAGATGGACAAAATTGAAACAAAACCCATAAATATATGCTTTGAACGGACAAAGACAACCATAATGAATGACAAACAAAATCAGCAATTGTTGATTTGGCAAGCAATAGCGAATATTTAGATATTTATGTCTTTAATCCTAATGAAGGGAAATTTGAAAAGCTTGATCTTTCAACATTAAATGACAATGAAAAAGCGAAGTTTAAAAATAAACACTTAAATGATATTCCAATTGGCTTTAATGGTGTTTTTACAAAATCAAAAATTATTGATTCGTATTTAAGATCAATTTCGCTATATTCACCTAGTGGATTATATCCTGCTACTTCCTCGTTTGTTTCAGAAATAAGTGATACTGGTGATTTTTTTGATATTTTGAATAAAGATAAGTCTGGTCATAATTTAGCTCTTGCTAATTTTGTAACAGGTTTGAATAATGAAAAAATTGTTGAATTAATTAGAAACAAGAGTGTCAACGAGGAATTTTCCGACCCAAAAATAATTCAAAATTTCTGTGAACAAATTGCTAATGTTTATGGAAAAACGGCAGCAATAACAACAATAAAAACCGCTGATGATTTGACAACGCTTGGTACTATTTTCAATGGTTTAATGGATCTTTTTAATTTGATTCAAGCAATCGTTGTAGCCATATTTTTCCCAATTGCTATTCTTATTGTTATGGTTATTTCAAGTTTATTGATCAAACAAAACCAAAAATATGCGATTATGCTTAAATCTTTAGGTTATTCGGATTTGCAAAATGCAAAAAATATTTTATCATTATATGTTCCAGTTTCAATTATTGGGATTTTCGTATCAATCCCTTTTACAATGCTATTAGCAACATCATACCAAAAATTAATTTTAAATTCAATGAAGATATTAATTTATAGTTTACCAAAAATTACCCATTATTTAATTGGATGTGGTGTGATTTTTGGAATTTTAGCAACTTGTGCTTTATATGGTTATTACACATTAAAAAAAGTAAAATTAAATAAAGAAATAAAAGCAGAATAAATTTATGAATATTAGCCAAAAATATCGAAAATTAGCAACTGTTGCCGATCTTAAAAATTTATCATCAATAACAGAACCAAGAAAAAAATTTTTAATGCTAAAAAAAATTGATGATCTTAACTTGTTAGAGGCGTCTTTAAACCATATCACAAAAAAACTAAAAAAATGCGAGCAGACTTATCAAGCAAACTTAAAAGAATTTTCGCTTGAAAAATATGATAAGTTAAAAAAAAATGTAAATGAAATTAATTTTTTGTGTAAGAAACAATGATTATTAAAAGCAAAAATTGCCAAAATAACCCTTGTCCTTATTAAATTGCATAATAAATCCGCTCGTTTTCATAATCTTGAAGAAATTAAAAATATTATTAATGCCATTGAAAACAAAAATTTTATTATTCTTATCCCTCATGGTTTAAAACTAAAAAAATTGATTAGGAATTCAGCAGTTTGAAACATTTCAAAACTTAATTTACATTTTTTAAATTTAATTAAAGAAAAAAATGTAGCAAAAATTTTCCAAGAATTTAAAATTAAATCTGGTCTTGCTTTAGAAAAAATGATAAAGAAAACGCAAAAAAATATTTTGCAATGTGAAATCAATTATGAAAATATTTTTAATATGTATCGTTTTGGTAAATATGCAAAATGAGTAAAAAAATTAGATAAAATTTCGCACAAAAGATCTGACACAAAAGAAATTATTACCGATAATGCCATTCAACTAAAAGATGTAACAAAATATTATTACAATAAGTGAATGGTAACAAAAATTTTAAAAAATATTAATCTTGAAATTAAAAAGGGTGAGTTTGTTGTTATTTTAGGACCATCAGGTTCAGGAAAAACATCATTATTAAATATTATTACCGGTATTGATGTTGCAACGAGTGGTCAAACCTATGTAAATGGACAAAACCTTATTAATAAAACCCCTACTCAATTAACGAAATTTCGTAAATTAAATATTGGGTATATTTTTCAAAGCTATAACTTATTACCTAATTTAACCGTAAAAGAAAATGTTGAAATTGGATGAAAGCTACAAAAAAATCATGCCTTACGTCTAAATATTAATGAATTATTAAAAATAATTGGTATTGATAAATATCAAGACCGATACCCTTACGAATTGTCTGGTGGCCAACAACAACGTGTTTCAATTGCGCGAAGCATGGCAAAAAATCCCGCAATTATTTTTGGTGATGAACCAACAGGAGCTGTTGATGAAGAAATGAGTAAACAAATTTTAAAATTATTTGTTGATCTAAATAAAAAATTTAAAACAACCGTTGTCATTGTTACCCATAATAGCATTTTTGCTGATTTAGCAACACGAGTAATAAAAGTTAATTCCGGACAAATTATTCAAAACTATATTAACCCTAAACCAAAAACAATTAATCAATTAAATTGGTCAAAATAATTACTTTTGACATTTCTTACAATATGTTGTTCCTCTTCCATTTATTTTTGTTCAACAAAGGGTGCTTCCACATCGCAAACAAGATAAGTTTTTTCTCCCATAGACTTTAAGATATTTTTGGAATGAACCGGAATGATTTAGAGCATATTGGTATGAAAAAACTGTCGTTCCTTTATTTTTAATTGATTGTGCCATAATTTTACGACAATTATTAATAATTTGTTGGCATTCATCTAGAGAAACATCTTTTGCTTTCCGAAAAGGTGAAATCTTACATAAAAATAATGTTTCATCGGCATAAATATTACCGATTCCGGCAATGATAGTTTGATCAAGCAAAGTTGTCTTAATTTTTTGGTTCTTATTTTTAAAGCAATTAAGCAAGTAATTAGCTGTTAATGCTTGATCAAATGGTTGTTTGCCCAATTTCTTTATTTCACTAGAATCCAATAATTTTTGGTAATTATCATAAATATTAATTGTTCCAAATTTACGTGAATCGTCGTAAACAATTTTTTTGTCATTATCCAAGTAAAATTCAACTAGCGGAAATTTACTTTTTTCATTAGCTGATAAGTAAAAAATTTTACCTTCCAAGCGTAAATGGATTGTAATAATTTTTCCATTTGATAAATAAAAGATTATAAATTTACCTATTTGACTAATTTTTTTAATTGTTTCATTGCAAACAAAGTCAATAAATTGCTTTTTTGTCGAATTTTTTAAAACAATAGCATCAATAAAAATAATTTTATTTATCTTTATACTAAAGAAATCTTGGTGATTTAGTCAATTAACTAATGTTTTAACTTCCGGAAATTCTGGCATATTTTATTTTATAAAAAAATCCAAATGGTAAAATAATAAAATTTATCATTTGGATTTTTTGTAATGTGGACTTGCATTTACTTTTCTACTTCCATCATTAAACAAACATATTCATATATGTTTTGGAAATGTACTCAAGTAACCAAAGCACACTGACTGTAAATCAGTTGCTCTTTGCAGTTTCGTGGTTCAAATCCTCCACTACAGTGACTAATGATTTATATTAGTCACAAAATAATTATAACATATTTTTTATTATTATAACACTTTTATATTTTTAAAAGTTCTAAAAAATAAACAACAACAATATAATACCACACCAAGATTATTATAACACTTTTGTTAAATTATATCATAACAATCTCTTAAATATTTATGTTAAATTAATACAAATATATTGATTTTAATCATAACGATAATCAACGATATACTCTATACTAATGAAAGTGCAAATTTACAAAAAGAGCATAAAATAATATAAAATATCGATTTTATAATTATTTATCTTCCGAAAAATTACATCGCAAATAATATGATAAGATGAATAATCTCCATCACTATTCACAAAATAATTACCATATCCTGCTTCCAACTTTTTGTTAGTTTATTATACAATGCTCGATATACAAGATGGAATATTGTTTAGAAATTTACGATAAAGTTTTGGTTAGGCAACAACAATATAATACCACACCAGAACAATGGAAGCAATGAACCCCCAACTAAACAAGGTTAGGCAACAACAATATAATACCACACCAGAACCAACACCGGTATAAATGGAGAAACAGCGGAGGTTAGGCAACAACAATATAATACCACACCAGAACGTCAAAATTAAAAAATTTTTCGCAAAATCCTAAAAATTTCCCAATTTTCAAATAAATTAGAAGATAAATATTTATTTAATTTCTCTTGGTTAAATAATGAATTTAATTCCTTCTCAATATATAAAATTAATTTCCCTAAATCTAATATCTCATATCAATCATTTTTATAGTTTTGAATGGCCACACAATCTTCTAATTCTGAACTATTAAGCCCAATATATGTTAATGAATTAGTGATAATAATAAAATTAAAAAAGGCAAGATGTTTCTTAATTAGATCAAATTTAAATCAATGACAATTAGAGATGATAATTGTCAATTTTTTATTTGTTGTTTTATAACAATCTAGTATTTTTTTGAAATTCTTTTCATCAATCTTTATTTCTTTATCAATTTGAAAATTCTTAATAATTAAATCAACTGGATCATTATTAAAATTAACTAGATTATTAGAATTCAAGTTCACTATTTGCAAAAATTCATCTAATTTATCAGTGTTAATAATACTATTAACATCAAAAGCTAATACTAAGTTTTTTAAAAATTGCGATGATTTAGTCCAACCTAATAAATTAGCAAGCATCGTGTATTCATTAATAATAAGACAATTGTTAACGGATAAAATATTATCATCAATTGAAACTTTATGATTAGTAATGTGTTGTTTTAACTTTAATAATGTCCACGAAGAATTTAGTGCGGATAAAATTTTAATTCCGTTAAATTCTCATTCAATAATTTGATTTTCGGTTTCAATCTTTAGCATTTTATATATCTTTCATTCGTATTTATCTGTTCATTTAAATTCTTATCACCAACTAAAAAAATCATATCTTGGTATTGTTTATCCGTAACCACTAAAATTCTAATATTACCATGTGAAGGTAAATCTATTTTTATTTTATCAATAACTCTTTGTACTTTTGATTCTGTATTAACAATTTTTACATAAATTGAATATTGAATCATGATAAATCCATGTGAAATTAAAGATTTATGAAATCTAGAATATTGCTTTTGTTGGGATTTAGTCTCTATTGGTAAGTCAAACATTAATAAGATACGCATATACTTAATATTCATCATATAAAAAATTAACTTTTGGTATTTCTCTCTCGTTTACAAGATTATCAATGTAAATATCGATTGCTTGAGGAATAAAATATTTTTTATCAACGATCATACATTTCTGATTAAATAATTTTAATATATTTGTTTTGACATCGACAATTAATATTTTCTCTTTTGATTGATTTACCTTATAGACATATCAATCAATTAATGGACGAAATTCTTCCATTAAATCACTAGATAATGCAAAATAATTATCAAAAGATTTATGAAAAATTGATATTCTTGGATCTAAACCTTTTTTAATAATACTTCGACTAAAATATGAATACAAAATCGAATAACCATAATTTAGCATATGATTAATATCATTATCGTCATGACGACTAAATTCTTTTCCATATAATGTATGTCAATATACTTTCGCCGCATGACCTTCACGATTAGAAATATCGAATGGTCTAATTTCTAAAAGAATTTCATTAAAAAAATGAGTATCAAATTTTAAATTAAAATGTTTTAAGATTTCGACTTGATTTAAGATTTTATGGGTTACTATTTCTTTTCACTTCAAATGCTTATATTTAACATTTCAATTAATTTGTTTTTCTAAAATTTTTAATGAATTAAAATTACCAATTTGCGGAACTATTAATGATGAAGGTAAATGTTTTTCATTACAAATAATTGTAAGAATATTATTTTTTGTCAATTGATTAATCAATCTAATTGTAACGGTAGTTTTAATATTATCAAATACCACCACATCAATATCACATAAAGGAATTGTAATTTTCTTAAAATCTCTAAATATTATTAAATTGTTTAAAAATAATTTAACTTGACTATTTGATTCAATATCGATTATTTTTCATCCCATTAACAAAAAGAAATAAAAAATACTATAACCAAATGGTTATAGTATCTTAGGTTGATTTTACTCAACCGGTTACGGCATAAAGCCTTATCCCGGTGCAGTATTACATTGTTGTTGCCTGTTAATCTTACGATTAACATTTATTATTATATATCTTTTCTTAAATATTTGTTACCTAATATATCAAGATCGCAAATTTTAAAATTTTTAAAAAATTGATTAATTGTTTTTAATAACTGAATAGTACTTTTCCCATTTTTTGCCTTATAAACATGGTCGATTGGCTTTATTTCAATAGTTTTATTCACATATGAATAACTTACATAATAAAAAAGATCCCCATTATTATCAATAAAAGTTTGGCCTTTTTTTATTTGAAATTTAAAATTATTGGGATTTAAATTCATCTTTTGCAACATGGTGAAATAACCGTCCTTTTTCTTCTTTCTATTAAAATCGTATGTTTCGACATTTAAAGGAACTACAAACCATTTACTATCCTTAAAATAACAATCAATAGCAACTGATTTAAACGAAGTATTAATACAACCAATTTTTTTATTGACAAAATAATTATTTATTCCTTTATCTGTAAAAAAAGCAAAGGATATATTTTTAATCTTATTTTCAACACCATTTAAATTAAATTTAAGATAAGATGGATTTTTATCACCATATTCCCTTTCCATATACCCTTTAAAAGGATTAATTTTATTTTGAGATTTACCATCAATATAAATTTGCTTTAAATATTCCATAGTTTCAGTATTTAGTAAACATTTTGCATTTGTAAAAGATTCTTTTCGTTTAGCTTGATCATCAAATAAATAAAAAATATCCTTAACTTTCCCATCATCAAAAATAGAAATTTTTTCTTTAGTAATAACATTATTGTTTATATCTAAAGAATATGAATAATTTGATTCATTAAAAAATTCAATATTATTATGGGTTTCTAGCATACGTGAAAATTTCGGCTTATTATTATTAATTCATTCAACAATCTTTTTTATTTTTAAATGATCAAATTGTTTATTAAGTAATAATTTTTTATCAATAATATGTTTATAAATGCCTTTAATTTCCTCTTGCTCCTTTGTAAGACCTAATTGCTTTGGTTGTTGACTTAATGAACTTAATTTTCTAAATAAATTGACGAATTCCAGTGGTAATATCGAAAATAATGCGACAATAATTGCGTCTATTGCATGATGCTCGAAATTATCACGATCTTTCTTAAATTCTTTAAAGTTGTATTCTTTATCACTACAAAATTTATTGCGGAAATAACTAGTAACCGCCCCGTTTATCGTAAAAATTTTTGGTCTATTTACATCATAGAAAGAATTGTTATTAAAAAAATTTCTAAGATTATCATAAACAAATTTGGTTGTGTATCGTGTATCGACTAGTTTCCGTGGATTCATTTGGATTGAAATATCTGTACCAACATCTGTTAATTGAAAATTTTTTATTTTTTCTTTATCTAAAATTCATTCACCATTAATAAATTTTCTCGGTTTAAAATTTACAACTAAATCGCTTCAATTTGATTTGCTCCCTAATCATTCATACGGGGTTCTTTTGGCTTTTTCAAAATTATTTTCATGTGATGTTAAAACTTTATTTGAACGTGAATTATCATGAAAATATTTAGAAGGAATTATATGATCAATTTCATATTTCCCGCTCCATTTTATTAAATCATCTTTGGAGTTAGGTTTTGGTTTTTCTATTTCCTTTAAATCATATGGATCAAATCAATCTTGCGATTTTGCAAGAAGAATTTTTAATTTAATTGTGTTTGAAATTTCTAAATTATTTGTATATTCTTGTATTTCTTTATTTTGTGCCTCATCTAATGATTGGTTATTATAAATTCTATCTCGTGCTTCTTTTGTATTTTTATCTCGGCACATTTCAAGCGATAAATAATCAAAAATACAATTCGAATATTTTTTTGATTTTAAAATCGCATTTATCACTTTAAATGTTTGCCGAACTGATCGAACAACAGTAGGTGAAAAAATATTTTCATTAATTTTAAGAGAATCAATATTTATTGTTTTGGAATTAATTTTTATATTTTGTGGATTGTATTTGTTAAATTCATGACGAATACATTCAGAATTATTCCCTAATTCATCATCAAGTAATTTTGGAATAAATATTTCATTCAAAGCTTTTTGTGAATATGCAGAATACTTTTTAGAAGATTTTATATCACTAAAATTTTTATTTGAATGTATTTCCACACCAGTTTTAAAACCGTAATTGGTATTTAAATCATGAAATATTTTTATAAATTCAGCATACAATTTTTCCGGATTCTTGAAAGTTGACTTTAAATGTATTAAGCAATTAATTTTATTAATGTAACTAAAATTTTTTTGTCATAGTGATTCAACGAAATTCTTTACTGGAATTTTCAAAAAATTCAATGCAATTTTTATACTTTTTACTTCTGTAAAAATGGGTTTATTTTTTTTGCCTTTACCTTTTTTACCACTTGTACGATAACCATCAATATCATCAGGATCACATTTAAAAATAGTAGACAATTTTTTTATTGTCAATTCACCTGCCTTTTCAAATAAAGAACTAAAAATTAACTTTTTTTCATTTTTAGAAATTCTTCATTCTCTATTTGAAATTTTTCGCAAATTTTGCAAATCATTTAATAAGTTAAAAATAGTAGCTGATGCGGAATTAATTTCAATTCTTTGTTCTGGTTTGTTACCATCCGAACCATCAAAATAACTACATTTACCAACTAGACAATCTCACAAATTATTTCCTTTACATTTAACAATATATTTTTGTGACTTAGTATCATATACTTTGGTATATAACCCATAAGAACTCGGCGATTTTTCAGAACCAGGACCAATACTATAATCTCGATATGTAGAAAATAAATCAAGATATTTAGTTTTAAAATCATGAGATAAATATGTTTGATTAGACAAAATTTTTTCGATTTCCTTTTCCCAATTTTGCATTGAAAAAGACCGATTTAATTTAGAGTCTTGATATTTTAATATCTTAAAAGCAAAACATTGCTTTTGTGAAGGAAATGATAAATTATTAAATTCTTTTTCACCGTTCGTTATTTTTTTTATTTGATCTGGTATATAACCCAACTCAACTTGATCATTATCTTTATTACTTTCTTGATCACTATCTTCTAAATAGGTAAAACCACGATGAGATAAATAATGATAAAGAATATAGATTAATTTTTCTTTTGGTAGTTGTGATTGTAAACCTCTAACTTTTACATCTCAAGGCAATTCAATTTCATGTTCCAATACCGCCATTATTTCTTCCTTTTTATTAAAAGAAAATATATCTTTATTTTTTAAAATTAATTGAATGAAACGTTCTTTACGATGTTTTCTTCTACGAAGCATTCTTCGTTGGCATCGTTTTTCTCGTCGTTGTTCGTTTTTTGGGTGTCCAGTTTTTTCTTCACAAGGATCAGTAAACAATCTCACTCCATAATCAATGACATTGTAGTCATTATCAATAATAGCTCAACCAACAGAGGTTGTACCAATATCTAAACCAATGTTAACATGTTTTTTTTGCTGGTTGTTTAAATCATTCATAATGGTGTATTTTAATAATTTTACTCGTAAAAAAAAAAATAAATTTTTTACTTAATACTTTGTGAAATAAATTAATAAAAATTTTGATCGAAATAAATGGTGATTACTTGTGTAGTCAATAAATAATAAGTTATTGTATTTAGATGATAATTGGAGTGACATTTATTATTTGGACGAATTCGAACTTTTGTTCTAAAATAATTTCATAAAATAATCCCACAAATTGTATATTAAATTTTTCAATTCATCATATTCATTTTTAATGCAATGTATTTTTTCATTTAATTCATGAATTCTTTTTTTAAAAATAGTTATCATTTTATAATTTGAATTTCTCAATTAAATTCCCTATATTTGTCATCTAACTATAGTTTCATTATTAACAGTATTTTGATAATTATCAAGATCCTTGATCTATATTAAATTAGATGAAAGCTAATACCAACCGTTAATAAATGATGGGGAGTAATTTTAACCATTTTAGTATTAGTATATTTTTAAACTTTTCATTGATCATAATGTTATTATGGCCTTGATACACCTTTGATTTAAAAGATTAAAAAATATTAATTATTCATTTTTAAAATAGTTTAAAATCACTTGCATCTTTCAAATAGTTTTGTGAATAAAAAAATATAATTTTTTAATAATTTATGATTTCTAATTTTAATAGAAAGATACCTAAAATAAAAAATAAACCAAAAGTTATTTTTAGTGATGGTAATAGTTTATTATTACAACAAGCAATCAAACAATTAAACAAATATATTGATCCAATCTTTGTATTTAAAAGTAAAAACAATATACCTAAAAAATTCCCTTTCAAATCTATTACAATTGATACAATCAATCTAACCAAATATGCACAATTTCTTCACACATTATTAAAGAAAAAGATAAATTTCCAACAAGCTAAAAATCTCGTACAGCAACCTAATTACCTTTGTTGCTTAATGTTAAAAATGCAAGAAGTTGATGCCCAAATTTCTGGTCTTAACTTTTTTTCCAAAGATGTTTTTAAACCAGCAATAGAAATTTTAAGAAAAAATGAAAATGATTTTATTTCTTCTCTTTGTGTTTTACAAAAAGATGAAGAAATATTGGTCTTTTCTGATTGTGCTTTAAATATTTCACCCAATTATCAGCAACGAGCTAAAATTGCAATCATGGCTTGTGATTTTGCTAAAAATATATTAAACGTAAAAAAACCAATATGTTGTTTTTTAAGTTATTCAACAAATAATAGTGGAAAAGGAAGATTAATTGATGATATAAAAAAATCATGTATATTAGCAAAGCAAATTGCAAGAAAAACTAACTATGAATTTTATGGTGAAATGCAATTTGATGCTGCCTATAACCGACAAATACGGGTAAAAAAAATAAAAAATTGTCAATGAAAATCAAAACCAAATGTTTATATTTTCCCCGAATTAAATTCCGCTAATATTGGTTATAAAATTGCACAACAATTAGGTGGATATAAATGTTATGGCCCAATCATATTAGGTTTATCTTCCCCAATAAGTGATTTGTCGCGTGGGGCAACTATTGAAGATATCATCGGAACAATTATTTTAACATTAATGCAAATTAAAAAAAAATAAAAGAGTTTTGACACTCTTTTATTTTATCTATGGCGGAAATGGTGGGATTCGAACCCACGCACCAATTACTTGATCTAACACGTTAGCAGTGTGCCCTCTTAACCACTTGAGTACATTTCCAAAACATATATGAATATGTTCGTTTAATGGTGGAAGTGGTGAGAATCGCACTCACTTCCATTGGGTTTTCGAATTTAAGCATCTACAGTTTAGTTTTAATTTTAAGCTTCATTGGTATTCTTGTGTATTAAAACAAACACGATACCAAAATAGCTAATTATTTTCATCCAATTTATTAGCATCAATTAGATATATCACTTAATTTTAAATCACTAGTGTTAAGTGATAAAACACCAATGACTGTTAAATATTAATTAAGCAAGACTTGCGAAATAATATTTATTTTGACCTTGTGGTGAAACGAAAGCTGTTTCATTTCACTTAGCTTGATCTTGTTCTGCACGTATTTGTGCCTTAGCGATAAGGGGCAAACCCCACTGCAACTTAAACCAAAAATACAATGTCGAATCTTTACACTCCCATTTGTTATTATATAGAGATAATGATAGGAAAAATGGGAATATTTTTTGTTTTTTTTATCTAAAATATTGAAGATAAAAAATATATAATTTGGTTATGATAACAAGAAGTGTTGCAATTTCAACAAAGACAATAACTCTTGGACAAGTTTTAAAATTTAGTGGTATGATTGATTTTGGAGCACAAGCAAAAAATTATCTTTTAAATAATAAAATTTTTGTTAACGGAAAACTTGAAAAACGAAGGGGAAAAAAGCTTTTCACTAATGATCAAATTTTAATTAATCGCAATTTTTTATTAAAAGTTATTAATAAAAATATTAATAACCACAAAGGTGAATAGCAATGGAAGAAAATAAACAACCACAAAGGAAAAATAATGGATATGATGCTTCAAGTATTAAAATTCTTGAAGGACTAGAAGCTGTAAGAAAAAGACCAGGGATGTATATTGGTTCAACTGGTAGTGAAGGTTTACACCAATTAATTTGAGAAGTTGTTGATAATGCTGTTGATGAAGCAATGGCAGGTTTTGCTACACGTGTTGTTTTAACCCAACATAAAGATGGAGCAATTTCAGTTGATGATGATGGAAGAGGAATCCCTATTGATATCCATCCTAAAACTGGTAAATCAACTGTTGAAACTGTTTTAACAATTTTACATGCTGGGGGTAAATTTGATAATAATTCCTATAAAATTTCTGGGGGGTTGCACGGTGTTGGGGCTTCATGTGTTAATGCTTTGAGTAAAAATATGAAAGTTTGAATCAATCGCAATTTTAAAACATATTTTGTTGAATTTGTTAATGGTGGGCATGCTGTTGCTCCTTTAAAAGAAATTGCAAGCAATAAAGAAAAAGAACATGGAACTTTTATTAAATATTACCCTGATTTTACAATCATGGAAAAATGCGATTATGATGAAAATAAAATTATTAACCGAATTAAGCAATTAGCTTTCCTTAATAAAGGAATTAAGTTAATATATATTAATGAAAAATTAAACCAAAAAAATACTTTTATTTACGAAGGTGGTTTAAAAGAATATGTTATCGAATTAAACAAAGATAAAAATCCTTTATCATCAAACATTATTTATGGTGATATTAAACGTGATGTTTTAATTAATAAAGATACAGAAGAAAAATATTGTATTACCTGCGAAATTGCTTTCCAATATAACAAAGGCTATGCTAGTTCAGTTTATTCTTTTTGTAATAATATTCACACTTCTGAAGGTGGTAGTCACGAAGAAGGATTTAAATTTGCTCTTGCAAAAATAATTAATAAATATGCTTTCGATAAAAAATTTTTAAAAGATGGTGAAAGCAAACTAACAAAAGAAGACGTTGTTGAAGGTTTAGTAGCGATTATTTCAATTAAACACCCTAATCCCCAATATGAAGGACAAACAAAACGAAAATTAGGTAATACAGAAGTGCGAACTTTGGTTAACAACATTACATGTGAAATTTTTGAAAAGTACTTGCAAGAAAATCCTGATGATGCTAGTTTAATTGTGCGCAAAATTATGTTAGCAGCAGAAGCAAGGAAAAAATCACAAGAAATTCGTGAAATAACACGAAGAAAAAGTCCTTTTGAATCAAATAATTTACCCGGAAAACTAGCTGATTGTTCAAGTAAAGATGTTTCAATTTGTGAAATGTACATTGTTGAAGGAGATTCTGCTGGTGGTTCAGCAAAATTAGGTCGAAATCGTGAATTTCAAGCAATTCTACCATTACGAGGAAAAATTTTAAATGTAGAAAAAGCTGCTTCAAATAAAATTTTTGATAACCAAGAAATAGCTAGTTTGATTCATGCTATTGGGATTGGTGTATCATCAGAACTAGACATGACAAAATTGCGATACAACCGCATTATTATCATGACAGATGCAGATGTTGATGGGGCACATATTCGAATTTTGATGTTGACTTTCTTTTTCCGTTATATGAAAAAATTAATTGAGGATGGTCATGTATATATCGCTCAACCACCTCTATATAAATTTACACGAGGAAAAAATGTTAAATATGCTTATTCGGATCAACAATTAGAAGAATTTAAAAAGGAAAACGGTGAAGCAAAATATACATTACAACGTTATAAAGGACTAGGTGAAATGAATCCCGAACAGCTTTGAGAAACAACAATGGACCCTGTTCATCGGATTTTATTAAAAGTTACAATTGAAGATGCAATCAAAGCTGACCAACAATTCGCTTTTTTAATGGGGCAAGATGTTGGACCAAGGAAAGATTTTATTGCTAAAAATGCAAAATTTGTTAAAAATATTGATGCATAAAAAGGAAATAATTAATGTCTAATTCAGATAAATTAATCAAAGATCAACTTGCAGTTAGCAACGAAAAACAACGTGAAATAACAAAAGAATTACAAACTTCTTTTCTTGATTATGCGATGTCAGTAATTGTCGCACGAGCAATCCCTGATGCTCGTGATGGTTTTAAACCTGTCCACCGTCGAGTTTTATTTGCAGCTTGAAATCTTGGAATGACTTCTAATAGTCAATATAAAAAATCAGCTCGTTTAGTTGGTGAAGTAATTGGTAAATATCATCCCCATGGTGATGTTGCTGTCTACGACACAATGGTGCGTTTAGCCCAAGATTTTTCACTACGTTATCCGTTGATTGATGGTCATGGTAATTTTGGTTCAATTGATGGTGATTCGGCTGCTGCAATGCGTTATACCGAAGCACGAATGGCAAAACTAGCTGATACAATGCTTGTTGATATCGACAAAGAAACCGTTGACTTCACTGATAATTATGATGCAAGTGAAAAAGAACCCGTTGTTTTACCAGCAATTTTTCCTAATTTATTAGCTAATGGTTCAAGCGGAATCGCTGTAGGAATGGCAACTAATATTCCTCCCCATAATTTAAAAGAAATTATTGAAGGAATAAAAGTTGTTGCAAAAAATCCATCCGCAACTTGTGAGGATATTATGCAAGTTCTTAAAGGACCTGATTTTCCAACTGCTGCTCAAATTATTGGTACACAAGGAATAAAAGATTATTTTTCTACTGGAAAAGGCTCAATCACCGTTCGAGCAAAAGTTGATATTGAACACTTAGATGGTGGTAAAAACCGATTAATTGTTAAAGAAATACCTTATATGGTAAACAAACAACAATTAGTTGAAAAAATTACCGAATTGGTAAAAGATAAAGAAATTGATGGGATTACCGATTTGCGTGATGAATCAAACCATTTAGGAATACGAATTGTTATCGAATTAAAACGTGGTACTATTCCTGAAATCCTTTTAAATAACCTATTTAAGATGACAAAACTACAAACAAATTTTGCTGTTAATATGTTAGCCCTTGTTGGAACAGAACCAAAAATGTTAAACATTAAATCCACTTTGCAAATTTACTTAGACCACCAAATTGATGTTCTTATTCGTAAAACAAAATTTAATTTAAAAATTGCTCAAAATCGTTTACATATTTTAAATGGTTTGATAATTGCATTGAAAAATATTGATGCTATTATTAAATTGATTCGTAATGCTCCAAGTGACAAAGCTATTTTAGAAGCACTAACAAATAATTACCAACTATCACCAATTCAATCTAAGGCAATACTTGAAATGAAATTGCGTTCATTATCAATGATGGAAAAAACAAAAATTTCTAATGAAGTTGATAAATTAAATAATGATGTTAAAAATTACAACAATCTTTTGAGTAGTCATGATCAACAAATTGATTTCATTATTCGTCAATTGGATGAATTAGCAAAAAAATTTGGTGATGAACGAAAAACAGAAATTATTGTTGATGGTGTAGCATCAATTAATAATGAAGATTTAATTCCGGTTGAAGACATTGTGATTACAATGTCAATTAATGGTTATTTAAAACGCATGCCAATTAATACTTTCCGTAACCAAAAACGTGGTGGTGTAGGAGTAACAGCAATGCAAGTTCATAGTGATGACAATGTGATGAAACTAGTTACTGCTAATACACATACAGATATTTTAATTTTTACAAATTATGGTAAAGTTTATCGTTTACGTGGTCATGAAATACCTATTGGTTCACGCCAAGCTAAAGGTGTTCCAGCAATTAACTTTTTACAAATTGAAAAGACAGAAAAAATTGTGACAATTTTACCAATTAAAGACTATTCACCAAACCTTTCGTTAATGTTTGCAACAATTAAAGGAATTGTTAAGAAAACAGCTTTAGTTGAATACCAACATATTAATAAAACTGGTAAAATTGCTGTATCGCTAAAAGATGATGACAAATTATTTGATGTCAAACTAGTTAGTGATAACGATGAAGTGTATTTAGGAAATGCCACAGGAAAATTAGTACGTTTTAAAGCTAATCAAATCCGTAATATGGGTCGAACAGCCACTGGTGTTCGAGGAATTAAAATTGACCAAGGTTATTTAGTTGGTTTTAGTACTTCATATCTTGGTGGTAGCAAAATTTTATCAATTGGTGAAAAAGGAATTGGTAAAATTAGCGATGTTAATCTATACCGTCTAACTAACCGTGGATCAAAAGGCGTAACCACTTTAAAAATAACACCAAAAACAGGTAAACTTGTTTACACAACAATTGTTAGTGGTAATGAAGATATTCTTCTACTTACAAAAAAAGGAAATGTATTAAAGACAAATTTATCTCCTTTTAATGATCGTGGACGTGCAACTTCAGGAGTTAAATTAATTGTTGTGGACCAAGATGATAAAATTGTTTCTGCCGCTGTTTTTGCTCAACCAACTAGCAATTAAATTAAAACATAATTTATTTTGTTTTATTTAAAATTAAAATAATAATTGAGAGAAATGTTTATTAGAAAAAAAGGTAGTTATCTAGCTGGGATTTCAGGTGGTCCTGATTCGATGGCTCTTCTTAATAAATACAAAGATGTAATAAAAGTTGTTTGTCATATCAACTATCATAAACGAGAAAATAGTAATATTGATATGCAAATTGTGCAACAATACTGTCAAAAAAATAACATAATTTTTGAATGTTTAGACATAAGTGATGATTGTTATAAAAAAGCAACCGAAAAAAATTTTCAAACTTTAGCTCGCGATCTTCGCTATAATTTTTTCGTGAAAATTGCATCTAAATACCAAATTTTTAACCTATTAATTGCACACCAATTTGATGATTTTTTGGAAACAGCAATTATGCAACAAAATAAAAAATCAATGAATTTTTATTATGGGATAAAAAAAATAAATTATTACAAAAATTTAATAATTTACCGCCCTTTAATTGGTAAAACAAAAAAATCATTAGAAAAATATTGCAAGAAAAACAATATTAATTATGCGCTTGATTGGACTAATGAAACTGATATGTATGATCGCAATAAAGTCCGAAAAATTTTATCATCGTATTCAAATATTAAGAAAAAATTTATTTTTTTAAAATTTGCTGTTCGTAATTTTTTCCAACATTTTCATGAGAAGAAAATTTTGGCAATTTTTAGCAAATGAAAAAAACAAAATTTTGATCTTGATTTTTTTAAAAAAAATAAGCAAAATAAATTGAACAATTTGATTTATTTATTTTTAAAAGAAAAGAAAATTAAAAATATAAATTTAGGAAAAATTATTAATGTAAAAAATTTTATTTTTTCACAAAAAAATATGAAATTTAATCGCTTAGAAAAAAACATCTTTTTAATTAAAAAACATAATTCTCTTTTAATTAAAAAAACCGATAAACAATGACAAGCGATTTAATTCCCCAAAAAAAATGAATTTCTGGTGTAAGTGACATCGCTTTTCATTTGTTTTCCTTTCCTATTCGATGATATTCAATTTTTCTTTGATTAGCTTTTACAACCGCAATTTTGCTAACAGTTTTTAAAATTTGAAAGTTCTATAAAATTCCAAAAGAACCAATTTTGTATATCGTTCCAATTATTGTTTGTCTTGGTCCTTTTTTAGCGATGATTTGATCAAAAGTGATTACACACGATTTTTCTAATATTTCTTTTTTTAACATTCAAGGTTTAGCAATTCAAGGGGGAGTAGCTTTTACGATTTTACTCTCGGTAATCATCATCAATATTTTTCTATCATCAAAAAATTTTAAAATTAAGAATGTTTACAATTCCAAACAATTTTTAACAAAAATTAGTTCTTTATTGTATTTTGATGCGGCAATTCCAACAATTTTAATTGGACAAGCAATCGGAAGATGAGGAAATTATTTTAATCAAGAAATTTATGGAGCAGTTGTTACTTCACAACAATTAAAACAATTTCTTCATGACCATTTACCTTATATGTATATTGCACAACAACAAGCATATTGTCAACCATTATTTCTTTGAGAATCAATCATAAATTTTTGTGGTTTTTTAATTATTTATTTTGGAATTGAATTTATTAAAAAACGCAAAGCAGGTGATTTAGGTTTTTTGTATTTTGTGTGATATGGAATTGTTCGTTGTATTCTTGAAAAATATCGGGATTCACAATTTACATATTTTGAAACTTTTATCATGTCATATTGTTGAATTGCCTTTGGTGTTATCGCCATTGTTTTAAATCATATCTTTGCCAAAAAAATTCGTCAAATAAAAATTTGATTTTCAATAAAAAATTTATTGAAATATTTAAACGAAAATAATAAATATTTTTGCCATAAAATAAAACATCTCTTAAATAAAAAAAAATACCCACTTTATGAAATGAAAAAAATTAAGATTATTATTAAACGTTCATTTGAGGAACAAGTTTATTATGGAGATAAATAATGGGGTTAGAACGAAATATTGTCGTTGATTCGCATAAATTTGATGTTGTTGTTATTGGGGCGGGTTTGGCAGGTATGTTGATGACAATCGCTTGTGGACAAAATAAAATTGAAACCGGATTATTTGAAAAAGACGTACCTGGTGGAATTTTGCTTAAAATGGATAAGATTCAAAATATTTTTGACCACCGCGAAATTACTGGAAAGGATTTGAGCTATTCTTTATTTAAACAAGCAACAAATAATCAATATGTCAAATATTTTTATGGATGTGTTTGCTTTTTCCAATGTTTAGATAATGGAAGATATCTCTTGGCAACAACAAATAATTCTTTTTGGGAAGTAAAAGCAATAGTTATCGCCGCTAATTTAGAAAGCGATTATTTACCAAAAGGAATGCTAAAAAACAATGGCCAATTAATTGTTAATGAAAATAATGAAACAATATGAAAAAATGTTTATGGTATAGGACAAGTCATTGGCAACAAAACAAGTGAAGATATTTTACGAGCAATTACGGTTATTTTAAAAAATCTTCAAAAAAGTAATTTACTCAACAAATAATATAATATTTTCCAATATGGTATATACATATATTCCTAAAGGTGTCTGCTCAATGAAAATGATTGCTGAAATTGAAAATAATATTATTTCTCATTTTCAAATAATTGGTGGTTGTTCAGGTAATACTCAGGCTGTGAGTAAACTAATTATTGGTAAAACAATTGATGAAACTATTAAATTACTAAAGGGAATTAAATGTGGATTTAAATCAACAAGTTGTCCTGACCAAATTGCAAAATTTCTAACAAAAATTAAATTAAATAACAAGCATTAATTAACTTATTACTTAACACCTAATTCGATTGATTTTAATGATAGATATAATTAATAATTATCTTTAGTTTATTATGTTTAAACCAAAATATGTTAAAAAAATAATTATTAGTCCTAGGAAAATTAAAAAAGGAATTAAATGTGCTGCAAAATGAATAAATAAAAATTATGCAACGAAAACACCAATTTTAATTGGAATTTTAAAGGGTGCTATGCCTTTTTTTGGTAATCTTTTACCACAACTAAAAATTAATGTTCTTACCGATTTTATTGTTATTTCTAGTTTTAAAGGCCAAGTGAAAAGGCAATCCAAACCAACAATTATTACCGATGTTAAAACAAATATTACTGGAAAAGACATTATCATTGTTGATGATGTTTTAGATTCTGCTCGAACAATGAAAGTTTTAATTTCTTACCTAATGACAAAAAAGCCAAAATCAATAAAAATTGTTGTCTTAGTTGATAAACCAAGTGAAAGAAAAGTTCCATTAAAACCAGATTTTGCCGCCTTTTGTGTTGACAATGTTTTTATTGTTGGTTTTGGTTTGGATATTAAAGAAAAAGCACGTAATTTACCATATATTGCAGAATTTGATCGTGACTATCTTAATAAAATATAATTAATATTAATACATATATGGGTTGTTCAAATAACGAAAAGAAAGACGATTTTCACAAAAATCCAAAACCATTTAATCCTTTAAGTGATGCAAATTGATTAAAAAAAATTTTATCTTGAATTATAAGGATTGGTATCATTGGTGGTATTATTTTTATGCTTATTTGACCTAGCTTTCCTAAATATAATCCTGTCAAGCCCTTACATGCAACAATTAAAACTGATGATAATGGTTATTACTTGGACATTAGTTTACCACAAGAAATAAATAAAAAAATTTATTATACGGGCAAAGATAAAAAAACGTTAAAATATGATGAATGTTTTGCCTACTATTTCCAAAGCGATCAACAAAAAACAACATATAGTTTCCATGGTAAACCACAAGGAGCAAAAGAAATAGAATTTAAAATTGTTGTTGAGCCTAAAAATGAAAATAAAAATAAGAAAATTGTTTTAATTGGTGGTAAAGATGTTGTTGAAAATTCAAACTCTTCTCAAGAAGCTTATTCGTTATTTGAAACCTGAATTACATATGTAACAACTAATGCAGACCATTTACCTAGTCCTAGTTCAAATATTTTTTATGTTGTTTTACATTCATTACCATCAATTTTACTTGTTTACCTTTTGTTTTCTTCAATGTTGACTTTTTCAAAAATTTCTAAAGGAAAGAATGGAAATGATATATTTAGTTTAGGTAAAAATCAATCAATTTTGGCAAAAAGTAATGTTAAATTTAAAGATGTTGCGGGAATTGAAGAAGAAAAATCTGAACTAATTGAAATAGTTGATTACTTAAGAAACCCAGAAAAATATGTGGCGATGGGTGCACGAACACCAAGAGGTGTATTATTGTATGGTCCGCCAGGAACAGGAAAAACATTACTAGCTAAAGCAGTTGCAGGAGAAGCAAAAGTTCCATTCTTCCAAGTATCAGGTTCAAGTTTCGAAGATACATTTGTAGGAGTTGGGGCTAAAAGAGTACGAGATTTATTTGCAAAAGCAAAAAAAGCTGCCCCAGCCATTATCTTTATTGATGAAATTGATTCTGTTGCTGCAAAAAGAGGTCAAAACACAACTATTGGTGGAGGATTTGTTGATCAAACAATTAATCAATTACTTGCCGAAATGGATGGATTTAATACAAAAACTGGAATTGTTGTAATGGCTGCAACCAATCGTCTTAAAACTTTAGATGAAGCAATTTTACGTCCTGGTCGATTCGATAGAATTATCCAAGTATATTTACCAGATATTAAAGAAAGAGAAGCAATTTTAAAAATGCATGCAAAAAATAAAAATTTATCGACAAAAATTAATTTAAATGATATTGCACGTCGTACCCCTGGTTTTTCCGGAGCACAATTAGAAAATGTTTTAAATGAAGCAACATTACTCGCTGTCCGCCAAAATAAAAATGTAATCACAATAGCAGATATTGATGAAGCAATTGATCGAGTAATGGCCGGACCGGCAAAACATACAAGAGTAATTTCGGAAGAAGAAAAAAAACAAATCGCAACACATGAAGCCGGTCATGCTTTAGTTGGTCTTTTTACTAAAGGCGGTGAAGTTGTAGAAAAAATTACAATTATTCCTCGTGGTGCTGCTGCTGGTTATATGTTATCGGCTCCAGAAAAACAAGAAATAGCAATTAAGAAGAAATCAGACTTACTTGCTATTGTCCGCATGGCTTTAGGGGGAAGAGCAGCTGAAATAGTTAAATTCGGTAAAGATGCTATATCAACTGGAGCAATCAATGACTTATATAAAGCAACTAGTATTGTCAAAACAATGGTTACACAATTAGGAATGAGTGAAGCAGGGATGACCCAATTTGTTCCATACCAAGAAACAAAATTACCTTTTGAACAAAAATTTTATTCAAACGAAACTGCTCTTAAGATTGATAAAGAAATAGAAAATATTATTCAAATTGAATATAGTAATGCTATTAAGATTATTAAAAATAATAAAAAGGAATTAAATTTGCTTGTTGAGTCTTTAATGATTCTTGAAACAATTGTAAAGGAACAAATCGATTATATTCATAAAAATCTTGCTTTACCACCAGAAGCTATAGCAAGGAAAAAAGAAATTAGCAAATCTTAATTAATTTGATTGTAATCTAATCAAATTACTCTTTTTTTATCATTTTTGCTTTAATATAATTAATGTAAAGTTCACGATGGAAAAAACTATTAAACAAGAGGAAATCGTTAATTTTTTGAAAAGATATGGTTTTATTTTTCCATGTAGTGAAATATATAACGGTTTAGCTAATGCTTGGGATTATGGACCACTTGGTGTTTTATTAAAAAATAATCTTAAATCTTTATGATGAAAATATTTTATTACTTCAAAAGAAAATATGGTGGGATTAGATTCAGCAATCTTATTAAATTCTAATGTTTGAAAAGCCTCTGGACATATTGAATCCTTTTCTGACCCATTAATTGATTGTAAATATTGCAAAAAAAGATTTCGTGCTGACAAAATCATTAATGCCCAAATTAAAAATGCAAATATTAATGAAAATACATCATTAGAAACTTTACAAAAAATAATCCAAACAAATCATGTTAAATGTCCTAATTGTCATCATGAAGATTGAACCGAAATTCGAAAATTCAATTTAATGTTTCAAACGAATCAAAGTATTGTTAAAGATAATGAAAATACATTATATTTGCGCCCCGAAACAGCTCAAGGTATTTTTATCAATTTTAGTAATATCAAACGAACAACAAATTTAAAATTACCTTTTGGTGTTGGACAAATTGGTAAAGTTTTTCGTAATGAAATAACACCTGGTAATTTCATTTTTCGCACACGTGAATTTGAACAAATGGAAATTGAGTTTTTTTGTTTTCCACAACAAGCTGAGGAATTTTTCAATTTCTTTTTTAACGAAATTAATATGTTTTTACTGGAAAAATTGAAACTTAATAAAAAAAAAATTAAGACTTATGAACACCCCAAAAACGACTTGAGTCACTATGCAAAAAAAACAATTGATTTTCAATATAATTTTCCGCATGGTTGATCCGAATTATGAGGTTTGGCCAACCGAACTGACTATGACCTACAGAATCACCAGAAAAATAGTGGTAAGGATTTAACATACCTTGACCCTAAAAATGGAAATAAAATAATTCCATATGTTATTGAACCATCCGTTGGCGTTGAACGTTTATTATATGCAATAGTTTGTGATAGTTATACACACCAAAAAATTGACGATGATAATTATCGAGAAGTTTTGTGTCTTAGTTATGAATTATGTCCATACAAAGTAGCTGTTTTACCATTATCAATATCTTTGGTTGATGATGCTAAAAAAATATACCATCAAATTTTAGATGCTAATATTTCTGCCACATTTGCTTCTTCTGGTTCAATTGGAAAAAGGTATCGAAAACAAGATGCAATGGGGACATATTATTGTCTTACAATTGATTTTGAAACAGCAAATGATCAATGTGTAACAATTCGTCATCGTGATACAATGCAACAAAAACGAATAAAAATTAGTGAAATTAATAATTTTTTATTTAAAAAAATAATTAATGAATAGCTTAATTAGTGAAATTATTGAACATACAAATATTATTGATATTATTGGAAAGTATGTTAAATTAAAAAAAAGTGGTGCTAACTATTTTTGTTTGTGTCCTTTTCACCCTGATACTAATCCTTCAATGTCTATTTCACCAAAAAAGAAAATCTATAAATGTTTTTCTTGCGGGGCAACTGGTAATGTAATTACATTCGTTCAAAAATTCAAGAAAATTTCGTTTATGCAAGCTGTCAAGGAATTAGCTGTTACTTTAGGATACTCGCAAGAAAAAATCGATCAATATTTTTTTTCAAACAAACAAAATAAAACTCCAACAAAAATTATCCGTTTCCATTCCTTGTGTGCAAATGCAAACGAAATATTTAAACTTTTACTACATAGTGAAGCAAATAAGAAATATTTAAATTACTTGTTAAATGAACGAAAATTATCTTTAAAAACAATTGATCGTTTTGAAATTGGATTTTGTGGACATAACGATGATCAAGCATTCGTCCGTAATCTTCTTATCAATAAGAAAGATGAAAATTTTAATGACGATGATTTATTTAAATTATCATTAATTTCAATTAATGAAAAAACACAAAAAATTACTGATTACTTCTACCAACGAATAACTTTTCCTATTAAAGATAAAAATGGTTTCATTATTGGTTTTATCGGTCGAACAATAGAACAAAAGACACCAAAATATTTATTATCAAAAGAAACTATTTTATTCTCAAAATCAAATAATTTATTTAATTACGAAAATGTTTGTTCAAATCACCCAGCAACATTGATTATTGTTGAAGGAAATATCGATTTGATTTCATTGTATGAAGCTGGTTTAAATGAGAAAGATTATGGAGTAATTGCTTTAATGGGGTTGGCTCTTACAACTGAGCATATAAAACTAATTAAACAATCAAAATTTATTAGAAATATTTTATTATGATTTGATAATGATTTAGCTGGTAAAAAATCAACAATTGTTAATGGAATGAAATTTTTAAAAGAAAACTACAATGTATTTATTGTTAATAACGAAAAAAAAGTAAAAGATATTAATGAGATTTTGGTAAATTTTGGTAAAAATGAAGTATTAAATTGTCTTAATAATCCAAGAAATGACGATTATATTTCTTTTTATATAAAGACTATTTGTCAAGAAATGAAGTATCTTAATGCCAATACAATTATTCATGATATATTATCTTTACTTGCAAATTATGGTAATAGTTTATTTTGGAGTAAATATATTAATTTAATCGCTAAATTAACAAAATTTGATTTAGAAGACTTAAAAAATACATACCAAAAAATTGCGAAACAAAAATATAGTGTTAAAAAACAAATATTACTAGAAAAATGAGATAATTCAAAAAAGGATGGAGCGGTTGCAACCCAATGTTTTCCACTTCTTCAATCGTTAAAACGATCATTAAAATATCTAGTTAAATATGTAATCTTATCACCTACTATTGCCATTAATGTTTATGAACAATTGAATCACAAGGAAATGGAATTTGATTTTTTAAATCAGATTATTCATTTTATTAAAAAGGTTGGTTCCACACCGAATATTCCAATTGAAAAAACCATTGTCGATTTGGTAAAAAATGGTTATATTACGATGAATTCTTACAATTTTATTTTGTCACAAATTGATGAAGTAAATTGACTAAAAAAAAATAAAATTGTTTTAGATAATCAACAAAAAAATCAGGAAGAGATTCTAAAATTAGTAAAAAAAATTGATGAACTTTGTTATCGTTTACGATATGAAGAAAATAAATATAAAATCTTAAACGATACAAATATCGATAAAAACAAACTACAAAAAAATAATGAAATGATTTACCACCAAATAGCGAATTTTAAAATAAAAAAAAAGAAATAAAACTATAATTCTTTTGCACCGCAATTTGTGGTACGAACCGTGTTAGGCCAGGAATGGAGCAGCACTAAGTTAAGCAAATGTGCGGTGCTTTTTTTATACTTTAATTTTATTTTTAATTGCTGCTTTTAATGTAATATCATCAGCATAATCTAGAGCTGAATTAATTGGTAAACCTATTGCTAATTTATAGAAAATTGCATTAGGTAAAATTTGCGATAATAATTTTTTTATAAAAATATTTGTTGCTTCACCATTGATTGTAAAATTTGTCGCAATGATTATTTCATTAAATATTTTTTTCTTACATAATAAAACCAATTTTTTAATAATTTTTTCATTAATATTTTTTTTAGTTTTAACATTAATTTCATCATTCAAAACAAAATAAATCCCATCAAACACTCCTGTTGCTTCAATTTTATTTAATTCATTAATATTATTTACAATTAAAAGCTTTTTATTATCTCTTTCATTATTTAAACAAATTGGACAAAGTTTTTCATAGCTAAAATTATTACATTGCTCACAATATTTAATTTTTAACTTTGCTTGCTTGATTCGATTAATAAATTCACAAAGATATTTTTCATCTTGGTTAATCAAAAAATAAGCAATTTTTTCAGCAACCTTCCCTCCAATAGAAGGTAAACTATTTATAGCATCGATTAGATATTCAAATTCTTTTGGTTTCATTAATTAAATGAGACCACCTAAATTTGAATTGGGTATTACTGATTCATTTAATTTATCCAATTTTTCTTTAATTTGTTGATATGCTGAATTAACCGCTTCAGCAACCATTTCTTGTAAAGTTATTGGATCATTTGGATCAATTAATTCTTTTTTAATTTTAATTTTTTTAATTTCACTTGAACCTAAAATTAAAATAATAATCGCACCATTCCCATAATCAAAAGCAAATTCCTTTTTATAAAATTCCTCTTGCTTTTTTTGCAATTCTTTTTGTACTTTTTGGGCATGTGCCATTAAATTTTGAATATTCATACCTAAATTATATTTTTTGAAAAATATAATTATTCAATAATGTTTTTTTCATTAAAAAATACAAAAACAAAATTGCAAATTTTGGCAACACCTATTGGAAATTTAGAAGAAATATCTGATCGTTTTCTTACAGCATTAACAAATTGTGAATGTATTTTGTGTGAGGATACAAGAAATGCATTAAAATTAATTGCAAAATTTAATCTTAAAAATAAAGAATTAATTAGTTACCAAAAATTTAATGAAAGAAAACAATTGAATTTGGTAATTCAAAAAATTAAAATTAAGAAAACAATATTAATTTCTGATGCTGGTTATCCATGCATATCGGACCCAGGTTATCTTTTAATAAATGAATGCTACAAGAATAATATTTTTGTTGAAATAATAAATGGTCCTAGTAGTCTTACACATTCACTAGCTGTTTCAGGGTTAAATTTGGATAATTTCCACTTTAATGGTTTTTTACCATCAAACAAAAAACAACGAATTTTTAAATTAAAAGAGTTGATACCAATAAATAAAAAATATCCGATTGTTTTTTTTGAATCTGTCCATCGTATTAAAGAATCATTAAAAGATATTTTTTTAGTCTTTAATGATCCTTTTTTTGTTGTTTGTCGTGAACTAACAAAAATCAATGAAACAATCTACCGTGGTTACTATGAAGAGATAATTAAGGAAATCACGATCAAGGGTGAATTTGTTATAATTGTTGATTCTCATGCAAAAGATGAAATAAAACCGAAATTGCTTACTAATAAAGAGATTATTGATATGGTCAAAGAAGTAATTGATATAGAAAAAATATCATTAAAAAATGCTTGCAAAATTATCGGTTCTAAAATAAAAATGTCACCGTCTCTAATTTATAATACTTACATTAAAAATAAATGCTAATTTTTTCAATTAGTGATCGTAGTAATTTTTTAAAAGAACAAAAAAAAATATTGTCAAAATGTCGTTGTTTGTGCAACCGATTAATGAAAATTCTTAAAGTAAAACAAAGATATGTGTTTGATTGTATTGTTATCAATCAAATAGAAATGACAAAATTAAATAAAAAATATCATAAAAAGAATACCCCAACTAATGTTCTGTCTTTCGCTCTTAATGATACGAAAATATTAAAAACAAATTTGCTAGGCGAAATATATATATGTTACGAAGTTTGCGTAAAAGAAGCTAAAAATAAGGCAATAAAATTTATTGATTATTTTTCTTTTTTATTCATCCATGGTCTTCTACATCTATTTGGTTATACACATACAACAAATAAAAATTGATATCTTATGAACAAATTGACAAACCAAATTTTGAACTTAAAAAAATATGACTATGAAAAATAATAAAAAGCAGTGTTCAATTGCAATTATTGGTCAACCAAATGCTGGGAAAAGCACATTGATAAACCAAATTTTTGATAAAAAAGTTTCTATTGTTTCGTATAAGCCGCAAACAACGAGAAATTCAATTACTGCTCTTTATGAAAATGATAAAATTAAAATTTTATTCTTTGACACACCTGGTTTTCATAAACCAAAAACAAAGCTTGATTCTTTTTTAAATTCACAAATAAAAGCATCATTAAAAAAAGTCAATTTTGTTTTATTTCTAGTTGACTCTTGCAAAGGTTTTACTGATGATGATGAGATATTATTGAATATTATTAAAGGTTATGCCATATCCAAAATAATTTATGTTTTTACGAAAAGTGATTTGAATAAAACAATCAATCTATGTTCGTATCATAAAAAACTAAAATCAAATAATTTAATTTCAATCAATTCATTCAATAAAAAGCATATTCATAATCTTATTGATTTTATTTATAGTTTGACTAATGATAATGATCATATTTTACTCACTCCTAATGCTGATGATGACGATTTTCTAATTAGAGAAATAATTCGTGAACAAAGTCTTTATCTTTTGAAATACGAAGTGCCTCACTCGTTAGCAATAGAAATTTTAAATAAAGAATACAATACCGAAAAAAAACTTCTAACAATTAATGCTAATTTAATTGTTGAAAAAAAATCTCAAAAACAAATTGTTATCGGCAAAAATGGAGAAATGATAAAAAAAATTGGAACAAAATCGCGTCATGAATTACTAAAAATTTTCGATTGTAAAATTATGCTAAAACTTTTTGTCAAAGTTAAATTAAAATGAAGAAACGATGAAAATGTATTGGCATCGCTAGGTTATTTTAACAAATAAATGAGTCAAATAATAACAAAGGGTTTTTTGATTGCTCGTCTTGATCATAATACTTTTGATGAAATAATCACTTTTATTAATGATTATGGAAATAAATTTGTTTGTTTAGCAAAAGGAACACGAAAAATATCTAGCAAAAATGCACGTAATCTCCAAATTGGTAATTATTGTGAATTTAATTTTTTTCTCGCTCGTGATCCAAACAAGATAAGTAGACTTGTTAAAGTTAATACTATTAAACAAATTCACTGACCTATTTATCGAACAAGTTTTTTTCTTTTAAATGAATTAGTAAATAAATTGATTTATCCATCAATAAAAAATTTTAATTTTTATAAAAATCTTTTATCAATAGTAACCAATCCATCTTTCGATGATAAAAAGGCACAACTTATCGTTCTTCAAAAATTTTGCAAATTATCAGGAATTGAATTATTTGTTAATAAATGTGTTTTATGCGGTTCGAACAAGATTAAAACAATGAATTTCAATTTAAAAGGTTTGATTTGTCAAAATTGTTTTAAACAAAATAATAACGAATTTTATCCATTAAATTTTAATAAACTTGTTTATTTTTTATTTAAAGAAAAGTATGATCTAATCGATAATTTCAATAATTGTTTTCAACCTCTGATTGATCAATTAATCATACATATAAAAAACAGTTTAGGTATTAATGTTTTCTATCAAAAATTTTTTCATTTTTATAATAAAAAATAATGAATATATTAAAAATATCGCTATTTTCACTATTTTTCTTATTGTTAAATTTTTTAAATTATTTTTATTTTTTTGAAAAAATGATGATTTTTCTCATTGTTTTTTTTATCATAATTTTCTTCGGTAATGTTTCACTATGTCTAACCATTTTTAACGACAAAAAATATAATAGTATTTTAAAAAATCGCTTAATTTTTATTATTATTGTCTTTCCATTACTTGGTGCTATATTCTATTTAATTTGGGAAGTGGTTAATCAAAAAAAAAATAAATGTATTAAAAAAAATTTCCCGCTAACAAATACAAAAAATTTCGATTGAAAAAATATGTCATGACAGAAAAATAATTTAATTTTTACATCGACACCTAATTTGATAAAAACAATAAACGAACTTTTTAGAAATGCAAAAAAAATGATTTTGCTCCAAATTTTTTCGTACCAAGATTATGCTTTTCTAAATAATAATGGTTTGATCGAAACTTTAATTGACATTGCAAAAACAAAAAAAATAAAAATTTTTATTAATCACAACTTGCATATTAAAAAAAAAGACACAAAAAAATATAGAAATTTTAGTATTGTTTTAAACAAAGTTCCAATAGTGCTTAATGTATTTAATCCATATAGTGAACTAATAATAATTGATGGTAGGCAAGCGCTATATGGTAATTTCAACAATTCGTTTAATTACAATTTTATTATTAGTAATAAAATCGTTGAAAATTTAAAATCATGTTTTTTTGGTTGAATTGACAAAAAGCAATTGCAAGAGAATAATATTTTATTTGCAGCAACATCAAATAACTCAAACGAAGTAGAAAGTTGTTTTCAGTATTTTGGATTATCAATAGATTTAAACGTAGTATTACTTGATCTGATCTATGCTGCAAAAAAATCGATTAAAATTTTTTCTAATTGTTTTATCCCTAATAGTCCAATAAAATTAGCATTACAATTTGCCATCAAAAAAAATATTGATGTCAAAATCATAACATTTAATTCGTGTTCTAATTTTTGTTATCTTGTTAATTTTTCACTAAACAATTCTTTACTTGAGCAAAAAAATTTATGATGAGAAACAACAAAAAAAATTAATGATTCTTTTATCATCATTGATGATGAT
Organism: uncultured Mycoplasmataceae bacterium; assembly: GCA_947165235.1. Taxonomy (GTDB): domain Bacteria; phylum Bacillota_I; class Bacilli_A; order Mycoplasmatales; family Mycoplasmoidaceae; genus Hennigella. The sequence continues at coordinate 184,289 of CAMUZN010000001.1, read as the reverse complement.
ATCGTTCTATTAACAAGTAATTTTAATTTTAGTTCTCTCTTATCGCATTTTTACCCAATGTTTTGATTTAATTTTCAAAATAAACAAAATCAATTTTTAAAAATTTTTAATGAAGAAATAAACAATTGCATACCAATTAAAAAACATAAAAATAATTTAATTAAAAAGATAAAAAAAATATTTTATTTAATAGTTTACCCTTTTGTTTTATAATATTTAAGCAATATACCAAAGATAGTAACTGGATAATTCCTTAATTTGTTACCGAGGTGTAGAATCTTCTAACAATATTAGTTATTGCTTAGTATTATTGATATTGGTTATTGTATTTCTTGCTTATTAGACGATAAATATGCCAAAAAAAATTATTGAACTTAAAACAAAGCAAACAACTGATTGTGTTGACAAAATTAAAAAAGCAAAGTCTTTTTTGATTTTTGAATATTTTGGTCTTGATGTCAAAAAAATGACAAAAATGCGTACAAAAATGCATGAAAAAAATGCATCAATCACAATCATAAAAAATAATATCCTTAATCGAGCATTGAGTGAAATGAAATTGGAAAATTTACCAGAAATGGTAGGTCCAAATGCAATTATGTTTTGTAATGATGATGAAATTATTGGTTTTAAAACCCTTTATGATGTAATGAAAGACAATAAAACAGTTAAATACAAATTTGGCTATTTAGAAAATAAGATAATTACTAATGAGCAATTACCAATGATTGCTTCTATTCCTGGTAGGGAAGGATTGTATTCAATGGTTCTTTCTTGTTTGTTAGGTCCGATTAAAAAATTACTATATGGATTAAAAGCAATAAAGAAATAATAAATGATAGTATAAAATTAAATAATAGAGGGAAAAGTATGGCAAAATTAACAAATCAACAAATTATTGATTCATTAAAAGAAATGAGTTTAATGGAAATTAATGATTTAGTAAAAGCAATAGAAAATGAATTTCATGTTTCAGCTGCTATTCCAACCGCTACAGCAGCACCTGCGGCAGCAGCAGCTCCTAGTTTGGTTACATTAACTTTGACGGATGCTGGTGCACAAAAAGTTGCAATTATTAAGCTTTACCGTGAAATCACTGGATTAGGTTTAATGGATGCAAAAAGTGCTGTTGATAAAGTTCCTTGCACAATTAAAGAAGGAATTAAACCAGAAGAAGCAAAAGAAATTGCTAAAAAATTTACTGATGCTGGTGCAAAAGTTGATATCAAGTAATTAATTCATTATAAACATGCATTTAGATGTTCGGTGCATGTTTTATAATCTTAGTAAATAACTCTTAATGAACACAGAATTGCAATCAACTTTATCGATTAAGCAAATAATTTTGATTTTTCTTTGTTTATTTTTTGCAGCAATTTTTATTGATGTAATAAAAAAAACATGAAAAGATTTTAAATTTAAAAAAAAATATCATGTTTCTACCCAAATTTCAATAAAAATAATGACTAAAATTGCGATGACTATTTCTCTTTCCGTCGCAATAATTCTAATTTTGTCTTTTTTGACATCAGGGATATTTAATGTTTTTTTTATTGCTTATCCTGGAATAAGAATATTAATTGAGGGGGTTTTAATTAAAATTGGTGGTTTGATGTTTGGACCTATAATTGGGGTTTTTATCGGAGCAGCAACTGATTTATTAACAATTGTTATCTCTTCTTGCTCTTTTCATTATGGTTTCTTTTTTGTTGCAATGTTTTATGGTTTAATTTCTGGTTATGTTCAAATGCTATGAAATTTTACAAAAAAAAATAATTCAATATTTACTCTTATTATTACAATTTTGATTTTGTCATTAGCGACAATATTATGAAAGTGCATTAATGATTTAAAAATTGATTTATTCCAAATTTCAATTTTTGGTGGAAAAATGATTTTTAAAAAGAGTGATATTATTTGAATCAATTATTCAGTTTATATCTTTCTTCTTGTGGTAATATGATCAATATTTATCGCTCGTTTTAAATATTTTTTTCTATTATTTTTCTATAAATTAAAGTTTTTGTTTTGCCATAAGCTACCATTATTAATTAATAAAAACAATTTTAACAAGCAACAATGAGTAGATTGATGCACAAAAAGTTATGCGAAAAAAGTAGTGAAAATTAATGATTTGCGAAAAAAAATTATTGAATGCTATACACAAACAAAAAATACCAATTGATCACAAAATTTAATATCTTTTTCAGTAATTATTTCAACGGTAGTATTATCAGAAACGATTATTGGAATATTTTTTCTTCCATGTTTTGATGTTGATTTTTCAATTTATCCTTTCACCCATTGGATTGTTATAAGATCATTCACAATTATTTTTTTGTCAATTCTTAATACTTTTATCATTCATTTTATTTTTAAAATAATTTATGGCAAGAAAAAATTTAGCGAAAATAATAGTGAATTGCATTATTAATTTACATATGAACAAGGCATTAATTAAACTTTCAGCAAAAAAAATTCTTTTTGATTTGACCGAACAAGAAATGAATTATATTGAAAAAAAATATTCATTGATTGATGAAAAAATTAAAGAATTAATGACAATCGATTTGAAAAATTATAAACCTACTTTTACTTGTGCGATAAATAGTAATTATCATTTTAGACAAGATGTTATTAATCGAAATAATAATGAAAAAATAATAGTTAAAAAAAATTTTTTTATTTTAAATAATAATAAAAATGGTTCGAAGTAATATTTTAAAAATTCATAATGATTTAAAAAATGGTGTGATTTCTTTTGAAGATTTAATTAAGCAACGATATCTTCTTCTTGAAAAATATAAATCATGTAACAGTGTAATTACTAATTTAGACGATGAAATCAACAAAAATATAAAAAAATTTGACAAAAAAAAACTTCATGATAAAAATCTTCTTTATGGAATACCATATTCACTAAAAGATAATATTTGCACAAAAAATATCGTAACAACTGCGGGAAGTAAATTCTTAAAAAACTTTATTCCACCGTATAGTGCAACAGTTTATGAAATATTACAAAATGAAGAAGCAATTTTATTGTCCAAAGATGCAATGGATGAATATGGTTTGGGAGGAAAAGGCGAATTCTGTTTTACTGGTTGTGTAAAAAATCCATTAAATTTATCTAAGTCAACAGCTGGTAGTAGTAGTGGTAGTGTGTGTAATGTAGCAATAGGATTTTCAACATTTGCAATTGCAACTGATACTGGAGATTCAATTGTTAAACCATCATCATATGTTGGTGTTGTTGGTTATAAACCAACTTATGGTTTAATATCACGTAATGGAATAATTCCTTTTTCACCATCACAAGATACTGTTGGAATTATTAGTAAATACGTAATGGATGCATGTATTGTTGCTACGTACTTACAAAAATATGATTGTAAAGATTTAACTTCATCACAAAATCCTAAAAATGTTGATTACAAAAAACTAAAAACGATAGAAAAAATTAAGTTTGTTATTTATAAAAATTTATTGGAAAAATTGGATGATAGAATTAAAAATAAGTTTTTTGAGTTATGTGAAAAATTAAAAAAAATGGGACATGAAATTATTGAACAAAATTTTGACCAAAAATTTTTTTCGCTTTTACCAACAATTTATCAAATTTTAACATTTACTAATGCTTGTAGTTGTCATAATAACTTAATTGGTAATCTTTTTGGTGAAAATGTTAATAAGCAACCTACTACTTATGAAGAGTTCGCAAGAAAAAATCGTACATTTGGTTTTAATAAAGAATTTAAAACAAGATTGGCAATAGGTTCATATTTAATGAATCATGATAATTTTGAAAATATTTATCTCCAAGCATGCAAATTCCGTTCATGACTACAACATTTTCATTTATCAACTTTGTCATTAGGTGATGTGATTTTAATGCCATGCTGCTGTTGTGAAGCACTAAATTTGTTCCAAGAAGAAATAAATTATGATTTATCGTATGACCACCATTTAATGGTTGATAATTTTGTTGGGACTCCATCCATTTCTTTACCATGAACCAAAAATAACAATATGCCAATAAATATTCATTTGCGTGCAAAAATTTATGATGATATGAATTTACTAAACATTGCTTACACATTAGAAAATATTATTGGAGAAAAAAATGAATAATTTTCAACAAATTATTGGAATAGAAGTTCATGTTGTTGTTAATTCTAAAACAAAAATGTTTTCATATAGTAAATCGTGTCATTATGATCGAATGAATGAAAATGTTAATGCTTTTGATTTGGCAATGCCTGGTCTTTTACCAACAGTTAACCAATATGTCGTTGAAAAGGCTATTTGCTTAGCCAAAAAACTAAATATGACAATTAATGAAGAATTAATTTTCGACCGTAAAAATTATTTTTATCTAGATTTACCAAAAGGTTACCAAATTACACAAAAATTTTACCCAATTGGAATAAATGGTTATCTTGAAATATTAAATGAAAAAAATGAGGTAAAAAAAATTTTAATTAAAGAAATTCATATTGAAGAAGACACGGCAAAACAAATAAATATTGGTGATAAAATTATGCTTGACTACAATCGAAGTGGAATGCCACTAATTGAAATAGTTTCTGATTGCAATATTTCTTCAAGTTACGAAGCAATTCAATATTTGACAAAACTTAAACAAATTCTAAATTTTACTGAAGTTTCAGATGCTAAGATGGAAGATGGTTCGCTACGAGCTGATATTAATTTATCGGTTAATTTATATGGATCAAAGAAATTAGGAACACGTGTTGAAATAAAAAATCTTAACTCTTTTTTTAACATTAAAAAAGCCATCGAATATGAGGTGGCACTGCACATCTCTTCAATCCTTTTGAATAAACCGATTATTCAAGCAACAAAAAAATGGGACGAAAAGCTAAATAAAACAATATTTATGCGAGAAAAAACTAATGAAAAAGAATACCATTATATTTTTGAACCGAACATTCCAGCAATTAAGTTGACAGAAGAATTTATAAATAATGCAACAAAAAATTTAAAATTTGACTTTGACAAAATTAAAAATGATTTGGAACAAAATAATGTTGATAAAAAAATTATTGACATTCTATTAAATAATTTTGATTTATTTAAAGTTTTTCACTACGTTATTAATCAGATTAATGACTATAAACTAACAATAACATGAATTTTAATTGAATTGGTTGGTTTATTAAAAAAAGATAATTTTCCTATTAAAAATTTTCCAAAAGCAAAAATTGATCAGATTATTACGATGTTAAAAATTTTAAAAGAGGGAAAAATTAATAATAAACAAGGAAAAAAAATAATTTTGGAGATATATAAAACTGATGACTCGGTTGAATATATTATTGATAAATTCAATTTTAAGCAAATCACCGATGAAAAAGTGTTGAATTCCCTTCTTACTCAAATTATTTCGTCGAATTCGAAACTTGTTGATGAATATAGTTTGCGACCAGAAAGAGTAGAGAAAATGATCATTGGTAAAATAATGGAAAAGACAAAAGGACAAGCTAATCCTATTTTGGCGATGTCTCTACTAAAAAGCATTCTAAAAAAATAATGGGTCGCTTACGCACAATAAAAAATGCAAACAATTTGATTAAAAATGATCCATTGATTTTTAATCAAAATATATTATCTAAGCATAAAAGGAAGAATTTTTATCTTGAAATAGGTAGTGGAAAAGGACAATTTATTGTTCAACAAGCTATCAATAATCATAACAATATATACATTGGTGTTGAAAAATCATCAACAATAGTTTATAAGGCAATTAAAAAGATTAGAAAACAAGAATTAATTCCTTCTAACCTTTATTTCATTAATTGTGATGCAAAAAAAATATTTGATATTTTTAAACACAAAATATTTAAAAAAATTTTTATAAATTTTTGCGATCCATGACCGAAGAAAAGACATGAAAAACGCCGTCTAACATCTTTACCTTTTCTTTGTTTGTATCAAAAAATATTAAAAAAAGATGGAATTATCGAATTTAAAACTGATAATGATTCTCTTTATTCTTTTACTTTAGAAGTTTTAAAAAAAAATAAATTTAAAATCATGTATTTTACTAATGATTTGTATAAAAACTTAAACAATATATTTAATTTTAATAATATTTCAACTGAATATGAAGATAAATTTTTTAAAAAAAATAAAAACATTAATAAAATTATTTGACGTTGCTAATTTCACCAATTAATGAAAAAGGTGTAGCCTTTATAATCTTAACTTTACAAAATTCCCCTTCTTTCAAATTTCCTTTAAAATTAACAATTTTTCAATTAATTGTTCTTCCTGTAATCATATTATTTTTAATCTTACTTTGACCATCAACCATAACTTCCATTATTCGACCTACATATTTTTTATTATTGATTTTCCCAAATTTTCGGATGTACTTGTTTAATCGGTTAAAGCGTTTTTCTTTCGTTTTTATCCTTATTTGATCAACCATTTTTGCTGCTTTTGTTCCAGGACGCGGTGAAAAAATTGCTACAAATGAATGATCAAACTTTATTTTTTTGTAAAGTTTAATTGTATTTTTAAATTGTTTATTTGTTTCGTTTGGAAAACCAACTATAAAATCAGTTGTTATAGAAACATCAATGATCTTTTCACGAATATATTGACAAAGTTCAGAATATTTTTCTAAATTTGTTCCTCTATTCATTCGCTTTAAGATTTCGTCATCACCGGATTGGATAGCAATATGGATATTTTTAATAATATTTGGGTATTTTGCAATCACATCAACAATTTTTTTATTAAAATTCCATGGATTAGATGCTAGAAAGCGTAAACGCTTAATTCCTGTTTTTGCAATATCTTCGAGTAAATTATGAAAGGAATAATTTTTTTTAAAATCAAAACCATATGAATTGACATTTTGACCTAATAATGTTATTTCCTTACAACCATTTTTTATTAAATTTCTCACTTCTTTTAAAATATTTTCTTTGCTTCTGCTTTTAATTCTTCCACGAACAAAAGGAACAATACAATATGTACAAAAATGATTACATCCATACATAATATTTATTAATGCTTTATGTTTATTAGTACGATATTCAGGTATTTTTTCACAAATTTTTTTATTATCCTTTGCTTTTTCGACGATGGTTTTTTTATCCAAGATTACTTTTTCCAATATTTGTGGTAATTCATAAATATTTTGCGTACCAAAAACAAAATCAATATTTTTCACCTTTTGTTTTATTTCATTAATAACATTTTCCTCATGAGCCATACAACCACAAATGCCAAAGTACTTAATTTTTTTTAGTTTTTTATTATTGTTTAGTAAATATAAAGTATTCAACACTTTATTTTCAACATTTTGCCTAATAGCACATGTATTTAAAATTATTAAATCCGCTAAATTTTGGTCACTTGCTTCTTTGAAATTCAATGCTATCAAAATACCTTTTATATTTTCTGTATCACGTTCATTAGAAGGACACCCATATGTTTTAATAAAAAACGATAAATTTTGTCCAATTTTTTTTTGTTTATTTGTAATTTTGAAGGTTAGGTTATTATTTGTCATTTTATCAATTACAATTAGTGATAATAAACGCGAAAAACATATAATTATTATAGTAATATAAGAACCGTATATCATAATGAAAATAAGAAGTTTTTGCTATTATTTTTTGTGCATATTTTCCCCAATATTGTTTTGTTCATGACCAATGTGTATATTAACAAGTTGTGCACCTAATTTATCAAAGAAAATTGATGTTGAAATTGTTAGGTATCGTGATATTATAAATGGCATTGAAAATAAAACGGATATTAAAATGAATAAGAACTCATTTAGTGAAAAAGACCTATTGTATGGAAATATTAATTTAAATAATGGAAATTACATTTTAATTATTGGAAGTAATACAGCGAAAGAAATGTGTGAATTTATGAGTGGTGATAATACATGCAAATTACAAGAACAGTGAAGCAAAAATAATTATTCATCATCAAAATTTTGTCAAGCTTTTGATCTAATCGAAAGTGATATACAAGAAGAATTACCACTTATATTTTTTATCGATTATTTTTTTACGAATGATAGTATTAATAATCCGCTCATTCTTACAAAAAATAATAAAAAAATTGATTGGAAAAAATCTAAAATTTCTGATTCAAATATTGGTCCTTTTTCAGTTTGATCAAAAAATGATTTAGAAACAGTTCGCAATCTTAATCCTGAATGAGATAAAGAAAAAAAGATAATGGAAGGGGATTATATCCGTTATGACCAGTCAGCAATAAATTACCGTAATTTCATTAATTCAGCCAAAACATTATATGAAGGATCAAATGCTTTTAAACTCAATAATAATTGCTATATTGTTTACTTTGTTAATGGTCACTTTAGAGAAAGTTATTGCTTACCAATTGAAACTGAAAAATTTGTCGAAAAAATTGCTAATGAAAAAAATGGTTTTTACATTAACAAAAAATAATGGAAAATTTTTGCAAAAAGTATTTAAAAATTTCTTTTTGATTGCTAACCATAATTAATTTAATCTTATTTTTTATTTTTCTAATTGTTTTATTATGTAATAAAAATTATTCTTTTTTTTATGGCTTTTTATTATGTTTTTTACTGCCCTATATCATTCTCTTTTTTATATTCATTAAATGAAAAATTTTTTCGCTAAAAGGATCAAAAAAAACAATTATTATATCGCTTGTTTTATCAAAAATTCTTGCGATATTATTTTTCGTTTTTCTACCAATTATTGGCGTACAAAACAATATTTCGCACCATAATATTATTTTTAATTTATGAGGAATGTTACCACCTACAATAATCAGTTTTATCTATCTATTTTTAAATCAAATTTTCCTTCCTTTTTTTTTACGAGATAAGTATAATTCCATTGATAAAAAGAGATAAATTATGATTCGTGAATATAATCCTTGAAGTTTACAACCACAAATCACTTCAATAGCTGTTGTTTCTATCATTTTAGTCACTTTTTCTTTAATTTATTATTTCCGCTTACAAAAGCAAAAAATTGATGAAACACCACATGGTTTTGTTTTGTTAGTGCAAATATACATTAGTTTCATCCGTAATTTAACTATTGAAATTTTTGGCCTAAAAGGTGAGAAATTAACTTCATTTTTTCTTTATCTTTTTTCGTATATTTGTTTATCAAATTTGATTGGAATTATTGGTTTATCTAATCCAACTTCTTCATTAACTACTACATTTTCACTAGGATTAATGATGTGATTTGGCGTTTTTTTTGTTGGCCTTAAATACCAAAAAATATCTTATTTAAAAAATTTTTGTTGTTGTCTAAAAATAAAAAATAAAAAAATTCCATTGGCAATAAATCCGTTAGAAGTAATTTCCTGTATTTCACCGTTAATTTCAATATCATTACGTTTATGAGGAAATGTTTTTGCGGGAGGATTAATTTTGTCACTTTGGTTTTATTTTACCAATTACATTTTTGAAAAAATCCCAATTATTGGTGTTATTAATATTTTAGGTGGTTTGACTATGGCACCATTACACGTTTATTTTGACCTATTATGCGGAATTATCCAAGCATTAGTTTTTGTTTTGTTAACAATGGTTTATTGAGTATTAGCAAAAGGTGAAAATAGTCTTCAAGAAATGAATGATAATAAAAATAATGAAAATAGAATATAAATTCGCATAAAAAGCATGTAGTAACATGTTTTTAGATGAAATAATTTTACTAATTGTTTTGATTTATAATTTAAGAATATGAGTAATACGAAAGAGATGGCTTTATTAGGTGCTTACCTTGGTGCTGGAATAGCAATGCTTGGTGCAATTGGTTCTGGTATTGGTCAAGGATTTGCTGCAGGAAAAGCGGTTGAGGCTGTTGCACGTAATCCTGAAGCGGAAGCAAAAATAAGAACAATGTTGATTGTTGGTGATGCAATTGCGGAAACTTCATCAATTTATTCTTTAATTATTGCTATTTTACTAATTTTTATTGCTCCAAACAATTAATGGTGCAATGATAGAAAAAAATAAAAAAACAGAAAAAATATTTGTTTTTGTTTTAAATATTTTTTTGTTATCGCTTGCACCTTTTTTGCTATCTTCTTGCACTCCCCCAATAAAAAAAGATGATATTATAACTAATTTGTTCCCAAATGTTTGGGTTTTTGTTTCACATTTTATTGCTTTCGTTGTTTTATTAATTGTTATGGTGTTTTTTGTTCGAAAACCAACGAAAAAATTTTTAGCAAAAAAACGATCATTTATTGATAAAACATTGAACGACGCAAAAAAAACTAATAATGAAGCAAGTAATAATCTAAATATTGCTAGACAAAGTAAAATTGCGGCTATTGAAAAAGCTAATATCACAATTAAGGAATCTCAAGATAACGCCTATAAAATAATTGATAAAGCTAAAATTGATGCCAAAGAAGAAGCATCGAAAATAATTAATAAGGCTAATTTTTATCTTGAGCACGAAAAAAAACAAATGGAAAAAGAATATCAGCATAATGTTATTGAAACAGCATTTAATGTTATTGAAAATGTTTTTTCCGATGAAAAAAATGATAAAAATAAACAAAAATATATTGATCATATTTTAAATAAGATTAAAAAGGATTTTGAAAAAAATGAAAAATAATTTGATGAATTATGCTTATGCACTTTTTGCACCTATTAAAAATAGTAGTGACAAACAAAAAGTTTATTTAAACAATGTTAAATTAATCAATGAAATAATTTCTTTAGATAAAATGCAAAAATTTATCAAAGAAAATTTCTTTAATAAAAAAATGATTAAAAAATTTTTTAATGATATTTGCACAACATTGAAAATTGATAATTACATTATTTATTGATTATGGGTTATTATTGATAATAGTGATTTGGGTTATTTTAGAAAAATTTTTCATGCAAGTGAACAATATTATTTAACAATTAATAACTTTATAAGTATTGATATTTTTTCATCATTCACATTATCGAAATATGATATAAATTCGATTAGTTTATTTTTTAAAAAATTATTAAAGAGAGAAATATTTTTAAATATTCACTATGATCAAAATTTGCTTTGTGGAATTAAAATAAAGTTTTTAAATAAAACATATGATAATTCAATAAAAGAAAAATTAAATATTCTAAAAAATAAATTACTATCACAAAATTATGAGTGCGATTAAATTAAATGAAAAACTTGTTGCTTTAATTAAAGAAAAAATTGCTAAATATTCTTTAGAGTCAACTATTTCTTATGAAGAAGGTCGTGTTATTTCAAATTGTGACGGAATCGTTATTGCATCCGGTTTAAATTCTGTAATGTTAAACGAACTAGTGCAATTTGAAAATGGTAGTTACGGCTTGGTTTTAAATTTAGAATCTAACTCTGTTGGAATTGTAATGTTAGGAAAATATGGTGATATCTTGGAAAATAGCATTGTTAAACGAACAAAAAAAATTATTTCTATTCCGGTCGGTGACCAATTGTTAGGACGAATTATTAATGCATTAGGGCAAGAACAAGATGGAAAAAAACCAATTAAAAAAGATCAATTAACTCCAATTGAAAAAATCCCTTTTGGTGTAATGGAAAGAAAATCTGTTGATGAACCACTTGCCACAGGAATTTTGGCAATTGATGCTATGTTCCCAATAGGTAAGGGACAACGAGAATTAATTATTGGCGATAGGCAAACAGGTAAAACAACATTAGCAATCGATATCATAATTAACCAAAAAAATAAGAATGTCAAATGTGTATATGTAGCAATTGGTCAACGTGAATCAGCCATTCTTAATGTTCATCAAATATTACAAAAATATGATGCTATGAGTTATACGACGATTGTTGCAACGACCTCTTCAGATCTACCATCATTACTTTTTTTAGCACCATATGCTGGAATTACAATTGCTGAACATTGATTAAGCAAGGGAGAAGATGTTTTAATTGTTTATGATGACCTATCAAAACATGCTGCGGCTTACCGCACAATATCACTTCTTCTACGACGTGCACCTGGTCGTGAAGCCTATCCTGGTGATATTTTTTATTTACATTCACGTTTGTTAGAACGAGCCGGACGTCTTAATGAAGAAAATGGTGGAGGTTCAATTACAGCTTTGCCAATTATTGAAACACAAATTGGTGATATTTCTGCTTATATTCCGACAAATGTTATTTCTATCACTGATGGTCAATTATTTTTGAATGCTAATATGTTTAATATTGGGCAATGTCCAGCAATTGACCCTAGTTTATCTGTTTCACGTGTCGGATCAGCAGCACAAAAAAAATATATTAAACAAATTGCTAGTTCATTGAAATTAGATTTATCACAATACAATGATTTAAAAGTATTTTCACAATTTGGTTCCGACTTAGATAGTGAAACAAAAAATATTCTTGATCATGGAGCTAAAACATTACTAATGCTAAAACAAGAACGAAATTCTCCTTATTCACAACTAGAAGAAGCAATTTTATTATTCGCAATTAAGTATCATTTTATCGACACAATACCATATGATTATTTTGCAACATACAAAAACAGTTTGTTGGAATATTTTAAAGATCACTCGTTAGCAAAACAATTATCCAAGTCTTTGAATTTTAATGAAGAAATTATCGCTTCTTTCAAAAACGAATTTAAAATATTTACAACTAAATTTACCGATAAAATTCCTAACTATAAACAACAAATGTATAGTAATTTGAAGGATGTAAAATAATGCAAACAATAAATGTAATAAAAAAACGAATTCAATCAATTGAAGCAATAAAAAAAATCACAACGGCGATGAAATTAATTGCTTCTATTAAATTAAAAAAACAAAAGAAAGAATTAAAAAATATTTCATGTTTTTGCAAGAATTTTTATGATTTCTTCACTTGTCTATCTGATAATGATTTTATTAATATAAAACAAAACAATAAAATGCATATTAATAATGATTTATATATTGTTATTACAAGTTCGTTAGGATTATGTGGTTCATACAATAATAATATTTGTCGAGCAATAAAATCTGTTTTAAAACCTCATGATCATGTGATTATGATTGGACAAAAAGGCTGAAAATACTTTAAACAAAATAACTTAAATAAATATCTAATCAAATTTATTGATTTGCCTAATGAGAAAGACAATGTTTACGATTTATTTCTAATACTAAGTTTTTGATGTCTAAATGAACATAAAGAGGGGAAATATAAAAATATTAAGATTGTCTATACAAAGTTTATTTCCGCATTTAAAACTAAAGTACAAACTATTGATTTTTTTTCTTTTAAAGAAAAGAAAATTAGTAGTGAAAAAACATATACTAATAAATTTTTTCACTTCGATTCACCAAAAAAACTGATTATTAAAAAAATTTTGCCTTATTACTTAGCTTGTTTATTATATGGATCATTTAATGAGGCAAAAATTTCAGAAAATGTTAATCGAAGTAATACAATGGATTTGGCTTCTAAAAATGCTAAAGATTTAATAAGTGAGTTAAAATTACAATTTAATAAACTACGTCAAAACATAATAACTAAACAAATTAATGAAGTAATTAGTAATATTGAAATAAAAAAATAACAATGGAAAAGATGATAGTTAAAAAAAATGATTCAAATGGAACAATATATCAAGTTATTGGTCCGATTGTTGATGTTAAATTCGCTTCAAAATTTCTTCCACAGATTCACCATGCTCTTTATGTTAAAGATAACAGTGCAATTATTTTGGAAGTAGAACAAATAATTGGTGATGATATTGTTCGTTGTATTGCTATGACAACTACTGATGGCTTATATCGTGGTCAAATCGTTATTAACACAGAAAAAACAATTCAAGTTCCTGTAGGAAAAAATATTTTGGGAAGAATTTTTAATGTTGTTGGTAAACCAATTGACGGAAAAGGACTAGTAAAAACAAAAGTTTTTAACTCAATTTACAATCAACCTCCCAAATTTACAGAACAAGTCATATCTAACGAAATTTTTGAAATTGGAATTAAAGCAATTGATTTATTAATACCTTTTGTTAAAGGTGGTAAAATAGGTTTATTTGGAGGAGCTGGTGTTGGTAAAACAATTCTTATTCAAGAATTAATTCACAATGTTGTAAAAGAACATGATGGTTTATCAATTTTTGCTGGTGTTGGGGAAAGAACACGTGAAGGTAATGATTTGTATTATGAAATGAAAAATTCCGGTGTTCTAAATAAAACAGCTTTAGTTTTTAGCCAAATGAATGAACCACCAGGAGCACGAATGAAAGTTGCCTTATCAGCGCTAACAATGGCTGAATATTTCCGTGATACTGATAAGCAAGATGTTTTACTTTTTATTGATAATGTTTATCGTTTTACACAGGCTGGTTCCGAAGTATCAGCACTATTAGGTCGAATGCCTTCTACCGCTGGTTACCAACCAACATTAGCTTATGAACTAGGTCAATTGCAAGAACGAATTACATCAACAAAAAATGGTTCAATAACTTCTATTCAAGCAGTTTATATTCCTGCTGATGATATAACTGATCCTGCCCCTGCAACGACTTTTACACATTTGGATGCAAAAATTGTTCTTGATCGAAAAATTGCAAGTTTAGGAATTTATCCGGCCATCAATCCGCTCCAATCATCATCACGTTTACTTGATCCAGCAATTGTTGGTATTGAACATTATAAAGTCGCAAAGCAGGTATTAGCAATTTTACAAAAATTCGAAGATTTGCAAGATATTATCGCCATTCTTGGAATAGATGAATTATCTGATGAGGATAAATTGGTTGTTAGTCGTGCACGTAAAATTAGAAATTTTTTATCGCAACCTTTTTTTGTTGCTGCAAAATTTAGTGGTTATTGTGGAAAGTATGTAAAAATTAAGGATACCGTTAATGGGTTCAAACAAATCATTATGGGAAAATGCGATCATATTCCAGAAATATATTTTTATAATGTTGCAACAATTGAAGATGTTTATGCTAAATACAAGGAACACAATGATGGCAAATAGTTTTCGTTTATTAATCCAAACGCCAACTAAAATTTGTTTTGACGAAAATATTAGTCAAATCGATTTTTGTTCCGAACAAGGCAATTTATCGATATTACCAAATCATTGTCCAATAATAGGTTGTTTAATCCCTAAACCACTAACAATTCATTTACCAACAAAAAAAATAAAAATGGCAATTTGCAATCGCGGTTTCTTTAGGTTTAATAATAACCAACTATTAATTCTTACTAATTTTTTTTTCTTTCAAGAAAATTTTGATATGAAAATGTTTTTACAACAAAAAGCAAAATTTATTACATTAATTAAAAAAAACACTATTCCACAAAAAATTTATAACGAAATTGATAATGATTTTAGTCTTCTTTCATCAACAATTAAAAAAATATTTGGAAAATAAAATAAGTTTTATTTTAATGTAATAAAATTAATATATATGACACCAATTTTTATTGCAATGTTTGTTTTTGGAATAATTGCTTTACTTATCGGATTACTTTTATCAAGTAGTGGTTCGACGACAAATCTTCTATCAACCGGTGGACAAGATTTGGAACTATTTAAAAAAACAAAAGATCGTGGGTTTATAAAATTTTTGCAAATAGCAATGTTTGTGGTTTCACTAACTTTAATTGTTTGTGGTTTTATAGCAATGATGATTAATAAAAAATAATGCCATCATCTTCTCCCAAAAGTGATTACTCCAAATTAATTTTAAAAATCGTAAATGATGAAAATAAAAAACCAATTCCTATCGGAATAATCTTAAAAAAAATATTGCTAAAAATTAAAAATATTGATCGAAATATCTTTTTTGAAAATATTAATTATCTTTTGTATTCTTCGCAATTAATTAAATTGAAGAATAATAAAATTGTTATTGGATACCCAAAAGCTGAAATTGATCGATCAAAATTTTTTATTGGAACAATTTCGTTGAATTCTAAACTAACAGGTTTTATTACAAAAGAACTTGAAAATGAAAGTAAATATTTTGTTCACCACACTAATTTAAATGGGGCTTTAAATGGTGATACCGTTGAATTTGCATTATTAAAAATAGAAAAAAATGATCAAAGATTAAAAGATGCAATTGTTACACGAGTAATTAAACGAAAAAAAAACTTTTTTGTTGGTTGCTTCTACCAAAAAAAAAGTGATTATTCAATTGAATGTGATGATAAAAAAATGTATTTACCTATTAAATTAGTGAGTGGACAGAATTTAATAGATCAAACAAAATATTTATTCGAAATTATTTCGTTTAAAAAAGATTATTGCTTAGCTAAAATAAAAAAAAATATCGGTCACATTACAAAAGTTGGTACAGATATTTTGTCAATTATTTATGATAATGGTATAAAAATTGATTTTCCTAATGAAATACTAAATGAATGCGAAAAAATTGAATTGAATTGTGAAAATGAACGACAATATCGTAGGGATTTGACAAATTTAAATATTGTTACTATTGACCCAAAGACATCAAAAGATTTTGATGATGCTTTTTATGTTGAAAAGAAAAACGATGATTCATTCAAATTGTATGTTTGCATCGCAGATGTTAGTTATTATGCAAAATGGAAAAATAATTTAGACAAAATTGCTAGACAAAGGGGAAACTCTATTTACTTAATTGATCGCATTATTCCAATGTTGCCATTTAAATTATCAGATGATATTTGTTCATTAAATCCAAATGTTGAACGATTAACACTAACATGTGAAATTGATATTGATAATTTTGGTAATTTCAAAAAAATTGATGTTTATCCATCAATTATTAAAAGTCATCGAAGATACAATTATGATGAGATTAATTCTTTTTTTAAAAATAGCGATTTAATTGCCGACAAAAAAATGAAACTAATGTTAAATGATTCATATAAATTACATAAAATTTTAGATCAAAAAAAACAAAAAAGAGGATATATTAATTTTAATATTGATGAAGCAAAAATTATTGTTAATGAGAAATGTGAACCAATTGAAATTCAATTAAAACAACTAGGTGAGGCACAAAAAATGGTTGAAGACTTTATGCTTGCAGCTAATGAAGCAGTAACAATTTTTGCGCACAAAAATAATCTACCTTTTATTTATCGCATTCACGACTTACCCGATAAAAAAAAAATTGATATTTTTAATATCGAATTGCAAAAATTAGGAATTAAAAAAATTGATTTGAATTCAAATATTGAACCAATTAAAATTGCTAATTGATTGAAGGAAAACAAAAATAATGAAAATATTGATTTAATAAATATTTTACTCTTAAGATTGATGGCAAAAGCCAAATATTCTGCAAAAAATACTGGTCATTTCGGCTTAGCGATAAAAAATTACACACATTTCACATCACCAATTAGACGTTATGCGGATCTAATAATTCATCATATTTTTTGGATATTTTTGTTTGCTAAAAATAAGTATAGTTCTTCGCAAAAAAATGAATTAAAAAATGAATTGCAAGAAATATGCGAAAAAATTAATGAATCCGAAGTTATTTCCATCCAAACAGAAAGAGATGTTAATAACTATAAATTTGCCCAATACATGATAAAATTCGTTGGTCATGAATTTGATGCTAAGGTTCTATCTGTTTCACCATATGGTTTATTTCTTAAATTACCAAATTCGATTGAAGGTTTTGTTAAAATTAGTAGTTTAAAAGATGATTTTTACATCTACGATCAAAATAACTTCCAACTAATTGGACGAAATAAAAAACAAATTTTTACACTTGGAACAAAAATACATGTTAAATGTATTGTGGCTGATCCCATACAAAGAAAAATAGAATTTGACTTTATTCGAAGGTTGTAATTATGAAAATTTTAGTTAATAACAAAAAAGCTTTTTTCAATTATGAAATTTTAGAAAAATTTGAAGCAGGAATATGTTTGCTTGGTTGTGAAGTAAAAGCACTAATTACAAGTAAAAGTTCATTGGATGGTGCTTTTTGTATCATCAAAAATGATGAAATATTTGTTTTAAACATGCATATTTCACCATACCAATATGGTGATCAAAATTTTAATATACAACAAGAACCTACACGGACACGAAAGCTACTATTAAATAAAAGTGAAATTCGAAAAATTGGTATGTTTCTAAAAAAACATCGAGCTACAATCATACCACTAAAAGCATACTTTAATCATAAAAAAATAAAATTAGAAATCGCTATTGCACAAAAGAAAAACAATAATGATAAAAGACAAACAATTAAAGAAAAACAAGAGAAAAGAGAAATGAGAAGAATGATAAAGTATTAATATAATTTATTTAATATATGTACCGCAATACAAATAGGTATAAAAATGTTCTCCATTTTAATTGTTTCCCAAATTTATTTTTTATTAACAAAATAACAGTCATTATTTGACTCTTTTTTTGTTTAGTCTTACAACTATCATTTTGATTACTCCCTGATTTTATTTCCAAAAGTAATCCAAAAACAAATCTTGATATCTTATTATCATCAACAAAATTTGTACAAATTATTTTTTTATTTTTTTATGTCGTTTTAAATCTACTTTCATCACCAGTAATTTTCTATACAATAAGATTTCTTTTATATGCTTTTTTTATTCCAAATTATTTAAAAAAATTAGTAATTTCAAACTTAAAAATTATTAATAATGTAGATCTTAACAAAGTAAATCCAAAAGTAGCAATCGTTCAAAGTGTGTGCGATGATTTTATTCCATCGACATTCATTGATTTGTTTAACCAAACATACAAAAATGTTGATTACTTTATTCTTGATGATTCCTATTCTCATTCTTCATCACAGCAATTGATTGATTATGTCAACACATTTAAAAGACAATACTCAAAAAATGTAACAATAATAAAACGCAGTAAGGAAGATAAAAAAAAATTTTTATGAAAATTTGGTAATGTAAAAAATTTTATTACGAAATATTGTGATAAATATGATTATGTTTTAGAGACAGATACTAGTAGTATTTTGTCTCACAACTATCTTGAAATAACATTGAAATATTTTTATTCAAATGTTTTAAAATCTAATGAAGTAGCATTTGTTATTGGTAACCATTTTCATTACGAAACAAAAAATTTATTTTCAAAATTTGTCGATAAATCAATGCAATTTATGCGAACTATTGCTGGTGAGACAGCATTATTGGGTTCACCACTTGGTCCTGATGGTTTTGCTACACTTTATAAAACCAGCGTTTTAAAAAAAATACCATTTGAAAATGTTCAATGTCCTATTGATGATTATGCTCGAGGTTTATGACTAACAAATAACAGATTTTGTAATATTTATTGTCCATTAATTTATGCTGCTAAAATCGCTCCACGTAATATTTACCATTTTAAGGAACAGCGATGTAAATGATATTCTGGTGAAATGTTTTTATTTAGAAATAAACTATCATTTTGCACTAATAAAGATATATATCATGGTGTTGGGTCATTTTTTAGTTGATATATGACAGGCATATATACTTGATTGAATTTTTTTATTTCATTACTTTTCAATGTTTTTCTGTATTTAACATCATATGTCCAAATAATTTTGCCACAATTGATCGTTTTAGGTGGTATTGCTATATTACCATGTTTAACATTAATTTTTATTTATGAAATAAAAAAAATTTCAATAAAACCACTTTTAATTTTTGCTTTTGTTTTCCCACTTATGCACTTAGCAATCTTGTATGATGCTATTTATTCAATTTTATTTATTGGACATATTCTGAAAAGAACTTGGTATTCTAAATATGTGCTACCAAAAAAAATTATGAATTTAACATTATCACAAAAAATTAAGTTGATCTTGCCTCGTTTTTTAATTAGTATTATTATTTTTGTTATTGTTTTTTTGCTTAATCATTTTTTATTTAAAGTAGAAACAAAAATTTTTGGTATTCCTAGTTATATTTTTTTCATTGTTTTACCGTTAATTTCGCCATTACTTTGCTATATCTTATTTGTTATTATTGGTGAGATTAAAACTAAAAATAAACCACTTGACGAAAACAATACAAGTGATATTGTTAATGTTAGTAAGGATCATTTCCTATATGATTGAATGATACAAACAATCAATAAAACAAAAGACAAAGAAATTATCGAAATTTTTAATAAATGTAATGAGAAGCACAACAAAGCATAAAAAATATGTTCCACACAAATCGAGACTACAATACAACATTTTAAAACGACCAAAATATAGAAATAATGCGATACAAAGCACTAAAAAACAAACGATTTTAAATATAATTCAAATATGAAAAAATTAACTAAACTATTATTCTTAATACCAACAATACTAACACCATTAACATTAGTTAGTTGTACCACCGACATCGAGAAACTTAGCGAACAAAACGAAATAATAAATAAACTAAAAAATGATAACGAAGAAATAAAAAAAGAAATAGAAAACAAAAACGAAATTAATAACGAAATTAATAAAGAATTAAAAGAATTACAAAACGAATATAAAAATCTTAAAAAAGAATACTCAACTATATCTAAAGACTTCGGAAACTTAAGTTTTGAATACAACCGACTAAAAGAAAATGAAAAATATTTAAATAGATATATCGAAAATTTAAAAAACGACGATTAAAATGTTAACAAAATTTTCGAATTAGAAGAACAAATAAAAACATTAGAACAAATCAATAGCGATAGCGAAAAAACAAGAGAAATAAAAGAACTTAAAAAAGAATTAAAAAAATCAAACGACGAAAACTTTTATCTAAAAAGTGAAATACAACATTTAAACTATGAAAACAATAGACTAAAACAAAAAAAATAATTAAAAAATAGGGGGGTTCCATTAAAATCGCTAAAATCACCGCGATTTTGAAACAATGGAACGAAAATTGATATTAAAAATTAATAACTTTATTTTTTAGGTAAAACCTTTTCAACAATTTTATTAAATTCACTTTCGTGTTCAATTGCTAATTGAGAAAGGGTTTTACGATTAATTTCTATTTTATTTTTCTTCAATAAATAAATAAATTTTGAATAATTCAAATTGTAAGGTTTGATAGCAGCAGATATTCTAGTAATTCACAATTTTCTAAATTCACGCTTTTTCGCTTTGCGATCACGATATGCGTATTGACCTGCTTTAATTACAGTCTGATTGGCAACACGATAGGATGTATGTCTTGTTCCTCGTGCACCACTCGCCTTATTTTTAATTGATTTTCGATATTGTCTAGCTTTAGTTCCACCTTTTACTCGCATTTTTTATTTCCTCCTATTTATTTATTGTTTTACCTAATTTTTTAGTAAAAGTTGAGTTAAGAAATGTATCTTTTCGAAGATGCCTTTTTTGTTTATGTGTTTTATTGTGAGCTAGATGACTACGATAAGCATGCTTCCTCTTTAATTTTCCGTTTGCCGAATAAATTAAACGCTTTGCTACTGCTTGTTTTGTCTTTAATTTAATTTTTGCCATATTCTTCTCCCTAAATAAAATTCTATTTCCTTACAAAAATTGCCTCATACATAATTGGGGATATTTTTTTTAACTTTGAAAAAACTTTTGCATTTTCAGCGATTAATTTCAAAAAATCCTCATAAATTTGATTAATATATTCTGTTTTAGTAGCAACACGACCAAAGGTCATAACTTTAAATCTAATCTGATAACCTTGTTTTAACCACTTATTAACTTGATTAGCTTTTCATTGTAAATCATTACTTCCAATTTGTGGCTTTACCTTTACCTCTTTAGAAATAATAATGCTTTGTTTTTTTTTTGCTTCTTTTAATTTTATTTGTTGTTGGTAAAGAAACTTATCATACTTGATAATTTTACAAATTGCCAAATTCTTTGTTTTATCAGCCGAAGCAAACAAGACTAGATCATAATCTTTGCTATTAGCGAATTTTATTGCTTCTGTTGTTACCATTGCCCCTAAATTTTTACCATTTTCATCAATAACAAAAACTTTTTGATCGTGAATTTGTTCATTGATTAAATATTTTTTATCCAAATTTATTTATTATTCCTTTAATTATCAAAATATAAAAAAGTATTACCAAGCATTTATTCTTGTTGTACAAAGCACAAATAATAAGCATTGTGCCCATCTTTTTATAAAAATCAGGCGAGTTGTACAACTACTTTCTTATACATCTACTATTATAATGTGGAATAAATCATTTTATTGTATTTGTGATGTTCTATTAATAAATAATAATTCATTACTTAATTTTTTTAGTATTAGTATTTGATCTTATTGCAATAATATAAAGTTCACGTGTTTTTAAATACATTTCATAAATTATTGAGATTTTATCTAATCTTTTTTGACATTTTCAACATAATTCATCTTTTGGTAGATAAGATAAAATTAAACTACCCTTCTCTATTTTCATTTTCTGTTCTTCTATTTTGTTGGAATAATTGGGTATTACAATTGATAAGTAAAAGTTATTATCACGAATATCTTGCTCTGTGTAAAAATGATCGAGTGTCCTATGCTCGTTGCCCAACCATTCCTTTTGTGTTTTAAAAACGATATTTTTGCAATGTTCACATTCAAATATTTTGTTTCTTATCTTCAAAATTTTTCTGTAATATTTAAGTAATTTATTTGCAAATAATGAATATTTATCATTTATTTTATGATTGTGAAATTCTATTTTAGGATCAAGCATTGTTAGAAATATTAAATAGTTTGTAGTATTTTATTCTCATCCGTTATTTTTTACATTTTAGTTTTGTCGTTCCACTCAATAATTTGTATATAGATTATTAAGTACTCATTTGTTTTAAATTTTATAATGACTTTGATTATTAATTATTTATGGTGCACTCAAAGGGACTCGAACCCTTACTCACGAGGAATTAGATCCTAAGTCTAACGCGTCTGCCAGTTCCGCCACGAGTGCATGGTGCACTGTAAGGGATTCGAACCCCCGACCCAGTGATTAAGAGTCACTTGCTCTACCCCTGAGCTAACAGTGCACAAGAATACAAAAATTATATTTTTTTTTACAAACGATATTAAAAATTGCGAAATATTCGTATAATTAAAAAATAAACATTATTTTATAAGAAAGGCCCAATATGAGTAAAGTTGTTACAAAAATGGAATTTGTTGATGCTATTGCTAATGCGACAAAACTACAAAAAACTCAAGTTTCTTCAGTTTTTGATGAAATGAATACATTTCTAAAAAAATCACTAAAGAGTGGTAATGAAGTTAAATTTCCTTTTGGAAAAGTAAAAGTTGTGTCAGTTAAGGCAAAAAAAGGAATCAATCCTTTTACAAAGAAACCTATGACAATTCCTGCTTGCAAAAAACCTAAATTTGTTTTCTCAAAAGAATTCAAATTAATGTTCAAGAAGTAGTAATTAAAATAAAACAAGAATAAAAGTGCATAGATAATATGCACTTTTATTTTTTTTGTAATTCTTTAATTAAATCCGAAATGGTTTTTTTTGCCTCAATATAAATATTTTTATCGGTTAAAGAAATACCTAACAAATTAATTGTTTCTAACGGTGACAACGAAGAACCAGATGCTAAGAAATCAAAATACTTTTTCAACATTTCATTATTAGTTATTCGTTTTGCAATATATAAAGCAACAATTTGACCAATCGCATATTTATAAACGTAAAGGTTGTTTGCATAAAAATGCCCAATTCGAAAAATTGTTGAATATTGATATTGATATATTTCATCGTTTTTTTTAAATTTATCTAGTCCTGCATATTTTTCAATTAATTTTTTATATAAGGCAATCCCGCTTGCAACAGTAAAAGTCTTTTCATTATTAATATCTTGAGCGACAATATATTCTCAATTTGAAAAAATTATTTGCCTAGTTGTACAATTAAAAAAGTTATCGATAAATTGCATAATTAGGTATTTTTTAACTATGGAATTATTTTCATATTTCTTTAGGTTATAGAAAAACAATAATGTTTCATTACAGATGCTTGGAATTTCGGCATAGAAAATATTCGAATCGCAATATGGTCAAAGATTGTCTTCTTCATTTTGCTTTTTACTATAAAAATATGAATGTACCGAATGTCCTAATTCATGGATTAAAGTATTTATAGCATCAAGAGAATTATTAAAATTCATCAAAATAAAATAACGGTCTAAACCAAATGTTCGGCCAATTGAATATGCACCACTATATTTTCCTTTTTTTGGTAAAAAACTAATTCAATTTTGGTCAAATGCTTTTTTTATAACATCTAAATATTCCTTGTTTAATGGTGTTAAAGCCTCAAAAACTATTTTCTTTGCTTCTTCAATTGTTACACTTTCAGTTTTCAAATAATTTGTCGTTAAATCCCAAGGTTCGATGTCATTAATTTTTAATATTTTTTGATATATTTGTTTCTTAACTTTTCGATATTCTATGAAGATGGATTTGAAATTTTCAATATTTTTATAAAGACTAAATAAAATATTTTCATTAATTTCATCATTAAAAAAAACTTCATCCACATAACTTTTAAAACCACGTGCCTTAGCATAATTATTCGCATTTAAAAAGTTATTAAATAGTGTTTTACTAAAAGTATTCATGTACTGATAATATGAATGGTGAAAGGCGACTCAAGCATTTTTGCGTAGGCAACGATCTTTACTTTCCGTATATTTAATTAAGTCATAAGAAGAAATGATTTTAATTTCTTGCCCATTCTTATCTTTTATTGTTGGAAAAGAAATATCGTTACAACTTAAAGTAAGAAAAATTTCATTAAATCCAGAAGCTGTAGCTGTTAATTTTGTTCATAATTTTTCTTGTTCTAATGGTAAAATATGATTTCTTTCTCTAAAAATTAGTGCGAACATCCGCTTGTAATTTTTGAATTTTTTGTTGGTAAGATATTTTTTTATAATTTTTTCATTTTGCAAATAAACATGAACCAAATTAGCTAGTTTATCTTCATATTTTTTACTAATATATGAAAGCTGTTGTTGTATCCCAATTCATTGATTATCACCCAAATTTTCACAATTATGATTTGACACATAATTCGCAATGACATTACTAATTTTTTCTTCATTTTTAATATTGTTTAGTCACTTTTCAAAATTAATTGGTGAATCGCAAAAACTATTAATTTTTTTTACTTTATATTCTAAAGTTTTTTTTCATTCACTAATCCATGAAGATAAAGATTTATTCTTTAAAATTGGTTCTAAATTTCACTCGTACCTTTTTATTTTTTGTTTTGTTGCCATGAAAAAATTATATGGTAAACAAGATATTATTTGTTAGTTATATTGATAGGTAGATTACTAATTAATTCTATTTTTTTGTGATATAGATAATTGTAAAAATACAAACCATAAAAAAACAAACCATAATTGCAAAAAAGTATCAATGTTGATAAAAATATTTGTGCATCTTTATTTTACTAAGATTGAAAATTTGATAATCCTGTAAAACACGATTGTGAATAGATTTAATTAATTGCTGATTGGCGTCATTTCAATTGTTCAATAATCTATTACAATCCATAATAATTTGATCAATTGTTGTATAGCGATATTTTTTATCTTCTTTTTTACAAGCAATGCAACGAAAAATAATGTTTTCTAATGCTTTGGGTATGGTTTTGTTAATTGATGAAATACAAGGCATATCGTATTTTAAAGGCTTAAATAAAATATTTTCCTCTTTTTCTCCGTTTTCAAGATGAAATGGTTGTTTCCCCATAACCATTTCATACAAAATAATTCCCAACGAAAAAAAATCAAATTGGGTTGCTAGTCCTGCTTGGTAAGCAGCTTGGCTATCATAATTAAATTGATTTTTATCAATAATATCGGGAAGAAGATATGAATATGTTCCATAAATTTCATTTTTCCCTTCATTGGTATAAATTTCCATTTCATTTTTTTTTAACAAATATGAATAAGTTTTCTTTATGACACTTGAAATTCCAAAATCAATGATGGTAATTCGATCTAAATCAATATTAATAATCATATTTTCTGGTTTTAAATCATGATGAATTATTTGATGTTTAAAATCATGCATCGCTTTCACACCAGAAAGAATTTTCAAGAAATAATGAAGGGCTATTTTAGGCAAAAATGGACCATTTTCATGTAAGTATTCTTTTAATGAAACTCCTTCAACATATTCCATAACAATAAAAATCCTATCACCATCATTCCATGATTCAATTGTCTTAATAATATTTGGTTTGCCTGATAGTCTTTGATTTGTAATTGATTCATTAATAACATTTTGTCAATACTTGGGTTGGCAATTGACTGGCTTGTAAATAACTTTAATTATTACTTTATCGTTGTAATTGGAAAGAAAATGTCCTAAATAAATTTCACTATCCATTCCACCTTTTTTAAAAAAATGATCGATTGTATACAAATTTTTGTATATTGTTCCATTAACAATTTTTTGGAAATATTTTTTATTCTCCATCACTTGTGTTTAAATAAATTCTCTCTACTAATAATTATCATAAATCAAAATATTGTTAGCTGTTTTCGTGATAAATTAGAAATTATTGAATTGTTTATTGAAAATCAATAGCAAAAAAATCTAAATAAAAATAAGTCTGCTAATTCCACATAAATAAATTGTTTGATATAATTTATCATGTAGTTTGGTTTGTGGAAGATTAATAGATCGTATACCCCACACTAAGAACATTTAAATATTTTACTAATAAAGGAAGTGTTGCTTATGGTTGCTAAACAAAAAAAAATAACAAGAGTAGCTATTGTCCATTTACCAGGTGGGCAAGCAAAACCTGGTACAACTTTAGCTTCTTATGGTATAAATATGGCTGAATTCACACGCCAATTTAATGAACAAACAAAAGAAAGAATGGGAGATTTAGTTCCGGTTGAAATTACAGCTTATAGTGATAAATCATTTAATTTCGTTATTAAAACTTCACCAGTTTCATTCCTATTAAAAAAAGCTCTAAAGATCGAAAAAGCGGGAAAAAATCAATTAACCGACAAAGTTGGAAAAATATCTAAAGTTGAAGCATTAAAAATTGCCAAATACAAATTGCCAGATTTATCGGCATATGATGAAGAAACAGCACTAAAAATTATTGCTGGTACAGCAAAACAAATGGGAATTGAAATTGAGGGTATTGATTGTTCTCATAAAAATAGTAAAAATTAAAAATGAAAAGAAGTAAAAATTATTTAAATGCTGTTAAGCAAATCGATAAAAAGAAAATTTATCCAACTAAAGAAGGAGTGGAATTAATTAAAAAAATTAATCAAACAAAATTTGATGCTTCGATTGATATTGCCATAAAGTTAAATCTTGATACAAGTAAAGCTGAACAACAATTGAGAGGTTCGCTTGCACTACCACATTACTATGGAAAAAAAATAAAAATTTTAGCAATTACTGATGAAATTTCTAATGAAGAAGCAAAAAAACTTGGAATAAAAGTGGGACAAACTGATGCAATAAAAGAAATCAAAGATGGACAAATTGATTTTGATTTAATCATTACTAACCCAAAATTTATGCCTAGCTTATCTAAATTAGGAAAAATTTTAGGTCCAAAGGGATTAATGCCTAATCCTAAACTTGGAACTGTAACAACTAATGTTCTAAAAACAGTTAATGAATTTAAAAAAGGTAAAAATCAATATCGAACTGATACATATGGTAATATCCATATGAAGATTGGAAAAATTTCCGCTCCAACAAATGACATTGCAGAAAATATTGATGCATTAATTTCATTTATTAAATCAAAAAAACCTGCAACAGTAAAAGGCGATTACATTAAAAATATTACAATCTCTTCAACAATGGGTCCAAGTATTAAACTTGCGAAATAATTGTAGTCTTGTTTTTGTCACCAAAAATTTATATAACTTGAAAAATATTTATCGTAATAATCGCTAATATTTTCAATTAATATTAAAACTTAAAAAATTACTTGTAAAATATAAATAATTTTGCTCTTTTCTATGAAAATTATTGTTGGGCTTGGTAATGTTGGAAAAGAATTTGAAAATACAAGGCATAATATTGGTTTTTTAGTTATTGATTATTTTTTAAAGAAATTAAAAATAAAACTTGACAAAGAAAATTTTGATTGTTTATACACATTAACCAAAATAAATAATGATAATTTTCTTTTAGCTAAACCGACAACATTAATGAATTTATCGGGCAATTGCATTCAAAAAATAATTAATTATTACCATGTCACTAGTGAAAATTTAATTGTTTTTTCTGACGATTTAGATCAAGATTTAGGCAAATACAAAATCCGGGTTAATTGTTCGTGTGGTGGTCATAATGGTTTGCGAGATATTTCCGCAAAAATAAAGACCGATAATTATTTACATTTTAAAATTGGTATTGGTCGACCAAAAGACAAAAATATTAAAAATTATGTTTTAGACAAATTTAATAAAAACGAATTAATTTGTCTTAAAAAAATTTTTGAAAAAGCTTACAAATTTCTCCAATTAATTAGTTTAAATTCATCAATTAATGTCGCATTAAGTAAATTAAATAATTAGAAGAAAGGGATGATATGAAAGTTATAAAAAGAGATGGTCGAATTGTTGATTTTGATGCAAAAAAGATTAGTAATGCTTTAATTGCTTCTATTATTGCTAATAAAATTTCGTTAAAAAGTATTGATGTAAATGAAATCACAAATATTATTGTTAAAAATTTAAAAGATAAAAAACAAAAAGATTATTCTGTTGAAGCTATTCAAGATGTTGTTGTTGCTACATTATATAAATTGAAATATTTAAAATTAGCAAAGAAATACGAAGCATATCGAAAAGAGCGAAGTAAAATTCGTGAGCGAAATTCCAACCTAATGAATGTTATTACAAAGATTGGGATTCAAACAGATAAAGACAATGCTAATGTCGGTAATAATTTTTCTGCAAAGCTATTGCGAATCGCTTCTGAAGCAAACAAGTGGCATATTTTAACAAAATTATTGCCAACCGATATTGCTCATTATCACGAAAATGGTGATTATTATATTCATGATCTAGATAGTTATAATTTGACAACTAATTGTTTGCACTTACCAACATACAAATTATTAAAAGAAGGTTTTAACACAGGTTATGGAACAATCTTACCAGCAAAAAATATCGAATCAGCTGCTGCTATTTTGTGTATTGCATTACAAGCTAGTCAAAATGATATGTTTGGTGGGCAGTCACATCCAAATTTTGATAATGATTTGGCTGATATTGTTGATTTAACACGAAAAAAAATTGTTAATACAATTAAAGAAATTGGTGGAGATGAAAAAAATAAAAAAATTGTTGAAAATATTTTAGAAAAGAAAATTAGACAAGCAATGCAAGCAGTTGTTTACAATTTGAATACGATGCATTCAAGGGCAGGTAGTCAAGTGCCTTTTTCATCATTAAATATTGGCATTCCAAAAAACGATGATGCAGCTTTAATTTGCAAATATCTACTACTTGAATATGAAAAAGGATTAGGCAATGGCGAACAACCAATCTTCCCAAATATTATTTTCCGAATAAAAGATGGTGTTAATAAAAAACCTAGCGACAAATATTACTATTTGTTTGAAATTGCTGCACGTGTTGCTAGTTTACGAATGAATCCAACTTTTATGAATATTGATAGTGATTTTAACAAACAATATTACCAAAAAGGAATCATCCCTGCAACAATGGGTTGCCGTACCTATTTAATTTCTAATATTAATGGAAAAGATGGTGTTTATGGACGAGGTAATAATGCTCCATGCACAATTAATTTAGTTCGTTTGGCAATTAAAGCAAAAAAAAATATAAAGTTGTTTTTAAAATTACTAGAAAAAATGTGTATTTTGGTTAAAGACCAATTATTACATCGTTTTTCCATATTAAAAAAACTTAGGGTTAAGGATTTACCTTTTGTTACCGGCCAACACTTAATGGTTGGATCAGAAAAACTAAAACGAAATGATTCAATAGAACCAGTAATAAAAAATGGAACATGAGCAATTGGATTTATTGGTTTAGCTGAAACCCTTAAACTTTTAGTTGGTAAACACCATGGTGAAAGCGACAAAGCACAAAAATTAGGTTTAAAGATTGTGAAAACAATTAGGGATAATTGTGATAAATTTAAGAAAAAATATCATTTAAATTTTAGTTGCTATGCTACTCCTGCTGAAGGTCTTTCAGATAAATTTACAACTCTTGACGAAAAATTTTATGGTTCTATTCCATGAGTTACAACAAAAGGATTTTACACTAACTCATTTCATGTGCCTGTCGATTATCCTTGTTCTATTGCCCATAAAGTTAAGATTGAAGCACCATATCATAAATTATGCAATGCTGGACATATATCGTTTATTGAATTTGACTCTTATCCAAGTACAAATGATGTAATTAAGGTGATTACATATGCTTTTAATAAAACAAATATTGGTTATGTTGGAATTAATTTTTTCATTCGTTATTGTGCTGATTGTTCAAAAAAAGAATAATGAAAATTAGATTGGCGGCTATTTTACCTAATTCAACTGTAAATGGCGATGGTTTACGTAAAGTTTTCTTTTCCCAAGGATGTAGTCATCATTGCCAGGGTTGCTTCAACCAACATACTTGACCTTTTAATGGTGGGAAAATATGTGATTGTGATCAATTAATAAATGAAACATTAGAAGAGACATATTTATCAGGTGTTACATTTTGTGGCGGTGAACCTTTCCAACAAGTAATTCCTTTTGCATATTTAGCAAAAAAATTTAAAAAAAATAAAATTAATATTTGATGTTTTACTGGTTACACATGGGAAGAATTACAAAATTTAATTACAAAAGATAGTAATGTTAGAGAATTGCTAACAAGTGTAGATGTACTAATTGATGGAAGATTTAATAAAAAAATGATGAACAAAAAAAATAAATTTCCTAGTACAACTAACCAACGGATTATTGATGTACAAAAGAGTTTGAAAATTAATAAAATTGTTTTGTGAAAAAAGTAATGTTTTTAATATAATGTTTGTATGAAAACAGTTTATCTAAAACCTCATCAAAAAGTTTGTCCCATTTGTGGTTCAACACATATTGTTGAGATAAGTAGAATAACTGGTTATTTAGCTTTTAATGAAAGATTTGGTAGTGGTAAAACAAAAGAAAGAGGTAAACGAGTAGATCATAATAATAAGCATAAAAGAATTTATTACTAATAATACCTAAACTCATTTAGTACAATTCTTACAAAATTAGTGTAGATGTCTTGAAAAAAAGTAAAAAATAATATTATTAATACTATTGTAAATCAGATAAATAATTACCGAAAAAATAATAATTGTAATGATCAATATATTCAAAGGTAAAATGAAATAAAAATCAAGCATGATGTTTGTCAAAAAATTCGTATAAATTTTTTAAAAAAAATATGCAAATACAGTAAAAGAAATATCTTGAGTTATTATTCAGGTTTTATTAAATGTCCAGGAAGAGTAGATTCTGCGATTATCCCTTTTGATCGAGATGTTATTATCAATCTCATAAATAAGATGGATAAAACAAAGGGTTTAGATTTAATTATTCACACACCAGGTGGTAATATTGCAATAACGGAATCAATTGTTAACTATATCAAAAAAATATTTAATAATGATGTACGTGTGATTATACCATCGATTGCACTATCAGCAGGTACTATGATAGCATTATCCTCAAAGGAAATACTAATGACTAATAGTTCAAGTATAGGTCCGATTGACCCACAATTTGGTAATGGATTATCATGCAAATCATCAATAGAAATGTTTCAAAGAGCATGCTCGGAAACTATACAAGAACCTAAAAAATTAGGTATATGACAATCTATTTTAAAATTCCATCCAACTTTTTTAATCGATTGTGAAAAAGCGATTAAATGATCAAAAACCATTACAAAAAAATGATTGAATGAAAATATGTTTTGCAGTGAAGAAAAAACAAAACGAGAAAAATTATACAAAAAATTCTTAAATGTCTCGATAATGAAAAAACGTATTTTCATGGACGACATCTAAATATTCAATTTGCAAGAGAAATTGGTCTCAAAGTAAAAAATATTGAAGAAGAGGAACCTAAAATATGAAAAGTATTAATGGATTATTATTATGCATGTTATGAAACACTTTGTCTTTTCCCAAACAATATTAAGATTATTGAGAGTAACTATGAGACATTTTTTTACTAAATTTAGATTAAAAAATTTACATTATAGTATAGAATAATATTAGGGAATTAATATGGAAAATAAATTAAAAACAAGATTACTCATTAAAAATAATAAAATGGATAAAAATTATTATGAACCTAATAATTATGCAAATGAATTAATTAAAGATTTTATTGTTAGTTATGATATAAAATGCTTTGATATTTTCGAGTTCAGTAATTTCAACATTAATAATAAAAAAAACGACAATAATTAGATAAAATGTATCTTATTGCATACATTTTACATGTTTTGATAGACCAAATCTATATCTTCATTTATGAAGTATTTATTTTAAAAATTTAAATAAAAAAATCTAAAAATTAATAAAAACTTTTTACCGAACATAAAATTTGCACTTCAGTGAAACTAATGCTTCTATTTTATTTTTGAAAAATTCTACTTTTACTTAACGAATGGCAATGACGACAACGAGCAGAATATATTTTTTTATCACCAATTACAATTTGTTTTTTACTATTAATATTTGTTCGTTCAGTAAAAGAAGCTTTGGCACCACAAACTGAACAAATTGCTTTTAATTTGAATACTTTTTCAGCTGTAATTAGTAATTCCTTCATTGCGGGAAATGGTTTGCCATTAAAATCCATATCTAAACCAGAAACAATAACAAGATAATTTTCGTTCGCTAAGCGATTACAAATTAATGATAAATTGTTATCAAAAAATTGTGCTTCATCAATCGCAATAACATCTACCTTTTTCTTTATTTTTTTAATGTATTTAATTATTTCCATTGAATTTGAAATAGTGATCGATGATAATTTCCTCCCATTTCGTGATCGTGCATATTTTGGCGAACGAGTATCGATTTTTGGTGTGAATAATAAATAATGTGCATCATAATACTTAAGTTGGTTTAGTCTACGCAATAATTCCTCTGTTTTCCCAGAAAACATTGGACCACAAATAACTTCTATTTGGCCCTTTTTAGCATTGAAGGAATTTATTTTTGTCATAATGAATATTATAGATTAGACATTGAATCGGTAATAACAAACATCACCATCTTTAACTATGTAATCTTTGCCTTCTATTCTTAATAAACCTTTGTTTTTAACTTCATTTTCAGATTTTAAATTAATTAAATCTTTTGCATTCATTACTTCGACGCGAATAAAACCTTTTTTTATGTCACTATGGATTAAACCCCCACAATCCGGTGCTTTCATTCCATTAACAAATGTTCATGCTTTAACTTCATCTTTCCCAAAAGTAAAAAAAGACGATAAATTCAATAATTTATAAGCATTAACAATTAATTTATCTAATCCTGACTTGTCTAAATTTAATTCTTCAATTGTTTTATTTTTTTCTAAAAGTGGTAATGTAGAAAGTTGTTGCTCAAAACGTATTGAAATGGGTAAAACTATATCTTTTTCATTAACAAATGTTTTAAGTTTTTGATAATAAAAATTGGTAGTAGGATTAGTTAAATCATTTTCGTCAATGTTGGCAACATATAATGTTGGTTTAATTGTCAAAAAATTATCCAATTTAATTAAATCTTTTTCGCTAGGTGATAATTCCAAATCTTTTAACAATTTATTTTGTAATAAATGTTTTTTAATTTTTGTATATAGATCATCAAGTTTAATTGAAATTTTATCCCCTGATAAAGCCTTTTGATGAACACGTAAAATTTTTTTATTAACAAGTCCTAAATCTGAGATGATTAGTTCCATGTTAATAATTTCGACATCTCTTTGCGGGTCGACAGTATTGTATATATGTGTTATTCCCTTATCATTAAAACACCTTACAATATGACATATAGCACTTACTTCACGAATATTTGCCAAAAACTGATTACCCAATCCTTCACCTTTTGAGGCCCCTTTTACTAATCCAGCAATATCAATAAATTGACAAATCGCAGGAGTTGTTTTTTTGGGGTTAATTATTTTTTTTAATTGCTCTAATCGCTCATCTGGAACAGCAACAACACCAATGTTTGGGGTAATTGTTGCAAAAGGATAATTTGCAGCATCGACATTTAAGTTAGTGATGGCATTAAAAAGAGTGGATTTGCCAACATTTGGTAAACCAACAATTCCAATCGATAATTTCATATACTCCCTAAAGAATAATTAATAAAAATTATTCTGGTTCGTCTGAAGCATTTTCATCATTGTTATCAAGTAAATCTGCTTGTTCTTTTTTTGCGGTCTGATTGTAATTAAATTTTTCGTCATCATCGTTGTCTTCATAGTACATTTCGTTATCATTTGTTTTTTTATTGCTCATTTTTGAATTGGTGTCATCAATTTCTTCCCCTTCTTGTTCAAAATCATATAATGCATTTTCTAATTTTACAATTTCATCGTGTTTTAAAAATTCACGAATTTTTCATTTTTTATTACCAATAAAAATAAACCTTTTATCTTGCAATATGTCAACATAAAATTGAGAAATATTTTTTTGCTCATCATCATCGAATTTACACTTTTTCACCAAATCCTTTCAAATTTGCATAAAAGTAAAAGGCTTGTTTTTATAATTTTTTAATGCCAATTCATAGGCTAAAGTAATAATTTGTTTAGTAATCATTTTTAACTATCATTAATTATATATATGTAATCCCATTGGTATTACTTTAAAGAATTAATGTATTTGCTAATACGGTCTTTAATTTCTTTTTTACCCAATATTAATATTATTTTTAATAATTCTGGTCCATGTTCCACGCCAGTAACAAGTAATCTAATGGGCATAAACAAATCTTTGCCTGATGCTTTCGTAATATCTTTTACTTGTTTAAAAATCTTTTTTATACTTTCTAAATTAATTTCGTCAATTTGATTAATTGAGCTAATAAAACTTTGGACAACTTTTTGCCATTGTTCAGTAATTATTTTATTGCAAACTTCTTGGGGGTTGTAAACAAAAAAAGTATTATGAATTAAATCGTTAATTTCTTTAGCGTAGCTAATTTGCTTTTTGTACAACAATAAAATTTCATCAATCTGATGTTTAAATTTACTTAAATCAACATTGATAAATTTTTTAACAAAGGACAAATAATCCTCATCACTCATTTTACTAATATATTGGTTGCTCATTCATTTCATCCGATCAAAATCAAAAAAACATGGTGATTTTGAAACACGATCAACATCAAAATCATTAACTAGTTGCTCCATACTTAATATTTCAACATTTGTTTTTGGTGATCAACCTAATAAAGCAAGAAAATTAGTAACCGCATGGGGGTGAAAGCCTAAATCACGATAGTTTTGAATAAATTGGTGTAAAGATTGATCGCGCTTTGACAATTTTTTTCCATCTTTGCCGACAATTAATGATATATGACCGTATTCAATTTTATTATTAAAACCCAAGGCATCACGAATAGCAATTTGATATGGCGTGTTGGAAATATGTTCTTCTCCACGAATAACATGAGTTATTTTCATATCACTGTCATCAACAACAACAGCAAAGTTATACATAGCAATACCGTTAGATTTTAAAATGACTGGGTCAGTAAGACAATTAGTGGGAACAGCAATTTCCCCACGAAACATGTCTTTTCATGATATCGTTTTGTTATCGATAATTTTTAATCTAATTGTGTAAGGTATTTTGTCACTTATTTTTTTTTGTATTTCTTTTTCTGATAGAAAAAGACAATGACGATTATATTTTGGTGTTACACCTTTATTTGCGGCATCAATTCGATTTTTTATTAATTCCTCTTGTGTACAAAAACAACGATACGCCTTGCCCTCAGAAAGTAACTTATATGCTAAATCTCTATACCTTTGCATTTTTTGTGATTGGATATACGGCCCAAATTCTTTTGGATTTTCACATGATTCATCTGGTTTGATTCCTAACCATTTAAGATTAGAAAATTGTGATTCGATACCCCCCACAACATTACGCTTAATATCGGTATCTTCAATTCTAACGATAAAATCACCATGATTGTGTTTGGCAAACAAATAATTAAATAATGCTGTTCGTGCACCACCAATATGAAAAAAACCTGTTGGACTCGGTGCATATCTTGTTCTAACTCTGTTCACTATTATTTTGATTATATTTAATCGTTATTTTTATTTTACCCAACAACTAAGTCACTATACATCTTAAATAATGTTTTGTAATCAAGTTGTTCAGCACGAACATTTAAATCGATTTTATGATTTATTAATCAATCTTGAATTTGCTTTTTAAAAGGATAATTATTCACAATTTTTTTTCGCTTGAACTTAAAAATCACATTTAAAAACCGATGAAAATTAGAATCATATTCAATACCATTTTTTTTTGTTAATGAAATAAATGATGAATTTATTCGAGGTTGAGGAAAGAAGCAATTACGATCGACATCGAAAAATTTTTCAATATGGCAATGGTAATTAACGATATTGCTAAATGCATTGCGATTATGATTAATCTGATACTGATGTAATTTTGAAGCTACTTCAAATTGCATCATGAAATACATTTTCAATATTTTTTTATTTTTTAGGCATTTGATAATAATTGGTGAAGTTATATTGTAAGGAATGTTAGCAACGACAACAACTCGTTGAAACTGATTAAACAAATGATCAAAATTTATTTTTAAAATATCGTCATTAATTAAACAAAATCTTTTTTTACCAATAAACTTTTTTTGTAGAAACGAAAATAATTTTTTGTCGAGCTCAACACAAAATAAATGCTTGCCTTTTGTAATTAAAAAATTAGTAAGAACACCTGTTCCTGGGCCAATTTCCAAAATAGCATCATACTGATCCAAATCATTAATTGTTTGATAAATATCATTAATTATTTTGTGATCAATTAAGAAGTTTTGTCCCATATTTTTTGATGGAATAAACGAATTTAGATTAGAATTTGTTTTTTGCATAAACTAAATCTATATATTGGCTAATCTTATTAAAATTCAAAACTAATTTTGAATTTCTTGTTTGCGTGTTTTTTATTTAGCAAAATTTTATGTAATATGTATGATTGAATAATACTAAAAATACCACTAAGAAATCAATAAACTCCTACACCACACGGTGAAAAAACAACGATTAAACACATAACAATAATAAAAATATTTTGAGTTATTTTTGTTTTATTGAAAGAACTTCCAACACTTGATGATACATTTGAAATATTATTGTATCGTTTTTTTGCTAAAATCTGTGGTATTTTTAGTGATCAAAATTGCCCCAACATTACAATAACCAAAAAGAAAATATAAACCCAACCACCTTGATTGAAATTTGAAAAAGTTTCTGTTAATGGATTAGCGGAAAAAGACCAAATATTGAATAGAACAGAATTTTTTATTGGTCGAACAATACCAACAATTCGATAAATAATTAAAAAAATTGGCATCGTTAAAAACATTTGTTGAAAAGCGGCAAACGGTTTAATCTTATTTTTTTTATAAAGATTAGAAATTTCATATTGTTTCATTTGACGAGATTTAAAATCTTTTAAATCCTTATATTTTTCGTTTATTTGTGATATTTTATTTTTTATTTCTAACATCTTTTCATTATGAAAAGTTGATTTTAATGACAATAATAATGTTGTTCCACGAATGAATAGCAATAAAATAAATAAAGAAAGCAATGTGTTTGTTCCACCCCAATAATTGCGGGTTAAATACATAAAGTTTGTAACAAAAAAGGCCGCTGGTCAGATAAAAAAAGCATAAAATGGTCCATATGCCATTGATCAGTTTGTAAATGTTGAATATTGACCAAAATTAAATGAAGATTGGACATCAAAATTATAATCACCAGTGGTTCCGAATTGGTATCCATACTCTAAACCACAACCGACATTTAAATTTTGGGATGTTGTAGAGTCAAATGAGGCTTGTGAGCACCCTCACAAACCCATTACTAACATGAAAATAAAAATGGATAATTTAACGAAAAAAAAAATTTGTTTAAAAATTTTCTTTATCGTATTTTTTTTATTGTTATCATCAACTTGTCAAAAAGGACTACTAACAAAATTCGAATCATTTTTATCACGATTAAAAATTTGCATATTGCTTAAAAACTTCGATGAAAAAATGTTTGTTTTGATTATAACTAAAATTAATAAATTCACTTTTTGGTCTAATTAAAAATGCAATCCCACCAACCATTACAATTTCTTGTAATAAAGAACGCAAAATTCGCTTAATTTTGTTGCGCACTACAGCTAATTTAAAGTAACTTTTGTTGACAAGTAAAGCATATTTAAAAACTGCTTTATTGTCGGTTTTTAACAATCAAACATCACTATTCTTTAAAATAATTTTTTTGCCTTTATGTAAAATTTTAACGATATCAACATTTAATTTTAAACTAATGAGTTTAATCGCATTTTTACTTTTCATCCGAAACAGTTAATTTGTAACGACCTTTTTTTCTACGACTAGCAATTATTTTGCGTCCATTTTTTGTCCTCGATCTAGTTAAAAAACCGTGTGTTTTCGCCCTTTTTGCTTTATTGGGTTGATAAGTTCTTTTCATAATCTTAAAATATTAATAGTAAACTAATTTTAGACGAAAATATTATATATTATTAATATGATTGTCTTTATATTGTTGCTTTTAAAAAATAAATTTTATGGATAAGATTGATCTAAATCTCATTAGGGAAACATTTAAAAATACAATCAAAGAAATGAAACAAATTGTTGATAATGTCGATTTTTTCGATCAATACATAACAACACTAATAATCCATTCTATTGATAATAATAAAATAACACTTTTGGCAAAAAATGATTTTAGTCAGCAAATCATTAACAACAATTACTTGTCAAAAATTGAAGAAATGTTTAATAAAAACATCCCCTTAATTAATTTTGAATTTTTTGTTACAACAAAAGAAAAAATACCACAAAAAAAAGAATTTACTAAAAATAACATTATGGCAATGGCGGAAGGAGTAAATAAAAACTATACTTTCACAAATTTTATTGTTGGCGAATTTAATAGAAAGGCCGTTTTATCAAGCAAATCCATTACTTCTAATAATTTTATTAATCCTTTATTTATTTGTGCAAGTGTTGGTTTAGGAAAAACTCATTTGCTTCATGCAATAGGTAATGAATATAACAAAAAATTCCCATTTAAATTAATTAAATATATTTCGGCTGATGATTTCGCACGCGAAATATATATTGCATTGTGCGATCAAAATAAAATGGCAATTGAAACAATAAAGACAAAATATGAAAAATACGATTTACTATTAATTGATGACATACAAATTTTGTTAAACAAAAACAAAATAAGAGAAATTCTGTTTAATATTTTTAACAATAATGTTGCGAATGGAAAATATGTTGTTTGAACATCGGATACGGACCCAGATAATTTAGACGGCTTTGAACAACGAATAAAATCACGCTTTCACTCTGGTATTTTTGCTACCATAAAAAAACCTGACAAGGCGATGTTAAAGAACATTGCCAATAAAAAAATAAAAAATTTAAATGCTGATATTGTTCTTTCGGAAGATGCGCTAAATTATATTGTTAACCGCAATAATGGCGATATTAGAAGATTAGAGGGGCAAATAAACCAAGTCTTTTTTTTTGCTTCAAGTAATTCTTTAAAAAATCCAATTATTGATTTGCAAACAATAAAAATGATTTTTGAACCATCAAATAAAAATGAAATAAAAAAATATGGTTTGGATTTTGATCCAAATATCGTTATTGAGCAAGTGGCATTAAACTACGGCGTAAATGCAAACATGCTTAAATCAAAATCGCGAATTGGTAAATTGATTAACCCACGAAATATAGCAATGTATATTCTACGAAAAAAATGCGATATGACATATGCACACATTGGGCAATTATTTTCTGGGCGTCATCACTCAACAATAATTACGGCAATAAACAATGTTGAAAAACTTCTAAATAAAAATATTGACCTTAAAAATATAATCGAAAAAATTTATTACAAAATTTAATTTGTTAAATTAGTTAATTTGTTTGTTTATAAACCAATCATTTTCTAAATTAAGATCATTTGACCATATTTACCAACATTAACACACAAAGAAAAAGAAGCAAAAAGAAATATATAATAATATACAAAAATCTAACAAAAAATAAATGAAATTTACTATTACAAAAAAAATAATTTTTGAAGCCTTAAAAAATGCCAATACAATTGTTGGTAACGAAAACAATATAAATTTAGTTTTTTCGTCAATTCTTTTTAAGGTCGATAAAAACACAATTTCTTTAACGACAACGAACGGAAATGATAGTTTTAAACAAGTAATAAATGAAGCAAAAATCGAAGAAGAAGGCACCTTTCTAATCAAAGCCAGATTTATTTTTAATATTGTTGCAAAAATTGAGGAAAAAGAAATTGAATTTAGTCAAGTTGATGCCAACATTTTGCAAATAAAAACAATTAATTTTTCATGCATGATAAATTTAATTGAAAATTATTCTTTTCCGGTAATTGATTTTAATTGTTTGAATTGAAAAAAAATTATATTGAAAAAGGATAATATTGATAATATTGTGAAAAAATTAATTATGTTTTTGCCGACAACATACGATGATAGATTCAATTGTATCAATGGAATTTTATTTAATTGTTTAGATAATAATTATTTGGAATGCATAACGACAAACCGGGTTGTTGTTGGTTACTATAAATTTAAGTATCTTGGTGATAAAATCAAATTTGTCATTGATGCTCAATCAATAAAGGTTGTAAGTGATATCTTTTTAAATCAAGACAATACCGATGTTGAAGTTTATACTAATGATAAGAAGGTTATCTTTAAGTTTTCCGATATTTCATTATCTTTTTCTCTATACGATAACAATTATCCACAAATTGTTGATAAAATTCTTGCCAAGCAAAATTACCATTTTACAATTGAAACAAACAAATTACTAAAAGCGTTGAATCGTGGAAGTCTATTTGTTACTAGCGACACAAAACCAATTGCTGATTTTGTCGTTTCCGACACCACTTTAAATGTTAAGTTTAATTCAATTGAAATTGGAAATTCTTTCGAAGAAATAAAATTTATTGAGAAGAATATTGGTTTTATTGAAATTAAATTAAATCAAAAGATGATAAGTCAAATTATTTCAACAATAGACTCGCCACTAGTTACATTTAATTGCAATGGCAAAAATTCACCAATAATAATAACAACCGAAAATAAAGACTTTGTGAATTTAATTATGCCTTTTAGTAATTAATTACTTAAAGTATTTTTTTCCTTCTTCAATTAGACAATCCAAAATGTATCTGATTTGATGAGTTTTTAAATTCAATTTATTTGCAATTTCATCATTACTAAAGCCGCAACTTTTCAAATAAATTACTCGACTATAAACATCTTTTTTACTATTTTTTACTTTTGTTTTAATAAAATTTTCTAGAAAAATTTTTAGATCAATTTTCTGTGTGGAAATAGTTTGCTTTTTGTCAATAAATTTATTATTCAATCAGAAGTTATCTTTTATTTTTTCTAGCGGCAACGAATTGTTTAAAATTTTATGCCCATTTGTTAATAATTTTATTTTCTCTCTTTTTATTAAATCATATGATATCTTAAAAACTATTCCTTTAATTTGGTTTTTCAAATTTTTTATGTCAAAATTAATTAGTGTTTTTTCAACGGCCTTTCAAATGTATGAAATAAAATCTTGTTTCTCAAAAGGACTTTGATATCATCTATTCAAAATTTTGTAGTTTAAATATTTAACCGCATCATTTTTATATTTATCAAAAAAATAGTAAATAATTTTTTTATCATGCTTTATCTTATATGTTTCAATAAGTTTAATTTCATTTTCGGTTAATAAATTCATTGGTCTTTTCTTGTTTATATTGTTTAATTATCATGTCATTTATTCTTTTGACTTTTAAATATATAAAATAGTAAATTCATATAATTAAAATAATCATTTTTTGCTTTTTATGTTCATTAAAAACTTATTTAAATTTATCTCACCAAGGCGACGTTTATTATGAAAAGCAAACCGCATTGCCAAACAAATCGATTCATTGGAACCAATTTATCGCAAAATGACAGATGCTGAACTATCTAATCAAACTAACATTTTTTTAAACGAATTAAAAAATGGAAAAAAATTGGAAGATATTTTGCCAAACGCTTTTGCTGTTGCTCGTGAGGCGATTTATCGCGTTCATGGATTGTTTGCTTTTCATGTTCAAATAGTGGGGGCAATTGTTGCTAACAACGGGGACTTTGCGGAAATGTATACTGGTGAAGGGAAGACATTAACAGTTGTCATTGTCGCTTATTTAAATGCATTGTTAAAAAAAGGGGTCCATGTTGTTACTGTTAACGAATATTTAGTTAAAAGAGATGCACAATTTTGTGCCCAATGTCTTAATCCATTAGGTATTACGGTTGGTTACAATTTGGCAAGTATGGATCAAAACGAGAAACGTAAAATGTTCTCTTTTGATATTACATATACAACCAATGCCGAATTGGGATTTGATTATTTGCGCGATAACATGGTAACCGATTACGACCAAAAGGTATTAAGGGAATTAAATTATGCTATTATTGACGAAGCAGATTCAATTTTAATTGATGAATCACGTACTCCTTTGATAATTTCTGGGCAACCAAAACATGATCATTTTTTTTATCTTTCAATTGATAAATGTGTTAAAACATTAACCAAGCAAGACTATACAATTGATCACGAAAGTCAAACTATATCATTAACAGAATCGGGTGTTGACAAAGTTCAAAAAAATTTAAAAATCGAAAAGTTGTATGTTTTCGAAAATTCAGAACTAATTCATAAAATAAAAAATTCTCTTATTGCTAACTATCTTTTTGAGTATGGTGTTCAATATATTGTTAAAGACAATAAAATTCAGTTAGTTGATCATTTTACAGGGAGAATTTTAGAAGGAAGATCATATAATGCTGGATTACAGCAAGCAATACAAGCTAAAGAAAATGTACCGATTGATCCAGAGAATAACACTGTTGCCACAATAACATATCAATCTTTTTTTCGTCTTTACCACAAATTATCAGGTTTTTCTGGAACGGCATTAACAGCAGCTGAAGAATTATTAAACAATTACAATATGGTTGTTGTTCCTATTCCAACAAATAAAAAAATAATTCGTAAAGATCTAAATGATTATATCTTTGAGACAAAAGAAGCAAAATGGGCACACGTTGTTTCAACAATCGAGCAATTACATGCCAAGGGTCGTCCTATTTTAATTGGTACTGGTTCTGTTGAGGATTCGGAAGAATTAGCTTTGTTGTTAAAAAATAAAGGATTAAAATTTGAATTATTGAATGCTCGAAACAATTTTGCTGAAGCAAAAATTATTGCTCAAGCTGGTCAAAAATACGCCATTACAATTTCAACGAATATGGCTGGACGTGGAACAGATATTAAATTAGGCGAAGGTGTTAGAGAATTGGGTGGACTTTTTGTTATCGGTACGAATAAAAATGAGTCAAGACGAATTGATAACCAATTGCGTGGTCGTGCCGGACGCCAAGGTGATCCAGGAACAACATGTTTTTTTATTTCATTGGAAGATCCATTGTTTTTGCGTTTTCTTGGTGATAAAGTAAAAAAAGCTACCTCAAAAATAAAAAACGATAAGTATTTTGATTCGATCTTTTTTAACAAAATAATAAATGCTATTCAAAAAAAAATTGAAGGTTTAAATTACGATATGCGGAAAAATCTTATTGATTATGACACAGTTTTATCAAATCAACGAGAACTAATTTACAAGCAAAGGGATCAAATTCTATTAAATTTTAACAATATGGAAATTGTTAACAAAATGATTGGTGTTGTCTCTAAAGATTTAATAAAATTTTTTCCTTCAACGGAGAATAATCTTTTTGTCGATGGTGAAAAATTAGCAAAAGCTATTAATAAAGAAATATTATTTTTCAATATTTTTGAAAAATCCGACTTTGATAAAATTGATAAAGATAAAATAGTTGAAAAAATTAAATTGATTTTAAAACTTTCGGTAATATGTAAATTTTCCAATTTAGATCACAAACATACCAATATTGCAATTAAGAATATTATGATTGAAAACATTGATTCACAATGGATAAATCATTTGGATCAAATTGCAAAAATGCGCGAAGGTGTGTCTTTGCGTTCGCTCGAACAAAAATCGCCATTAAACATTTATACAGAAGAAGCTGACAAACTTTTCGATTCAATGAAAGAAAAAATTGCTCACAAAATTATTATTAGTATTCACCGCCGCTATAATCCTGAAGGGGTAAAAATATTCTTTGATAAATTGTTTGACAACAAAATTATTTCCGCCGAAAGAAAAGAGAAATTATTAAGGAATTATTTAATTACCAAC
This sequence comes from uncultured Mycoplasmataceae bacterium, assembly GCA_947165235.1. GTDB lineage: Bacteria > Bacillota_I > Bacilli_A > Mycoplasmatales > Mycoplasmoidaceae > Hennigella. Next base: position 139,694 of record CAMUZN010000001.1, on the reverse strand, counting down.
AAAACAGTAAATATTGATTTTAGTAATTTTTTAAAATTAAAAAACCAAAGTAATGATTAACATTTCTAATAAATTTATCTTAACAACAAAGTTAAAACCAAAAGGTGACCAAGCAAAAGCAATTGAGGAGATTACCATTGGAATTAAAAAAAAAATACAACACCAAATTTTATTGGGTGCTACCGGAACCGGTAAAACATTTACTATCGCCAATGTTATCGCGAAAACAAATAAAAAAACACTAATTATTGTTCACAACAAAACATTAGCTTCCCAACTTTATTATGAGTTTAAATCATTATTTAAAAAAAATAAAGTTGAGTATTTCGTCTCATATTTCGATTTTTACCAACCTGAGGCATATTTACCATCAAACGACACATATATCGAAAAATCTTCCAAAATAAATCAAGAGATTGAAATGGCTCGATTGTCAACTCTACAATCTTTAACAACTGAAGAAAAGGTAATTGTTGTGGCCTCAGTGGCGGCAATTTATCCCTCTGTTCCACCACAAACATATGGGAAATTTCGAATCATTTTAAATACAGACGGTCTTGAAAACATCACACAATTACGTCATAATCTTGTCAAACTTCAATTTAAATGAAGCGATGTTTTATTTCCAGGCTCATTTCACAGTCGTGGTGATATCGTTGAAATAATGGAGGGGAAATCAAGTGAGTATCGTCTTCGCATAAGTTTTTTTGGTGATCGGATTGAACAAATTGCACAAATCGATTCAATGAACAATAATGTCATTAAAATTTTTAAAACATATGTTATTTATCCTGCTAACGAATATATCGCGGATAACACACAATTTAATGAGTCATTAAAAAGAATTAGAAATGAGTTAGAATCGCGCAAAAAATATTTTAAACAAAAAAATAAATTAATAGAGTTACAAAGAATTACTGAAAAAACCAATCGTGATTTAGAACAATTATCTGAAACGGGATTTTGTTCGGGTATTGAAAATTATGCTGCTCACTTAGAATTAAGAAGCAAAGGCCAAACCCCATATACGATTTTTGATTATCTTGGCAAAGATTGATTATTAGTTATCGATGAAAGTCATATGACAATACCACAAATTAGAGGAATGTACTATGGCGATCACAATAGAAAACAAACATTAGTTGATTATGGTTTTCGCTTGCCTTCATGTCTTGATAACCGACCATTAAATTTTGATGAATTTCAAAAAAGAATCAAACAAATAATTTATGTATCAGCCACACCCGGTGAATTTGAAATAAAAAAAGCTAGAGGTAAAATTATCGAACAAATTGTTCGTCCAACGGGGTTACTCGATCCAACAATTAAAGTATTACCAACCAAAAATCAAGTAAATCTTCTTATTTCTGAATTAGACAAGCAAATTACAAAAAAAGAGCGAACAATAGTTGTTGTTTTAACTATCAAAATAGCCGAGGAATTAACAAAATATTTGAAAGAAAAAAAATATAAAGTTGTTTTTCTCCACCACGAATTAAAAACATTAGAACGTGTAAAAATAATAAATGCTTTTCGCAAAGGAATATACGATATTATCATCGGTATTAATCTTTTGCGTGAGGGATTAGATATCCCTGAGGCATCAAGTATTGTTATTTTTGATGGTGATAAACCAGGGATATTTCGAAGTTATGAAGCTTTAATACAAATTTTTGGGCGTGTTGCCCGCAATAAAAACGGGCATGTTATTATTTTTGCTGATCAGGAAACTATTCCAATGAAAAAAGCAATTCTTGAAACAAAACGTCGTCGTAATATTCAAATGGAATTTAACAGAAAACACAATATTAAACCAAAAAGCATTATTAAACCAATAAATGAGGAAATTCTTGATAAATTTGATGCTAAAGTGATTGATGCAATGTTTTATAAGAAAGCGAAAATATCACTAAAATCAATTACTTTTTTAAAAAAGAAAATGAAAGAATTTGCTGATAAAGAACAATATGAGCAAGCTGCTTATATACGAGATTTAATCGTTGAAATCGAACAGAAAGTAAAATAATTTATATCTTAATTTACTTTTTATGTACATTAAATAATTGTAATATTGGCATATTATTTATGAGTATTTATAGTGTAAATAAAATACCAGAATCTACTAATTCAACTAAGAAGTATCATTTCATTAAGGGTATGGATGGAATTATTGATTTGTGTGAAAATTATTGATACCTTAAATTGTATTTATATTCATGCAATAATTTTTATTTACCACCAAATAGCTTACTTGCTAATTTAAAATTACCATATCAAACAATAAAAGGGATTGCATTTAATTTATCTAGTGACCAAGATAGAAAAAATAAATATAAGTGAGAAGAGGAAAAATATTGCAAAGTTTATGAAGCTATTTGTACGATTGATATATCTGGTAATAAATACTTGGGACAAAATTTGTGTGACACAAAAATTAATTATCAATTTAATTTTGAAATTGATCCAGAACCCATTTCACGCATTTCAAATAATTCAATTGATCAATATGACTTAGATTCGTTAATAAACGAGACATACGGATTAGAATGGGATTTTAATGTATATTACTCGAATATCTATCAAATGACGACGAATAATTTAGTTTGTGATTGTCGTAACTTATATAAAATTGATACCAACAAAAAAATTACCGAGGAAAAGTCGGTTGTCAAAGCAATTGTTAATGATTATATGAACTGTCAAAAGCCAATTATTAAATTAGCAACAATAAAAAGTACAGTTCCATTCCAAATAACCAATATTGTCATTAAATTCTTTTATCGAATCGATGGTAATAATAACGAATACGAATTTGAATTGAAGAATTTTAAATCTAATCCAATTGGATATGAAGCGGAAATTAATTGTGATTTTAAAACACTATTTAACGAAAAATCAAATTTGATTACTAATTCTTTTCATGGGATTAAAGGTTTTTATATCCCAAAATTTTCATCAGGACTTTATCAAGTAAATTTTAATTTGCTACAAAACAATAATAATGTTAAATTTGTTGTTACCAATCCATTCCATTTCGCAACACGGAATAATTTTCCTAAGATTAAAATTATTAATGCAAAATTCGAAAATTTGAATACATTTACAAATTGAATAATTAATGATTAATATATTAAAGAAAAAATTAATTAGTATTATTACTTTTAGTTTGGTATGTGTTATTGTTGGTGGCACAATATGTGGAAATTTATTGGTAAGTAATGACAACAAAAATAAATTACCACACGATTTATTGAATCGTGGTAAAAATTATCATCATTTTTCATTAATTAATCAATTAAAAAAAGAGGAAGCGATTAATGATTTAGTTAAAATCACATGTGACAACAACCACTATATGTATGTAATTAGTGAGGAAAATTTTCGTAATAATATGAAACAAATAGTTCAAAATTGTTTAAGAAAAATAAGTTCATTTTCACGCAATTATTTATCATATAAAATTGAATGTAACTATAAGATTGTTGACGATGAAATTGATGTTGATATTATTTGATTTTTACCAAATAATTATGTTAAATATTATGATCAATTTGTGATTAGTTTAGATAATAACTAGATTTGATATTTTTTTGTAAATACTTTCTAAATCATTAGTTGTATATTGGCGATCATCTTTAAGAAAATATCTTATTGTATAAATTACATCATCACTATTGCTATGATAAACACTGGTAATTTTATATTTTTCTATTTCTTCAAATGACAATATTTTCTTTAAAAAAGCATCGATTGTAATATTTTTATTTTTTTTAGTCGAGAAATTAATATCTTTATTTATCTGTTGGTATATTCCTAATGGTTTAAATTTAAAATTTTTTTGTTGTTTTTTTGTATTAATAAAATAACTAATATTTACTGTAAGAGTGTAAATTTGTTGGTCATGTAAATCATAATCTTGTAGTAAATTTTTTCTAATTTTTCCAATATAACCTATTGTCTTATCATTATGAACAATTTCTAATGTTTCATTTTCATAAAAAAATAAATTATGTTTTTGTATAAAAAGCAAATTAATATTAAAAATTGCTCCAATTTCAATAATCAATGCTTTCAAAAAATTTAAATTAACACCAATTGCTGATTTTGAAATAGGATCAATAATAATTTGATTAGGTGTTAGTAGTGTTAAGTTTATAAATTCTAAATTTTGATCATGAATTGCTTGTTTTTCATAAATTGGTAATAATTCGTGTTTTTTTGAACGGTTATATTGATAAATTTTAAGCATATTATTTATTAAATTATTGCGTAGATATTGGCGATTAGAATTATTAGTAATAATTTTTATCGGTTTAGACAAATTAAAGATATTAAATTTTTTTAAGTCATTTTCACTTGTTAAATTGTATGTGTGTACTTCATTAAAATAGTTACTTGTTAAAATATTTGAAATCTTTAAATAATAATTGTACTCATTATTCTTGTTGATAGGGATTAAATTATCAATGATTGGTTGGGGAGATAAGCAATCAATATTAATAATTTTTAACACTTCTTCAACAATATCTTGTTTGTTACTTAAGTCTAAACGTCATGGCGGAGAAAAGAACATCTTTTTCTTAATTTTAAAACCACCTTTTCTAAGTTTTTTTATGATGAAATTTCAACTTATATTTTTATAAAAAAGAAAATTTTGTAAATCGTTTTTATCAAATTCTATCGGTTGCATGTTTCAATTAGGGGTAAAAGATATTTTCATTTTTTGTGGATGATGAAAATATTTTAAAATGAAATAAACTGTGTACAAATTCATAAAATTTGAAATAGGCTTGGATAGTTGCTTACCAGCATTTGTCGAAATATTTAAATTTAGCATCGTATTCCGTACATTAACATAATTAAAATTACCTACTTCAATGATTATTTTTTGTGTCTGTTGAGTAAATTTACTATTATTGCCACCAATAATTCCAGCAATCGAAACAGGTTTAACACTATCAGACATACAAATATCATTTTTTGTTATCAAATATGTTTTACCATTTAATGCTAAAAATTTTTGTTCATTTTGAGCATAGCTAGGTGATATCGAACCATTTATTTGATCAAGATCATAAACATGTGTAGGGCAATTAGTCAATAGACTAATATATGACAACTTGTCAAATAATTTATTTATTGGTTTGATTTGGTGATTCATTAATAAACCAATTGTTGCTCAATTTGATAATTTTTTATAAGTATTTTTACAGTCATAAAATAAAAAATTTAAACTAGAACAAACTAAGGAAATATTCGCATCTTTTTGGTTTACCATTTCAAATTTTGGTAAAATATTTTTAATTTTTAAATTCGTTTTTAATTTTAATTTATTTGCTATTTCATTGCAAAAAATTAAATAACTATTTAGATCATTTCGATTATTTGGTATAGCAATATCATAAATTACATCATCTAAACCAATTAATTGTTCTCAATTTTTATCACCTATTTTCCCTTTGTCAAATAAAATTACTTGATCATAAAAATCATTAGGTAAGTATGATGAAAAAGGTGTTAATTCGCGGTAAGAACATAGCATACCCTCAGAGACAACATCACCAAATTGCTTGTTTTGAATAGTTACACCATTGTACAATTTAGCATTATTTAAACAAACAATTACATATTTATTTTTTTTAATATTATTTGCACCACAAACAATTGTTTTTATTTCGTTTTCAGAAATTTTTACTTTACAAATTGATAATTTTTTATTATTTTGATATTTGTTTATTTCAATAATTTTTCCTACTACTAATCCATAATTCTTGGGATGAGTTTTTATGGCTTCTATTTCCATCCCTAGTGATGTAATTGCATTTGTAAATGATTGATTATCAATTTTTACAAGATCAGGGACAAATTTAAGTAGTAAATTCCGTGTGAAAATCATTTAAACAATATTTTCTTTCACTTGCATAATAAATTTGAAATCATTGTTATAAATATCTCTAATATCTGACAATCCGTATTTTAACATAACAATTCTTTCAATTCCTATACCACAAGCAATACCAGTGTCTATTGTTGTAATATTAGCTTTTTTTAAAACATTAGGATGCAAAATTCCAGCCCCCAATATCTCAATTCATCCACTATTTTTACAAATCTGGCATCCTTTGCCATTACAGTTACAACAAGAAATATCAACTTCAAAAGATGGTTCGGTAAAAGGGAAAAATGACAAACGATAACGGGTTTTGATTTCATTACCGAAAATATATTTTAAAAGTCCATCAACAATTGTTTTTAAATGATTTATTGTTAATTTTTTTTTAATTCAGACAACATCAATTTGCGTGAATTGGTGGCTATGGGTCATGTCATCATCGTCGTTACGATAAACATTGCCATAACTTAAAACTTTGGTTTCGCAATTTTGATTGTAAATAACCTCTGCTGTTGTTGCCGTACAATGTGTTCTAAGCATTTTTTGACCATCAATATAAAATGTATCTTTTTTATCTCTAATTGGATGCGTTTCATCAATATTTAATTGATCCATATTATTTTTAATCGTAACGATTTCATTACCAGGAATAATTTTGAAATTTAATTTTTCAAAATATCCTATTATTTGTTCTTCAACAATTGTTAAAATCGATTTACAACCTTTACGTAAATTAAAAGTATTAAGATTTATATCGTAGTTAATTATGTTTTTTTTGCTATTTTCAACTAGTTTTATTTCCGATAATTTTTGTAAATAAATTTTTTGAATTTCATTTTTTATTGTATTAACATATTTTCCAAAATCTTTTTTTTCATCAATTGGTAAAACTTTTAATTTTTCATATAAAGGAATAATGTGTTTCTTATGAAAAATATTCTTAAAATCAATTAATTTTTGTGTACTACTACAATTTTTTATTTCATCTTTGAAATAATTGATAAGTTTAACATCCATGTTTATAAGTTTTTTATCTTAATATTATTTTACTATTATCAATTATTTAGTAAGTAATAATTTAATTTCTTCTTTATAAATCGATTTATTATTTACATAAGGTGTCTCAAGAAATTTTGGGATCGAAATTAATATTGGATTATGGATTCATTTCTTTAAATTTTCTAAACCAATTGTTCCTTTACCAACATTAGCATGACGATCCTTTTTTGCACCAACAGTATTTAGTGAATCATTAATATGAATTAATTTTAAATAATTTAATCCAATAATTTTGTCAAAGTCCGTAAGAACTTTGTGAGGATTAGAGATATCAATACCAGAATCATTTAGGTGACATGTATCAAGACAAACACCAATTTTACTTTTATCACGAATCAAGTCAATTATTGACTTAATTTCAATAAAATTTGCCCCAATTTCATTACCTTTTCCAGCCATTGTTTCAAGACAGATAACAACATTACTATTATTTTTATTTATTTCATTAATAGCATTGGCGATGTATTTACAACCAAGCAATTTATTTTTATTATTTCCCGGATGTAAAACAATAAAATTTATTCCAATAGCATCCGCTCTTTTTATTTCGTTTAATAAAAGATTTTTAGCCCAATTACGTTTAGCAATATCATCATTAGCTAGATTCATAATATATGGGCAATGAATTGCCAAATCATTAATGTTTATTTTTGCATCATTTAAAGCAATTTTAAATTCTCTAATTTTTAAATTATTAATTGGGACACGATATGAACTTTGTGGGGAACCAGTATAAAACATAAAACAATTAGCATCATAAGATAAAGCCTCGTCAAGACTACTTAAAAGATAATTAGGGGGTAACATTTTTACAAAACAACCCAATTTATTTTTTTGTTGGTTACTTTTCATTTTTGATAAATTTATAAATTGTATCGTATGCAATTTGTTCAATTGAACCATCCTTAGTTAAAATATCTCTCAATATTTTTAAATCTGGTTCTTTTATTTTTTGTTTCATTTTTGCTAACAAAATTTCTTTATATTCATTGATTTTATTAATTGTGTAACCAACAAAAAATAAAGGACCATCAAAAATTTTGCAGCAAGACAATAAAAAATCTTTTTTCATCATATTCTTATTTAAAATATCAGCATCTATTTGGTCTTTAAAAAGAACAACAACACAATTTTTTGATGCACAAGCTAATTTATGGTAGACACGTAAAATTGATAAATTATTGTCAATGATTGTTTCATTTTTTATGGCTAGTAAAATTTTGTTAATTTTATCAGTTATTTCATTATTCTTGTTTGCAAAAGCAGCAAACAATATTTCATCACTTGTTGGCATAAAATTTTTTCCATCCTTATTAGTTTCAATTGGCTTTGCATTTTCAATTTCAACATCATTAAATATAAATAATGGTGGTATTTTTTTATTGATTGCTATTTTGTTAGTACCAGCATTTTGCAATTTTTTTTTTGATGAATTAATAATTGCGTAAACAAAACCATCATAAATATCCTTTTGTGAATATTTTTTTGCATATAACCCCTCCCAAATATCTAATATTTCATATATAGTATTTTGTATAGGAATATTTAGTTGATTGATTTCACTTAATGAAAATTTAGTTAAACACATTTCGTTTTTTGTTTTTAAAAATATCAATTTATCAATTAAAGCATTGATAATTGCTAAGTTAAGATTATTTAAGTCTATTCCTTGTTCATAATACATTTTTAATTGCTTTAGACAATTTTGATAATCTTGTTCAACAAGACAATTTATAAAATTAATAACTTCTTCATTTGTAAGTAGACCATAAATTTTATAAATATCTTTTTGTTTTACATCATTATTTGCATAAGTGGCAATTTGGTCTAAAATTGTTAGAGAATCACGTGCAGAACCATTTGCCATTTTTGTAATTGTAGGGATAGATTTTTGATCAAATTTTATTTTTTCTTTTTGGCATACTGAGATTAGTAATTTTTCTATTTCTTCATTAGGTATTCGATTAAATTTTAGACATTGGCATCGACTAATTATTGTTAAAGGAATTTTATGAATTTCAGTTGTCGCAAAAATAAAAACAACAAATGGTGGAGGATTTTCAATGGTTTTAAGCAAAGCATTTCATGCGGCTGTAGTTAGCATGTGTGCTTCGTCAATAATATAAATTTTTTTTGTAAATTTTGTGGGTAAAAAATGCACATTATCATTAATAGATCGAATTTGATCCACACCGTTATTACTAGCTGCATCTAGTTCAATAACATCGACTAAACCATAATCAATAAAATTCTTACAAATTTCACATTTTCCACATACATCACCATCTTTGTTATTCATGCAATTCACTGCATTGGCAAATATTTTTGCTATCGAAGTTTTACCTGTTCCTTTTGGTCCAGAAAAAATATAAGAATTAACAACTTTATTGGTTTTTATTGCATTTTTTAAAATGTTAACAACAAATTGTTGACCGACAATTTCCTTAAAATTTTTTGGTCGATATTTTTGGTACAAACTAAGATAAGACATATTTTTTATTATAGTAATTATCACTAATAATTTATCTTATCATTACATCTGTTCCACTACATCAATACCTAATAGATTTAAACCATTTTTAATGATAATAGATACATTATTAATTAGTGATAAACGATGCGATGATAATTTAATATTATTTTTATCATTGATAATTGTACTTTCGTAATAGTTATGGAAAAATTTTGCCAAAACATATAAGTAATTGGTCATTTTATGAACTTCATAATTTTCAGCAATATTTTTTATTATTTGTTTAAAAAACAATAAATGATTAATGATTTCTTTTTCTTGTTCTGAAGTTAACAAAGTATATTTTTTTGCTAATTTAATTTTCGTCTTATTTAAAATTTGCTTAATTCGGACATATGCATATTGAACATAATATAAACTATTTTCAGAAGTTTTTTTTGTAATTTTATCAACATCAATTTTAATATGGGAATCAAGCGATTGAGAACTTAAATATCATCGCATTGTATCTTTTCCAAATAGTGAATATATATCTCTAGCATTAAAAGAATTTCCATATCGTTTCGACATTTTAAATTCTTTACCATTTTTTAATAATTGGACCATTTGCATGATGCACACATGTAATTGGTCTTTTTTAAAATTAAGTAGCTGTATGGCAATTGTCATTTGCTTAGCATATGATTTATGATCAGCACCCAAAATGTCAAAAATTTTATCATATTCTCTTGATAGTTTTAAATCATGATACACGATATCGGGTGCGAAATATGAATATGTCCCATTCGATTTAATAATTACCCTATCTTTATCATCATTAATAGCTGTTGTCTTTAATCATAAAGCACCATCTTTTTTATAAAGATATTTTTTTAATTTAGCAAGAACAGTTGCTAAAAGATTGTGTTTATATATTGATGATTCATAACTTCATATATCAATTACTATTCCGAATTTTTTTAAATCATTCTTTATTTCATTTAAAAAAAATTCTTTTGCAAAATCACAAATTTTATCTGCATCTTTTTTATCTAATATTTCTTCATCATTAAATTTTGTATTAATGAAAAAATCATGATATTTTTCTTTTAATCTATTGGCAACATCTTTAATTTCAACACCATGATACCCATCATTTGGGATATTATATTTTTTATTAAAAATGTCTAAATATCGAATCAAAACAGATAAACCTAATTTCGTAATTTGATTTCCACCATCATTTACGTAGTACTCTTTATCTACATTAATTCCATATTTTTTTCAAACTCTTGTCAAACAATCTCCATAAATACCATTACGAAGATGACCAATATGGATCAATCCCGTTGGATTTGCTGAGACAAATTCGATGTTATAGTGGATATGTTTATGTTTAAATTGGCCGTATCGACCTTTCTTTTTTTTAATTTCATTTAGGTTTTTCTCAATTATTTTGTTGTTAAGAAAAAAATTTATAAAACCAGGTTTTACAATTTCGATTTTAGTAAAGTATTTTTTTTTAGTTTTAATAAATTTTTTAATTAAATCACCAATTTCAACTGCTGTCTTTCCATTTATTTTCGCAAGCATGGCGATGTTTGACGAAAAATTACCGAATTGAATATTTTTTGTTTTTTCAATAGAAAATTTATTTTTTAAAATGGAAAAATTATCAATTCGATAATGCTTATTAATTTTAATAAGACATTTGAATATGATTTTCTTTATTTTGTCAATTAGTGTTTCACACATTAGTATTTTTTAGAATCATTATAGATTTTTCACATTAATAAAGAAAAGATCGTATTATATGGGCTATATTTTAAATTAATTTTATTAAGTAAAGACTTGTCAATTGTTTCTTTTGCTGATAAAAATATTTTTAACCCCTTAATGAAATTAGGATCATGATCACAAAAAATATTTTTTTTAAAGCAACCAAAAATACAAAACAATTTTATCGTGTTCGTTTTTAATGATTTATATTTTTTAAACAAATTAATGACTCCTTGCTCATCAAGTTTCAAACATTGTTTTAGTTTTAATGCTTTTATCTTAATATCTTTAGAAATCGATAAAATTAACGAAGCTTTTTGTTCGCTCATTATTGCTTTAGACAAAATATCTTTTTGTAAATAAATAATTTTATTTACCTTTATTTTATTTTTAACTAAATTAGCTAAATTAGTCGTTGCTTTAATCACTTGGTTGTTAGAATAATCTTGCGAGATTATGCAATGGATTAAGCATGGGTACAATTTAGGCATGATACGAACAATAAATTGTTTTTTATTGTTTAAAAAATTTTTGACTTCAGGATGAAGATTAGTAAAGTGATTAATAATTTCTTCATTTAGAGCGATATATTTAAAGTATTTCATTTTAAATAAATTTAACTATTTGTTTAATTTTTCGAAACCAAAAAAATGAGGCAAATTTTACAATAGGATTAACTATTTTTCAAACATAACAACATTTAAATTTTTTATGGATTAAAATTTTTTGTCATTGCTTATTTTCTAATAAGCATTTCTCATATCTTTTAATAAAATTTTTTATAAGGAAATAAAAGATAGCAATACAAGTACAATTGTTTTTATCAAGATATTCCAAAACATTTTTTCATACAAAAAGTTTATTTATATTTCAGTCGATATTACTTGATGAGTGTGGTCGATCAGTGCGATAATATCCTAAACATTTTTTGATATGACAAAAACTTTTAGCAATTTTTAAATTTTCATTGTAAACGAATATATCTTGGTAGCTTACATGTTCTTCACAATTAGGAATTAGATAAAAATTTTCTTTTTTGTAGAATTTGCATAGTGGTTGGTGAAAAGGTGTATGCAATAAATGAATTTTTTTATCTATTTTGTTAAGTAAATGATATTTTTTAAAAAACAATCAATAGACAGGAATAGGAATTTTTCGCTCTTTTTTTGCTTTTCATCAATAAAAATTTGCGGTTAAAATATCGCAATTCGTTTCACTTATTTTTGTGAATTCGCTCAATGCATTTTTTGTTAATTTATCATCACTATCTAAGATGGTAATATATTTACCATGAGCAATTTTTTTATTTCTAACAAAATTAATAATACTTCCTCAATTACCATTTTCTTTTTTGTAAAATTCGAAATGTTTAATTTTTTTTTTATATTTCCCTACAAATTCGCTTAGATCAGCATTATCGCCATCATTAACTAGAATAACTTGCAATGTATCTAAATCAAAATTTTCTTGATTGACAACGGATTCCATTGTTTCATCAATCGTTTCTAAAGTGTCATAAAAAGGGAGAATTACTGAAAATAAAATATTTTTATTCATCTCTTATATTTTTATGGAGCGGGTAATGAGAATTGAACCCACACTAATAACTTGGAAGGCTATTGTTCTGCCGTTAAACTATACCCGCAAATTGGTGCTGAAGAAGGGACTTGAACCCATACGATATTGCTACCACAGAATTTTAAGTCCTGTGCGTCTACCATTCCGCCACTTCAGCTTTGGTGTCCCAATGGAGATTCGAACTCCAGACCCCTTCATTAAAAGTGAAGTGCTCTACCACTGAGCTACTGGGACATATTTGGCTGGGTAGGTTGGATTCGAACCAACGCATGTCAGAATCAAAATCTGATGCCTTACCGCTTGGCTACAACCCAATTTATGGTGGACATGGATGGATTTGAACCAACGAAACTGCAAAGAGTAACTGATTTACAGTCAGCGTGCTTTGGCCACTTGCTTACATGTCCATTATATATATAAGATTATATTAATATTGGGTGACGAAAATGCTTTAATAACTAATTTTTAAAAGATTTTAAAATTTTTACTTGATATGGTCTTTCAATACCTTTTACTTCCACAATATCACCAACTTTTTTTCCTAGAATCGCCATTGCTAATGGAGAGTCATTAGAAATTTTATTGTTATCAGGGTCAGTTTCAATTGTTCCAACAATTGAATAAGTATATTTTTCATTTTCTTGCATATCCAAAATTTCAACTGACGAACCAATTTTAACAATTTTTTCACTATTTTTTATTGAAGCATTATCAATAACTTCACAATTGTTAATAATATTTTCATACTCTTTTATTTTTGCTTCAATTTCACCTTGTCGTTGTTTTGCTGCATCATAATCTGCATTTTCTGATAAGTCACCTTGTTCACGAGCAGATTGAAGAGCAGCAATAATTTTTGGTCGTTCTTTTTGAACAAGATTTTTTAATTCATTTTTTATTTCAATGAATTTTTCTTTTGAAATTATCGTCTTTTTTGACATACATTCACTCCCATAATTATTTATACCTTATTTAATTTGGCAATGTTTAAACTTGTAGGATTTTATTAATTCTCTTGTTCCATTTTCCATACCTAAATTTAAATAAATATTTTTATCTTTTCAGATATATTGTGCAGAGACAAAAATATTTTTTTTATTCGAATTAGTAGTTATTTCTATATTGTTGAAAACATATTTACTTGGGCAATTTCACTTTAATTCAAATCCTTTATTTTCGTGTTCAATTAGACTCATGATAAATTCAAAATACATTTCTTCAATAATTGTGCACTTTTTTGTGTAATCACCCTTTTTTAAAATTATTTCCTTTGTTAAATTTTTAAATTCATCATTTGTGAATTCGCATGGGGGGTTGACAACAAAATGATTTTTTATTGCTTTTTTTAAATCCTCAACCGAGATATAATTGTTCTTTTTTGGGTCGAGACAATTAATTGTATCACCATACTTTATTGTCAAAGAAGGTTGCTTTTTACACGAGTTCAACGCAATAAAATTAGGGGTTATTCCAAGCAATATAAAAAAAAATGAAATAAATAATTTTTTATTTTTTTTCATTTTTATTAATTGTTTTTATTAATTTAGATTTTATATTGCTTGCTTTATTTTTATGGATGACATGCTTTTGTGCCAAACTGTCAGCAAATTTGTAAACATTATTTATATCACTAGCTTTTTTTGTTGTCAACGCCAACTTAATTAATTTCTTTAAATTATTTTTCTTTGTTTTATTTAAAGCATAAACAATTTTACTTTTTTTACTGGACTTAACATTCGCTTTTATATTTGCCATTTTTAATATTTATCAATTTAATAATTATATATGTGCTAATATTGTTATTTATAATTTTTACGTCAATATTTTGATTATGACAAAATCGAATAATAGTTTTATTTTTATAATCTTCTTTATTTTTCTATTTGTTATGTTTTTTTCGATTAAAAAACAAAAAAAAGATAAGACAAATATTTTTTTATCTAACCACAAAAATAAGGATGATGTTTGGAAAACAATTAAACAATTTCTTAAGAGCAATAATGAAAAAGGTAAAGAAATTTTTGATAGTTATGTCGTTAAAAAAAATCATATTGACATGATTGATCCATCACTTTCAAATCATGAAAAACAAAATAAGCGTGCTGAGATTAGGATTCGTAAATTTAGAATTAAAAAATTAAAATCATTAGCAAAGAAGAATCATATCCCATTTACAACCCCAAAGATTCACCTTAATCGTTATGTGATCGTATTTATTACAAAAAACATTAAGACAAATTTTATTGATAATCCTCGTTGTATCGAAATTGAAGTTGTAAGTAATAAAGTTTCCAAAAATAAATATGAAAATGAAATTATCATTAATTCTGAATTGGACTACAATAATGAAATTCAATGAATTTCGCCATATCGTGAGTCTGAAAAAATTAGGTATGAAAAGATAATGTTAAAGAACAAATTAATAAAAGAGAAACATGAAAAAATGCGCAAAAAAGAAATCCATAAGAGACTAAAAAAAAATTAATTCATCTGTTTGCTCATACCAATTAATAAAACAATTAATTTATTAGCACTATTTTTAAAATTTTCTAAAATAATTTCTTTTAATTCTGCAAATTGCTTGGTAATAAAAATAACAAAATCAATTTTATTAATCGAATTTTTTTTTAAATTTAAAGTAATTTTACAATCAATATTATTCAAAAAAAAATAGTTTAAACCACAAACAATTAAATCAACAAATGCATCTTTATTACCAATTTGTTTTTCAAGAAGTAAGTACAAATTTATTGCAAAATTTTTAAATTTCATTTTGTCATAATTATTTAAATTAAAATCGTTCTCGATTTTTTCATAATATTTAGTATTGACCAAATTTTTATAGAGATCACAAAATAAAGCATTTAATTTATCGCATTTATTTTTAATTATGTTAATGGAATCATGAATAACAAAATTGATTACAATTAGACAATATTTAATTAATTTAAATTCCAAATCAAAATAATGTGGGATATTTTTGATTGTTTTATTTTTTAAAAAGAAATTAAATTTTTTAATAAAATTTCGATATATTTTTTCATTTTTCAAAATTTTATTCATTGTATTTTTTTTCTAATTCATATTTAATAAATTCAAGAATAGCTTTAATTTTTGCATAGTCCATTCGTTGTGGTCCAATAATTGAGATTTGATGACTATTATCTACCCCCCTAATAAAAGTTGAGGCAACCATTAAATCATTAGCACCGAATGATTCACAATTTGTGAACAATGTTGTTTTACCTGTTTTGGTTTGCAAATAAGCGATTTGTTGTCAAATAGTCGAATTATCAAGTAAATTTAAAATTTTTTTAAGTTTTTCAATGTTTTTGAATTCTGGTTGAGCAATTAGATATTTTGCCCCTTGAATTGAAGTTTTAGTCTCACTCATATTGTATTTAAAAATTTTTTTTATCATTTCTTGCATAATGAATTCATAATTCTCAACACTATTCTTAATAATCGGTTTTAGGATTTCAATCTTTGCACTTAATTCGGATAATTTAGTATTAATTAAACGATCGTTAAAGATACGAATGCACGTTGATAAGTCGTTTGCAATTGATTCGTTTTTAAAACTAATTGTATTTTTCGTAATCGTTCCTGATGATGTGACAATGAGAATAATAGCCAAATTTTTATGTAAAGGAATTAAATCTATTCGCTTTAATATTTCATTATTTTTTTTTGTTGTTATGATTGTTGGTAATTTTAATGATTCATTTATTAATGATGTACATTCACCAATTACATTTTCAATTGAAACTATTCGTTTTGCAAATATTTTTTTCAATTGTAATTTGATATCACTTGATAAATATGGTGTTAAAATATTTTGTTGGTAAAATTCATATCCTCCTTTTGTTGGGACCCTACCTGATGAAGTGTGGGTTTTTTCAATTAATTTCTTTTTTTCAAGAATTACCATTTCATTACGTATCGTGGCGGATGATAAATTTTGCAAAAAATTAACATTTATTTCTTTGCTTGAAATTGGTGAAGCATTAGTAATATATTGTTCAACGATGGTTTTTAATATTTGAGTTTGTCTTTTTGTTAAGTTTTTTTCACTCATACAAATATATTATCATACTTTGTTACTATTCTCTTTATTTCAAAATAGAAAATTATTTTATAAAATATATTTTGCGTGTATTAAAATTAAAAACATGGTAAGTAATTTGAAATATGAAATTATTTCAATTGATTTAGATGGGACACTATTGACTCCCATTCTCCATACAATAACATGCAAAGATTTAACTCAAATAAATCAATACATGAATTGCGGTGGTAAAATTTTCATTAACACTGGTCGTGCTATTCATTCAACTATCCAATATTTAAAATTAATTGAAAAAATAACAAAAAAGCCTATATCATTTGTTTCGTGTTATAACGGTGCTTGAGTCAAAGATCTTAACGACAACACGGTATATCAAAGTTTAATAAAACATGAAATTGCTCTCAAATTTTATGAATTAGCGAAAAAAGAAAAAATTCAAATTTGATTGTATACCCCACGTTGTGAGAAAGAAGCAAAAGTTGAATCCAATATTTTGTCATACCGTTATCGTTTTCTAATTTGGGTAGGTAGATTAACAAAATTAACGAAGATAAAAGATGTTAATGATTTATCATCTTATAAAATAAATTTCCTTTCATTTTCAAAAAAGAAAATTAAAAATTTTTTTATTTTTTTAAAAAAATTAAATTTTGATAAGATATGTACAATTTGCCTAACTAATTCTAATTTAATTGAAATTACACCTCTCAATATTAACAAAGCATATGCGATTAACTTAATTTGCAAAAAATATAACATTGTGTCAACAAATACAATTGCCATTGGGGACTCTTTTAATGACATATCCGCTTTCAAAATATCAGGTCTTGCTATTGGTGTAAAACCAAAAAATAAAATGCTATATCAATATTGTAGTAAAATTGTGCCATATAAAAGGAATGCGGTTGCCTATGCAATTAATCAATACGGATTTATAGAAAAAAATGACAAATAAACCATTTATAAAATTGGTCAATATTGGCAAGACATATGATGATGGGTATGTCGCTTGTAATAACATAAACATTGCTATTGATAAGGGTAAATTTGTAACAATTTTAGGGCCAAGTGGTTGTGGAAAATCAACAATTTTAAAAATGATTGCCGGATTTGAAAAACCATCAACTGGTAAGATTATCGTCAATGGAATAGATATTAAAGATGTTCCAATTCATAAAAGACAAACAGCAACTTTTTTTCAAGATTATGCATTATTCCCTAATATGACAGTTTTCCAAAATATTGCTTATGGTGTAAAAATATTAAGAAAAAAATTAAATAATATTCCGCAGCGTGTTTTAAAAACACGAGACACAATTTATAAAAATGCTTTGAAATATTCATTTAAAAAAATAAATGAATTAAAAAAAATGCAATTAAAGATAGAAAAAGATTTAACAAAATTAAGCAAATTTTATCTTGATAATGATTATCTATGAAAAATTAAAGATATGCGTGCAGCACAATTTAAGCAACAAATTTTTATCCTTGAAAAAAAAATTATTAAATCTGCAAAAAATAGTGATTATCATGGGTTTAAATTATCAAATAAAAATAAGCGAAAAATAATATGAAATAAGATCATATCATTATTAGGTTTTCATCGTTATATTGAATTTGATAGAACAAATATATCAAATACTAATGAACTACAAATATTAAAATTAATAAAATTTTATTTATACAAAAAAAATAACGATGCAAAAGTCGATCATTTGAAAGCAAAATATTGAGATTTAGATGAGTGAATATCATATTGACAGAATTTTCCTCAATTGAAAATTGAAGAATTTGATAAAGTTAACACAACACGTGCTTTATCAAAAGATGAGATCAATGAAGAGGTTTATCGTGTACTTGATTTAGTTAGATTAACTGGTTATGAACACAAATATCCGGCGGAATTGTCAGGTGGAATGCAACAACGTGTTGCTTTAGCACGAGCAATTGTTGTTAAACCAGATATTTTGTTACTTGATGAACCTCTTTCAGCATTAGATATAAAGGTAAAACAAAAAATGCAAGAAGAACTAAAAAAAATTCATAATGAATTAAAAATTAATTTTATCTATGTAACCCATGATCAAGAAGAAGCATTAAGTTTATCAGATTTTGTTATCGTAATGTCAAAAGGAAAAATTGAACAAATTGGTACACCAAAAAATATTTATGAGCATCCCAACAATGAATGGGTAGCTAATTTTATTGGCCAAGCAAATTTTTTAAATCTAAAATACATTAATAAAACTAAGGTTTTAATTGAAAATAAAAAATTTGATACAAAGCACATTAAATATCAATTCAATCCAAATTCAATCAATAATAATTTTAAATTAATGGTAAGATATGAAGATATTCAGCCATGTGATATGAGACAAGCAATGGTTATTGTGAAAATTATTTCAATAACATATAAAGGAATTTTTTTTGATATTAAATGTATAACAAAAAACAAAACTTTCCTTCATTTTCATACGATAAAACAATTTCATATTGGTGAAACTATTGGGATTAA
This sequence comes from uncultured Mycoplasmataceae bacterium, assembly GCA_947165235.1. GTDB lineage: Bacteria > Bacillota_I > Bacilli_A > Mycoplasmatales > Mycoplasmoidaceae > Hennigella. The sequence continues at coordinate 120,349 of CAMUZN010000001.1, read as the reverse complement.
ATGAGATTTTAAATATGCAACAGTTTTAGTTGATCGTAATAAAAATAAAAATGATTAATACGATATTTACGAAACAAAATAATGTTTTTAATGAAAAAAACAAAAAAAATCGAAAGAAATTTCTATTTATTTTGCCATTATTTTTGTTACTAATTTGTTTTTGTGTCATTCCATTAACTCTTATTTTTATTAAACCTTTTCAAAGTGATTTAAATCTAACATGAATAGTTGTTAATCGATTTATTTGACAAAAAATTTTACTTTCATTGGTCTTATCACTAATAGCGACATTTATTTGTATTATCATTTCTTATCCATTTTGTTACTTACTTGTGTTTAACAAATGAAAAATATTTAAAACTATTTCTATTATTTTAATTACAATGCCAATTTGATTAAGTTTCCTAATAAAAATTATTGGTTTAAAAACTTTTTTTGACATTTGTATCGGTTATTCTAATTCAACATATGGGCATATTTTTACGATTATTGGAATTACTTATATGAATCTTCCTTTCATGATTCTTGCTATTTTTAATGTTTTAGATGGAATGCCAAAAAATTTAGTTTTGGCATCCTATGATTTAGGACAAAATTGGTTTAAAACATTTGTCAAAGTGGTTTTTCCCTACACAAAAATAGGTTTTTTTTCTGGTGTTAGCATTGTTTTCTTATCATCAATAACAACCGTTTCTATTCCACAATTTATGAATAACAATAATGATGGGGATATGATTGGAACTATTCTTATTACAGAGAGTGAGCGAGGCATAATTAATTCGATTGCAGCATCAAGAATTAGTGCTATAAGTTTGATCACAACGATATCAGCATTATTTTTTTATTTTTTCATTTTTGTTTTACCACAAATAATATTTAAAATAATTCAACGAAAAAATTTCAAAAAAATTAAAAAATGACACACGATTTAATAAAAACAAAGTTTAGCGATGCTAGCAATAATTTTTTTAAATTGGTAAAAAAATTTTATGTGCTAATTATTTTATTTTTTATTTATTTGCCGTTAATCATTATAGTTTTACTAAGTTTTAATGGGCAAACGAAAAAGGGTAATATTGTTATGAATTTCAACCATAATTTTTCGTTGACTAATTATTTTTATTTGTTTAAAAATAATAATTTTTTAAATGATCTGTCAAATTCTTTCATTGTTGCAATAATTACTACTCCTATTACAATGTTAATTGCTTTAACAACATGCATTGGTTTATGAAATTCTAAAAAAAATCAACATAATCTAATCATTGGGATTTGCAAAACAACTCTTATTTTACCTGAACCAATAATTGCCATAAGTTTGTTTATACTTTTTGCGACGACATTTATTCCATTAGGTTTTGATTTTGGTTTATTAACAATTTGCTTGGCGCATATTTCATATTATTCACCATATGCTGTAATGATAATTTATCCAAAGATAATGAAACTAAATACAAATCTAATTTTAGCGAGCTACGATTTGGGGTATTCAAAATTAAAAACTTTTTTTAATATTATTTTAAAATCTTTATTACCATCACTATTATCTGCAACTATTGTTGTGTTTGGACTAAGTTTTGATGAATTTATTATTACTAATCTAGTAAATGGTTCTTTTCATACTATATCAACAAAAATGTACATGACGCGAAAAGGAATAAAAGCATGAATTATCACTTTTGGTGCTATCATTATTCTTTGTTCAATTACTATTACTTTTTTTGTCACTTTAATTAAAATCAAAAAGTTAAAAAAATATCGCACCCTTAAAATAGGACGAAAGTATGAAAACAAAATTTAAATTATTTTTTTCTACTTTGTTTCTATTTTGTTTTTTTCCAATGTTTTTATTGGTAAATTTTGCTTTTTTGTCTTGTGTGCAATGAAACAATACAATTCAAATTGGTAATTTTGAAAGCTATATGGCATCAGAACTAATTGAAGATATTGAAAAAAAATATGGGGCAAAATTTAGTTATTATGCAAACAACGAAACAATTGAAACAAAATTCGAAAAATATTACGATATTGCAATACCAAGTAGTTACGAAATCATAAATTTATGAAGTCAGGGATTAATTCAAAAAATAGATTGAGGAAAGTTTAATGTTAAAAACGATAAAGGTGATAAAATTGGTGATGCTAAACAAGCAATTACATTATTTAATCAAAAGGAAATTGATTATCTTAATGAACAAACAAAAATATTTAGTTCGAAAATGATTGCGATGAAAAAAACAAATCAAAAAGAACCAATTACTAATATTTTAGATTGATGTGTCCCATATTTTTTTCAAAATTTTATGTTTGCTTATAAAGGGAAAGAAATTAAATTTTATCATCCAAATGGTGTTGAGATTAATGACAAGAATGATCTAACTTGAAATGATATTTTTTATACAATAAGTCCATTAAATCCGAATTGTGAAACAAGGTTCAAGACGACAAAAAAAACACATTTAGGAATGGTTGATGATGCACGGACAATTTATGAAATTGCCAAAACTTTGAATAATAAAAAAACACAAAGCAATATCTCGCTTGTTGAAGCAGATAATATTTTTTCGTCACTAACAAAATATTTTCCTTGCAAATCGTGAATTAATTTACAAACCGATTCGGGAATTATTTCACGCAATTTATCAATTAATAATGGGGGGTACATTGGAGCTTTTGCTTGATCTGGAGATATTTTTTATGCAGCAACGCAACATGCAGAAGAAGAAAATATTGGATTTTATTCTAATGATTTTCATATTGTTAAACCAAATAATTCATTGATTTCATTTGATGGGCTTGTCATTAATAAAAAAAGTGCAGGACAAAAGAAAGATAAAATTTACGAAATCATTAAGCAGGTTGCTTTAGATGGTTGTGATATTAAACAACCTGAATTATTTAATAAAAAAAATAATGAATTTTCTTATTGGACAGTTCATAATTTCCATAGATTAGGATACACTCCACCATTAAAAAATTTGTATGATTCACTCATAAATATTAATGAACCATGCAAATATTGATATGAGTTTTTTGATAATTTAAATGGTGACGACATTAGAAAAACACTAGAAATGTACATTAATATCATTAAAATCACTTGTGATGGTCAGCGCAAAATTTATGAAGAACCGTTAGATAGTACGATTAATTCTAATATTAATTGAGCATGAATGAAAGCAAAAAATAGTTTATAAAATGAATCGTATTATTTTAGGAATTGAAACTAGTTGTGATGACACAAGCATAGCAATTATAAAAGATGGGAAATTGCTCTCAAATATCACTTTTACTTCTAATGATACCAATAAAAAATATGGTGGGATTGTTCCAGAATTATCAGCACGTTTTCATTGTAGGTATATTGACTATGCTTTTTGACAATGCATTAAAAAAGCAAAAATAAAAATTAATGACATCACACATATTGCTTATACTTTTGAACCAGGATTAACTGGTAGTTTGCATATTGGTAAAATTTTTGCTAATCAACTAGCAATGTTATTAAATCTTAAACCAATAAAAATTAATCATAACATTGCACATATTTTTTCTTATTTTATCGATCATCATTTTGAAAAGAATTTTTTTCCTTTTCTTACATTAATTATTTCGGGCGGCAATACATTTATTGCATTGGTTTCAAGTTTTGATGAGATTAAAATTTTAAATCAAACTGTTGATGATGCGGTTGGTGAAGTTCTTGATAAGATAGGACGAGCATTGAAATTACCTTATCCCGGTGGTAAGAGTATTGACAAAATTTTCAATAACAAAAAAAATATTGATTTATTTAAACATTTATCCCCAAATAGTAAATTTAGTTTCGCTGGTTTGAAAACAAAAATATTAAATATAATTATTCAAAAAAAATATAGTAAATCTACTATTGCTAGTTCAGTTCTTAATTGAATTATTATTGATTTAAAAATGAAATTATCCTATTATCTTTCAATGTTTCCATCTGTTAAAAATATTATTATCGGTGGTGGTGTTAGTGCCAATAGTCAATTAAGAAAGAAGTTGAAAACATTAAAAAAAGTTAAATGTTTTTTTCCAACAAAAATTTTTGCTAATGATAATGCGGCAATGATAGCAAAATTAGCAGATTTAAAAATTGCCAATTGTAAGTCAAAAAATGTTTTGTAAAAATATAATAACTTCCGAATCAGTTGGAATAGGACATCCTGATAAAATTTGTGATCAAATTGCTGATTTAATTTTAGATGAGTGTTTGAAGCAAGATGAAAATTCACGTGTAGCATGCGAAGTTTTTGCTAGTAGTAAAACGATCACAATTGCTGGAGAAATTACAACAAAAGCTTATGTTGATGTTGTTAAATGTGCTTGGAAGGTTTTGAAACCTTTGGGATATTCGGAAAATGATTTTAGAATTTTACTTGATATTAATGCTCAATCAAGTGATATTGCTAAAAAAGTTAATCTTAATAAAAATATAATTGGTGCTGGTGATCAAGGAATTGTCTTTGGTTATGCATGTGACGAAACACCTCAATATTTACCATTATCATTAGTTTTAAGTAATGAAATTTTATTAAAATTAACAAATTTAATAAAAAACAAAAAATTAGTTGGTTATTTATATGATATGAAATCATTAGTTTCAATTGATTACGACAACAAAAATATTCCCAAAATTTATTCAATTGTACTTTCTGTTCAGCACAAAAAAAATAAAAAAAATTCAATAATAAAAAAAGAACTTGAAAACACCGTTATTAATCCAATTTTAAAATCATACAATCTTTCTTCAAAATGTAAAAAATATATCAATTATGCTGGTAATTTTATTAACGGTGGTTTATTTGCTGATACTGGTTTAACTGGACGAAAAATAATCGTTGACACATATGGGTCAATCGCCAATCATGGTGGAGGAGCATTTAGCGGGAAAGATTACACAAAAGTTGATCGCACTGGTGCTTATTTTGCACGATATATTGCAAAAAATATTGTTGCTGCAAAATTAGCTAAGAAAGTACAAGTGCAGTTGACTTTTTGTATTGGTTTAGCAAAACCAATTTCATTACATATTGAAACTTATGGGACAAATTTTGTTCCGAATGAAAAAATTTTCAATGCTGTTAAAAAAACATTTAATTTTGATTTATATAATATTGTTAAAACATTAGGTTTAAAAAAACCGATTTACCATTTAACATCCGTTTTTGGCCATTTTGGTAAAAACAATTTACCATGAGAAAAATTAGATAAAGTTGATATTTTAAAAAAAATTTGTAGAAGTGAACAATAAAATTGTAAAAGAAATACTTGATAAAAAATTTAAGAAGAGCATTTTTTCTGGATATGATCCTCTTGATGTGGATCATTTTTTTGATAAAACAATAGCATACATTAATGATTTACTAAAAATTAAATGCTCACTTGAAAGTGAAATTGAATCATGAAAGATAAAATATTGTAAATTACTTGAACAAAAAAATGGTCTTATTACTCAAAATACAATTTTAAAAAATGAGATTAGTGAATATCAAAAGGAAGGTTATGGACAAAAACATTTAAATAAACGAATGGATAAACTTGAACAGAAATATAAAACAATTTTATTGCAACAACAAAATAGAAATAAATAATTGTTATATGTTTCTATTTATATGCTTAAACAAGTATGTGATGGATTAATAAAATTTATTAAATGTATTTTTATGACCGCACACATCACATACATTAGGTTTACTCTTGTTTTTTAGGTACCCACATTTACAGCACTTCCATTTATTACTTTTACTTATTTTATTCTTATAAATACTAAATTTCTTAACAAGATCTTTAAGTAGATTTTCATGAGATTCTTCAATTTTTGCGATATTTGAAAAAAGTAAAGAAATTTTTTTGTATCCATCTTTTTTTGCATCAAGTGCAAATTGTTTATACATCTTAGTTCATTCATAATTTTCACTTTTTATTGCATCATGTAAATTTTCTAAAGTGGATTTAGTTTTATCATTATTTATGAGATTAAATCATATTTTAGCATGTTCTTTTTCGTTATTAGCCATTTCAATAAACATATTGCTAATTTTATATAGACCTTCTTTTTGTGCCATACTTGCGAAAAAAGTATATTTATTTCTTGCTTGTGATTCTCCAATAAATGCTGATCACAAATTTTTATATGTTTTTGATAATTTAAATTTTTCCATTTATATTTAAGTAATTACAACTATTATATTTATAATTTTTACCATTATTTTTAATATGTGATGAGATAATCTAATGTTATAAAATTAATAATGTTATCACAATGATTCATATTGTTCTTTATCAACCACAAATTCCACAAAATGCAGGTAATATCATTCGAACGTGCGTTGGTTTTAATGCAATTTTACACATGATAAAACCATATGGTTTTATTTTGTCAAATAGTAAATTTAAACGAACCGCTCTCGATTATCTTAAAAAAGTCAAATTAATTGAACACATTGATTACGATGATTTTATTAAATCTTTACCAAAAAAAAGTTTGCTTTATTACATTACACGTTATGGAAGAAATTTACCAACAAAAATAAAAAAACCACTCGTCAAGCAAGAAATTTACTTAATTTTCGGTAGTGAGACAAAAGGTTTACCTAAAAAAATTTTACAAAATAACATTAACAAATCAATTAGGATTCCGATAAGTAAAAATATTCGTTGTTTAAATTTATCTAATTGTGTCGCGATCATATTGTTTCAAGTTGTTATTAAAATTAGGTATAAAGATTTGTCGATTTTTGAACCACATAATGTCAAGTATCTGAAATAAATCGTTGAGACAATATAATTATTAAAACATTTTTATATGGTTATAAAAGACAGCAAAACCAATGACAATATAATAGGTGGATCTTTTCTAGATTCACTCAAAAAAATCGGTTCGAAATTAGTTAAATTTATCGTTGGATCAACAATCCCTAAAATAATGTTTAGGGTATATTTTTTGCTCATCATTATTGGTGCAATATTGTTATGTTGTCCTTGTAGTTTACAAACAATAGATGGTGTTCAATTAGACGGTTTTAAAAACGAAAAATTTAATTTTTTACAAGCCTTGTTTATTGCATGTTCAGGTTTTTCAAATACTGGATTAACACCAGTTGTGATATTCAAATATCTTAATTGATTTGGACAATTTGTTTTACTTATCATTATTGAGATAGGTGGAATGGGAACATTTGCCTTATCATTTTGAATATGGAGTTTAATTAAAAAACTTTTTAAAAAAACCGAAAAAAAAGATATTAGACTCTTACAAATTTTACAATCTGAACGAGGTGGTAACCGTCTTTCAGATTCATTTAAAATTATTTCTGTCGCTTTCACTTTTTTATTTATTGTTCAAATTATTTTTGCCTTCATTTATAGTTTTTGTTTTTGTTTTATTCCAGCATATCAACAAACAGGAATTGATGAAATTAATGGTAAATTTGTTTCTTATAATGATTATTCTCAGCCATTACAAACTATCAATAATTATGGTTACAGTTTATGGGTTGGAATTTTTTCAAGTGTTTCAGTAATAAATAATGCGGGATTTGATATTGTTTCAACATCATCACTTTCTCCGTACCGCAATGATTTAGGAACTATTTTGCAACTTTTTATTATGATTGAATTAATTATTGGCGGTCTTGGCCATTTTATTATTTTTGAATTTATTGAAAAAATTCGTTGTAAACGAAAAGGCTTGTCGTATAAGCTATCACTCTTTACAAAACTTTCGTTGTTTACATATATTTTTATTGGTCTTGTTGGGTTTACATTTTCTTTCCTATTTGAATTTTTTGCAAAAAATGATCCAAAATCAATTATTGGTTATGAATGTAAAAATTTTGAATTTGGTAAAAATGTCATGTACAATAAATGTTTTTGTATCTTATACAATGTTATTGAATGTCGTAGTCTTGGAATGAATTCAATTGACTGTCGTGCATTATCAGAATGATCCAAATGAATATACAATATTTCAATGTTAATTGGTGGTGCTCCATCATCAACTGCAGGAGGAATTCGCGTAACAACAATTGCGATTATTTTTATCACAATTTGAAATAAGTTGTGTGGTAGAAAGGAAATTATTTTTTTTAAAAATACAATTGATAAAAATTTGGCTATTGAAGCTTTCATACTTCTAATAGTTACAATTGTTTTAGTTTTTTTTGGGACAATAATTTTTTGATCGTCATTACCTTCTGATTCATTACTAAATGTTCAAAAAAAATATCGATTTACTGATGTATTTTTTGAAACGACTTCTGCTTTCGGAACGGTTGGTGTTTCGATGAGTTATACAGCAATTGCGAAATGATGAGGACTATTAACATTGACAATTTTGATGTTTGTTGGACAACTGGGTATCATTAATACTTTATTGTCATGAACAAAAGATAAACCTAAATATGACAATGTTATTTTTTCTTACGAAAATATAAAATTACAATAAATTCTATTTGGCGTCCACAAATGGAATTGAACCATTAACCTATAGCTTAGGAGGCTATCGCTCTATCCAATTTGAGCTATGTGAACAATAATAAATTATAATCACTAATAGATAAATACTTGATTATTCAACCAACTGTATTTAGCAATTAAATTAGCTTTAATTACGAGTATCGAAAATGAAAATTAACCACAAAGTTTCTATTCATGCCTATAAATATGATGGATGTTTGTATAGGACATTTGAATTTCCAAAAATCATTTATGTTGATGAAAAGATTGTTATTTTAAGTTTGGAAAAAACACGAATTATTAGTCAAGGAAAAAATAAAAAATTCTACCATTCCAATGGTAACAAAGATAGTTTTTGAATCATGTTCAAAGAAGAGTGGTACAATCTGATAATAACTTTTTGTCCTAAAAAATGCAAGATAATTTATTATTTTAATATTGCTTCACCATTTATTTTTGAGGACGAAGCAATAAAATATATTGATTTAGATTTGGATGTACGATTAATCTTTAATAAAAAAAAGCATTCTTTAATCGTTAAAGAACTCGATCAAAATGAATTTGAAAAAAATTCAATGACTATGCTTTACCCACGGGAATTAATTAACCAAACAATTAATGCAAAAGATAAATTAATTAATTTAATAAAAAAAACTAAATTTTTCTTTAGATATAACGAAGATTTTTTTAGAAAATTTGTTATTAAAAATGAGTAATGATTTCACATTAATTATCAATCGTATAAAAAAAATGATTGATGAAGAAAAATATCATGAAGCATTGGGTATATTAGTGGAAGAGTCTAGAAACCATTTGTTTTCATCTAACCAACAATTATTGATTAATCTTCATATCAAAAATTTGACAAATTTTATTAAACAGCGAAAAGAAAATTTATTTATAAATTCACTATCTAAAGATCAATTAATAGATTTATTTTTGTCAAAAAAATATGATTTGGAATTATTGGAGGAATTATTTAAAAAATATTTAGACAAACTCGGAACAAATGATTATTTGAAATTGCAAAATATTTTTTTGGATGCAAAACTTGATAATACTTTAAAAATTAATTTTTTAAAAATTTTTAAAGATTACAACATCGACTATGACTTTAGCTTTTTAAATACAGCAACAAAATCAATGTTTAAAATTAATCCAAAAAATAATTTTAATTTGAACAATTATGATGACCTTTCCAAATTAGCAACAGATTTGGAAATAATTTTTTATAAAGATGTTGCAAAGAGTAATATTGCCAAACAAGTTATTAGTCGAATATATACATATTTTTTTAATGATTACAAAAAAATTGAATATCCTTTTATAGTACTTTTTGATCATATTATTAATTTTATTGAGCATGCATTTAATAGCAAATATCCTATTGATGAGAAATTTGCAATTTGAATTAAAAAAATTCTTAGTTAGTCTGCATGTTAACTAATATAATTTAGAAAACATGATTACTAATAACAGCATTATTATTGGTTTATCAGGTTGTACGAAATTAGTTGATTTAATTTCCCAACAAACAAAAATCCCAAAAGCAAAAATTCTAATTAATCGTTTTGCAGATGGAGAAATATTTATAAAAATTTGTGAATCAGTTCGTGGGAAGCATGTTTATGTTATACAATCAACATGCCCACCTGTTAATGAAAATTTAATGGAATTATTAATAACAATTGATATTTTAAAAAGATCTTCCGTTAAATTAATAACAGTTATTTGTCCATATTATGGTTATGCGCGACAAGATCGTTTACTTTCGAAAAACGAATCACTTACCGCTAAATTAGTTACAAATTTATTGGAGAAATCTGGTGCCGATAATGTTTATTTGCTTGATCCACATTCTAATCAAATACAAGGTTTTTTTAATATTCCTAATGAAATTGTGTCTGGGATTCATTTTTTGATAAAAGAAATTAAAAAAAAGAACAATTTTAAAGATTTTGTTATTGTTTCACCCGATTATGGAAGTGTGAAAAGAATAAAAAGTTTAAGTGAAACCTATAAAATTCCAATGTTAATCATTAACAAAAATAGACCGAAACCAAATGTTGTAGAAATTGTTGATATTTTAGGAGCAAATATTAAAAACAAAAATTGCTTGATTATTGATGATATGATTGATACTGGTGGAACAATTATTACTGCTTGTAAAACACTAAAAAAAATGGGATGCAAAAAAATTATTGTTGGTTGTGTTCATGGTATTCTATCGGCAAATGCAGTTGAAAAATTTAATTTAGCCTATAAAAATAAAATAATTGATCAATTATTTATTTCTAATTCAATAAATTCAATCTATACGAAAAAAATTAAAAATTTACATATTGTTGATATTAGTCCATGTTTATCAAAAAATATTTTTAATTAGTTTTAATTTTAGTTATATTTACCTATGTGTCGTTTTTATATTTTAAAATAATTTCTTTAATGTAAATGAAATGTTCACGTAATTTTTCTTTATCAATTAACACTTTTGATGTTGTTATTGTAAAAATGATATTATTTAATCCACCACTAATTCACAAGGCAATTAATTGCTTTTGAAAATAACTACAATCAAGTTTTAATTTATCAACTTCTTGATAAACTAATAGTTTAATTATTCTTGTAAAAACATCAATATATGTTCCTTTACCTCCCTTTATTTGCTACTAATTTCAAACTATTGCTAAAAATATCAAAGAATTCATAAGTAAAATCGATTATTACACGAATAAAATAATTGATTAACCCTGCTAACGATTTCGGTTTAAATTTTTTTGGGATTGGTAATCAATTGATTAATTTTTCCCTTATTAATAATTCGATCAAGTCATTTTTATTATTGAAATGGTGATAAAATGTTACTAAATTTATTTTTGCCTTATGGCAAATTTCATTGACTTTGATATTCGTTTTGCTATAAACTTTTTTCTGCAATAATTCAAAACATGCTTTCATCAATGCTTGTCTTGTTTTTATAATTCGCAAATCTAAAAAATCTTCCATGTTATATTTTCCCTATTTATCTTTTTATAATTGAATAATGATAAACAAGATCGTAAAAGTTTATGTCTATAAAATCAAATACGACTATCCAAATAAAATAGATTGATTTAATAAATATCGTTTATTGCAAATAAGCAAATGTTTCAATGATATCGCAAAACAACAAAGAATTTATAGTTGGTTATTAATAAACTATGCTTTACAAAAGGAATCTAAAATTCGCATTATAAAGCAAAAATATTTTAGATTAGTCGATAATTGTTTTTGGAAGTATAAAAATTATTTTTTTTCAATTACGCATAGTAATAAATATGTTGCTATTGCCATATCGACACATCGAATAGGTATTGATATGGAATTATTTGACAAAGAAAAATTTAAAAAAAAAATTTGAAATCGAATTATTGGCGACGATAGAAATTTTAAATATTCAGCTTTAGCTTGTCTAATTTTGTGGATTAAAAAAGAAGCTTTTTTCAAGCAAACTTCTTTGAATCATGTACCGGAATTTGGTTTTAGGCAACAAAAGAATATCACGATCGTAAATATTAAAAAAACAAAAATATGGTTAGCAATTACTTGTCCCAAAAAAAACTTAAAACTAGCTATTGATATTTAAAGTATAATAATCAATATCAGATTTAAACTTGTAATTTAACTCATAATCTCATTTTTAATTCAATACGTAATAAAATTAGTAGGTTTTAATTTTTTATGCAATCTCAAAACACTATCCCAACAAAAATAGTAGCATTAGGTGGAATTGAGGAAATTGGCAAAAACATGTATGTCGTTGAATGCAACGACGAATTGTTTATTATTGATTGCGGAAACAAATTTTGTGACGAAAATAAATTACCTGGTGTTTCATCAATAATTTGTTCATTTGACTATTTATTATTAAATAAGAACAAAATCAAGGGATTAATAATTACTCATGCCCATGAAGATCACATTGGGGGGATTCCATATTTGCTTAAAGCAATAAACATTCCTAATGTCTATGCTAGTCCCTTATCTTTATTAATAATTAAACACAAATTAAAAGAGCACAATGATATCAAACAACCAAAATTTATTGAAATAACTGATGATCTTGTTATTAAAACTAGGTATTTTATAATTGATTTTTTTCGTGTTTGTCATTCAATCCCATTATGTTATGGGGTTTGTTTGCAAACACCAAATGGAAATATTGTTACATGTGGTGATTTTCGCTTTGATTTCTTTAATAAAATGGAACAAACAAATATTCATAAGATATGTGACATTTCAAAACGAGGTATTGATTTACTATTATGCGAAACAACAAATGCTGAATCAACAGGATTTAGTACATCGGAATATCTAATTGTAAATGAGATAAAAAAAAGACTAACAAATGCCAAGGGTCGAGTTTTAATTACTACATTCGCTTCCAATTTAAGACGGATTGAAAATATTATTGAAATAGCAAAAAATCTTAAGAAAAGAATTTGCATTATTGGTAAATCAATGGAAACAAACATTAAATCATCAATTCAGTTAAACTTGATTAAAACGTTTAAACAAGATTTTGTTGAGCCAACTGATATTAAAAATATTGCTGATCGTGATTTATTGATTATTTTAACTGGGTCTCAAGGCGAACCAAATGCAGCATTAAATATGATGGCTAACGGACGTTATCCTCACATTGTTTTAAAACCTTCTGATACACTATTAATGTCTTCAAATCCTATTCCTGGCAATTTTGATCAAGTTGAACAGCTTTTAAATCGTTTATATAAATCAGGAATGAAAATTTATGTCAATTCCACAAAAAATAAAATACATGCATCTGGTCATGCATCACAAATTGAGCTAGAATTAATGGTTAAATTAATCAATCCAAAATATATTATTCCAATTCATGGTGAATATCGGATGCTTGCAGCAATGAAAAATAATGTTTCCATTTTAGGTTTTGAAAAAGAAAAATATATTCAAGTGGCAAATGGACAAATTGTTGAATTATTAAACCATCAAATACAAGCAACAGATGTTTTTGTTAATACAGATGAGGTTTATATTGATGACAATAAAACAAATGTTGATAATTCACGTGTTTTGTTAGCAAGAAAAATTTTGTCAACCGATGGTATTTTCAATGTAACAATTCTAATTGATCGGATTACACATAAAATAATTGGTATTCCTAAATTAATTACTCGTGGTTGTTTTTATGCTAATTCATATGTAAATTTATTACACAAAATTGAATATTCAATTCGTGATAATATTGAAGACGAAATGACTAAATGTCAAAAGCCAATTGATAATTTAAGAATTCGAAAAATTGTTGAACAAACAATAACATATTTTATTTATAAAAACAAGCATAAAAAACCATTGGTTCAAACAACAATTTTTGATCTGCATCAATAAGTTGAAATTACTTATTCTTTATAATTTTTTTATTTTTTCAAAGATAATTAGTAATATCTTCTTCAAGTTTATTTTGTTTGCTTTTTTCTTTAATAATCATTACATTCGAATAAAATTTAACTTCCAGAAATAAAAATAAACAAATAATAATAATACAAATAAAAAAAAGGATAAGAACATTAATAATATTACTATATTTGCCAAGTTCACTCGATGAAGGATCATTTTTATTTTTTTGATAAAAGCAATTAGGACAACAATTAGTAAAATTACCATAAACAGAAAAATTACGATACTCTACACCACATGTTAGGAATGGGATAATCAATACATAAATCAAGTAACAAAAAGGATATATCAATCAATAAAAGAAAGATTTAATAGTTTTATTTTTTGATATTTGTTTCGAGCAATCATTGAATTTAGCATCAATAATAAATAAACTAATCATGAATATAGGATTTATTTCAAAAAGGAAAATATACTGACAAATATTAATGGTTCTTTTACCGTTTAAAACATCTAATTGCGAATATTTAATTACATCATTAAAGATATTAAAAATAATTCATGAGTTAAAAATAATTAAATTTATTGTTGCATAAGCGGCGATACAACATAATAAATTTCGTTTTTTAAAAAATTTCAATTTTTGATTAAAGAAATAAATAAAGTAAACAATAATAAATAAAATATTACATTGATGGGTGTAATATGTTAATGAAGAGTATCAAATTTCTTCAAAATTATTTCCATTAATTTTAATTTCATTTATCCATTGTAGTATCAAAATTAATATAACGATAACTTGCAAAAATAGACCACTAAAAAAGTAATTTTTGAGTAATTTACTATGTCTTGCAAGTGGATTATGAATATAAAACCAATATTTAATATTTTTTAGGTTCATTTCATTCTATGTTCATGTTTATTTTATTACTTAAATTAATAAATAAAAAATATTTTTTATATGTGTGTAAAACTTATTAACATTTTTTGTTGATAAGTAAAAATATATTAAAAAAAGTCGATTGATACCACATTTTTTATTTTTTAAAGATGTTAATTTTTATGTTGGTATTTTGATGTTGCTAAAAAAAATATTTTTTTTTCTCAAATTTTATTTAAAAAGTTATATTAAAAATATTCCGAAAGTTATTTTTTAAACTTCTTTTAAAAAATGGGTTTTACTTTATATCGTGTTAATAATAGTAATGATTTTAAATTGAGTACAAATTTTCTAATTGATTTATATGCACCAATTATTGGTAATCTTGCAACAAGTTTTTATATTTTATTATGTAATAATAACCTTTATTCATCAAAGAATCAGAACTTGTCATTTAATTTTCAATCAACATGTCGACAAATTAATTGTTCACTCGAACAATTATTTGTAGCAAAGAAAAAACTTGAAGCAGTCAAATTGATCGATACATTTATTTTTGTTGACCACAATTCTAATAGTAATTTATGTCAAATTATTGTTAATTCACCATTGAATTTTTTTGATTTTGTTTCAAACAAAAAATATAAAGCACTATTAATTAGCAAGATAGGCACTGAAAATTATCAATATCTCGAATATAAATATTCGTCGTCAACGATCTATAAAAATTTATTGAACATATCTGCATCTTTTGATAATGTTTTTTGTGATAATGATTTGAAAAAAATTAACATTATTGATTTTGATCAAATCTATAAAGATTTATTCATGGTATCAACAAAGAATATTTTTATATCCGATGAATGCAAAACAATTATTGAAAATGTATATTCAAAATTTCCTTTAACATTAACGGCAATTGAAAATGTAATTATAAATTCCCTTGATAATGTGAATGATAAGAATATATTTTCATGCAATCCAAAATTTTTAATTTGTAATTTAAATAAAATTGTTATGAGTCCAAGTTATTTCGATAAAAAAAGAAATCAGCATAATTTTACTGATGTTAATCGTTCATTTAATTTATTTACTTCTACTATTTCTAATCTTGATTCACAAAAAATAATCAGCGACTATAAATTATTTAATTCTGAACAATATTTATATTCAATTTTTAAAAAAAATGTTTCTATTTTTGAACGTAAAATTATTGGCATCTTAAAAAAAGAATATGCACTAAAAGATGAAGTAATCAATGTAATTATCGATTTTAGTCTTTATAAAACTAATGGTAAATTAAATAAAAAATATGTGTTTAAAATAGCGCGAACATTTAATGGATTAAATATTAATTCTTGTGAGCTAGCAATTCAACATTTTCGGAAAAATATATCGTTAAATTCTATTGATAGTACTATAGAAGAAAACGAGCTAAAGTTGGAGCACATATAAAATGTTTTTTTCTAGGGGGAAAAAATCAAATCTAGAAGAAAATTTTGATAAATATTTTAATTCGGCAACCATTAAGCAATTAAATTTATCAAAAGAGGAAAAAAATAGTTGGAAATATGTTATTAAATACATTTATGAACAAGAAGAGAAGTGTAGGCAATTGCCACGAGAAAAATGTTATAATTCCTCTTTTATTCATATTATTTTAAAACGTAATCATAAGACAAATCAGTTATATTTATCAAGTTTTTTTTGTCCAAAAAAAAAATTACTATCAAATTATTTAATCCGTGAATTTACTAGTAACCAGTTATCTTTAGTATTTAATAATCTTTCTTCAAAATTTTCTATTAAAGCAGATGAAAAGCGAATTGATGATCTTTTATTAAAATCAATTAATGATAATACTGAGATAGGTTTATATTTATATGGTGCAACTGGGATTGGGAAGACACATAAAATTATTAGTTATTGTAACGAAATGATTTATCAAAATAATAAAACAATAGCATATATTTTTTTGCCACAATTTGTTGGTGAAATAAAAAACAATTTTTCATCAAATCCCTCAAATAATAAAACATTAATCACTAATTGTTGTATAGCGGATATTCTTGTTTTTGATGATTTTGGTGCAGAATATGCAACAGCATGGTTTTATCTGAATATTCTTTTAATTATTTTTAATTATCGATGTGAAAATAATAAAAAAATAATTTTTATTTCGAATTTCGAACCAAAAAAAATTACAAATATTATGCGAAGAAATTTATTATCTAATTCTTTTTCAAAATTTGATCGTGACAACATTGATACTATTATTAATCGTTTGGTTGACAGAATGCGAAAATTGTGCGATTTTAAGGATGCTTCATACATTACAAAATCGCGAAGAACAAATAAAATATCATAATTTCTATCTTTTTTACCAATTTTATATTTAGATATAAAACCAAGAATCAATATTACCCAACAAACAAATAAATGTGAGTGTGGTGTATGTGTTTTAACATCACTATACAATTATTATTGACGTTTTAACCAAATAACAAAGCAACAAATTCTTAATGAAGCATCGATCAATGAGAACGGGTTAACAATTTTTGATTTCGAAATTTTAGCAAATAAATTTAATTTTGAAACTGATAGTTATGAGATTAATTGGAATGAGTTCAAAGATTTAAAAATAAAGCATCCTTTTGTCTGTTTGATAAAATCCAAATTTGAAAATAATCATTATGTTATTGCTATAAAAAATACAAAATATATCCTTATATATGACTCGTGTTATTTTAGACCAAAAAAATATTCATATATCAAGTTTAAGGAAATTTTTTGTAATGTCTTAATTTTTGTAAAGAAGCGAGAAAAAACTACTAGAAAAATAAAAATCTACAAAAAAAATATTTTTTTTGATTGAGATTATAAATTTTTTTTCATATCTTTTTTCTTATCTTGTCTAACATACATGTTCTTGTTGTTAAATTCAGCATTTTTAAAATGAATAATTGATTTTGCGATAAGTAGAAAGTCAATACAAAATTTATTTGTTATAGCAGTGAACTCGCTATTAATTAGTGTCATACAAAATTTATTTGACTACACACATAATTTGTATTTTAGAAAACATTTACGAAGTTGCTGTCTTATCATTACCAATAAAATTTTGACATCATTATCAAACAAACAATTAAATTTTAATTACAAGTTTGATTTAAAATGATTAAACAAAATCGACGAATGTGTTTTTACACTATCAAATTACTTTATTATTGATTTAAACAAAAATATTTCCAATATTTTAATTTTATTTATGTACATGTGCATTCTCTGTTCAATACAATGAAATATGATAGTGTTCATTTTTCTATTGTTTTTTATAGAGACGGTTATAACATTTATCAAATATTTGAAAAAACAAAAAATTTACTCATCTTTTTTAGCGAGTGAAAACAAAGCAATGGATATATTTTTAAAAATAAAAAATTCATTTACTAATCAATTTTGACCGACAAAATTCAATTATTATATTGATAAGTTACGAGAAAATTACTCAAATGTCTATAAAAATTTCAATGATTTAAATGTCTTTTCATTTAATACTCAATTATTTGAAAAAACATCCAAAATTTTCATTGAAATAATTTTTATTACTTTATTTAGTTATTTATTTATTAAATATGACTCATTATCGTTTGGTAAATTGTCGTTTTTAATGACTAGCATGCAAATTATTAAATATTTATTTAGTGAAATCGGTAATCATTGTTTGGAAAAAATAAAGATAGACACTTTTATAAATATTTATACCGACATTATTAATATTAGTAATTTGACACCAAATAAAAAAATGGCTAACAATTATATTTTGAACAAATGCGACAAAATAATCTTTAAATCTAATAATGAAAATTTTGTAATTTATAGAAATAAATTAAATCGAATACAAAATTTTTGTCTCATTTTTAAAAAATGTAATTCCATTATTATTGGCAACAATAAATATTCACTTAATATAAAAAATATCAAGAAAAGTTTAATTATTTTTAATGAAAACATTGAATTATCAATTGATTATTTTCGATATTTATTCAGCATCAATCCCCTTGTTTATAATAAATATTTAAATTCCTTTAAGATTGATATTACCAATCCTTCGCTAACTTTTCATCAAAAGTTTTTTCTTAATTTTCTTTGTTTATTAAATGAGAGAAATAAAATAATTATTTTTGAAAAACCAAGACATAGTTTTGATTTGAATAATAAAATTATCAACGATATTTTTCATCAAATTAAAAGAAAAAATTCAATTTTTATTTTAGCAACCAATGATCATTCATAAAAACATTAAACGAGGAATTTTTTTGATAATTTCGTTGTTTATTTTTGAAATTTTATTATTGTCAATTTTAAAGATACAAGTTATTATTAATGCGACAATGTTTATCGAAGGTTCATCATTATATGTTACGATAAACAAAAAAGATGCACAATATATTCAAAAAAATAATATCCAAAATATTCAAATAAAATATGATGATGTAAAATACAAAAGTAAAATTTATTTCCAAGAAATAATTGATGATTCATATTTATACTATTTAACAAACAATAAAATATTTTATAGAAAATCTACTGAAAATATCACATTAATAATTGATGAAGTAAATTTATATCAATATTATTGCAAGAAAATATAGAGTGATAACAACGTTTTAATTGGCGTGCCATATTGGAGTTGAACCAACAACCTTTTGATCCGAAGTCAAATGCTCTATCCATTGAGCTAATGGCACATATTTTTCAATCGTTCAATCAAATCTTTTTTTAAATTAATAAAACCATTCGGTGTGGGTATGACATTTCTATGCCATTTTAGATATTTAGGATGGATTGCTTTGTAAGATAACAAAATTTGATTTGCATTTTTCTCAATTATTAAGAAATCGTAATTTTTATTTTTAATGAAAAATTTTGACAAATTTCTTACGATATAATCGCTAACATTTGAAATATGACAAAGCCCAACGGTATTACCAAATGAGGCCAAAACATATGTTTTAGTAATTTTAACTATCTTTGCGTTAACGATTGTATTAACTGCAACGGAATTAATCATAAAAATTACATTTAAATTATAAAATAATGATCAATACTTTTCCAAAACCATTTGTCAACAATAAAAAGAAAAAAATTCCATTTTTTCTCTCTTTTTTAATTTGTGGGATAGTTTTCTTTATTCTTAATAAAAATTTAATTTATATTAGTTTTTTGCCATTGTTATTATTTTTTGTTATTAGGAATAATTTAAAAGCAAACATAGAAATGTTAATAATAATTTCTATTTTCCTTTTTTGTTTATTTGTATTTGGTAAGTATTGTTTATTTAATAGATTTTCAATATGACTAGAGCAATTGCTTAAATTTTCCTTTCGGAACAAAATATTTTTATTTACCAAACAAAAATATGGTAATGATATTGGATGATTTATTAATTTAATTGTTTTTAATCATAAAAATGTCGAGGCCATTCTTTTTTATCGAAAAACAATAAAACTTGGTATTGCATGAATTATTTGTGTTAGCGGTTTTCATTTACAATTAATAAGAAGAATAATTTTATTTTTTATCCCAAGAAAAAATAAGGCTATTGGCGACATCATTTGTAACATATTTTTGGTGTTTTATGCATATATGATTAATTTCTCGTATTCATCAATGCGAGTTATTTTTCAACTCATTTTTTCTCGATTTTTTCGTAAGAATAAAATTAATAAAATTGAATCATTAGGTTTTATTGGTATATTAATTTGTATCATAAACACAAATTGTTTTCTAAATTTTGGTTTTATCTTAACAATGACTAGTTGTTATGGGATATATTTTATTCTACAACTAGAAATAAATAATCCATTGTGACGAAAATTTTTAATTTCACTATATATAAATTTGTTGAATTTACCGATCATTTCTTTAATGAATAATTCCATTTCATTAGTAACAATTATTAATTCGTTAATTTTTTCATTTATATTTCCATTTATTTACCTTCATT
Organism: uncultured Mycoplasmataceae bacterium; assembly: GCA_947165235.1. GTDB lineage: Bacteria > Bacillota_I > Bacilli_A > Mycoplasmatales > Mycoplasmoidaceae > Hennigella. The sequence goes on along the minus strand of CAMUZN010000001.1, from coordinate 99,557 downwards.
TTTTAATTTTTATGTGGGTTCCAATTTTTGTTTTTATTCATGAAAAAATATTTTTTGTTGCTAACATTTTAATTACTTCGTTTTTAAAAATCAACTATATGATACCAATTCCGAAGTTCAACGACTGACAAATAATTACATATTTAATGATCGTTATTATTCTTTCTAAAATTGTTTGTGAGAAAATGAGAGTAAATATATAATCAATTGGTAATGATTAAGTTTTTTTATGGTACCGAAATTGAAGCGATAAATTGAAAAATTGCAAAATTTTGCTATGATAACAATTTGTCACCGTGCAAAATTGATTCTTCACTTACTCTTAATGAAATTGAGAAAAAAATTTTTCAATTGGAATTATTTAATAGCGAGAAAAATATTCTTTATATAATCGATTTTTCAAAGTTAGTAATAGAGAAGAAAAATGATTTTCTTGCAAAATTAATATCTGCTCCAAAAAATATCATTTTTTTTCATAAAACCAATAGTTTGGATAGAAAATTAATTGATAAAAGTGGGATTATTGCTGAGAAAATAACTTCTCTTTCGTGAGACAATAAGCGAGAAATAATATATTTTTTTTTAAATCGCAATAAGATAGAAATTTCTAAACGAGATATTGAATATATGTGTTCGAGTCTATTAACTAATCATTATTTTATTGAAAATGAAATTAGCAAAATATCACTTTTATCTAAATCCTATTCAATAGAATCAATAGACATTCGACAAGTATTGTTTGATTGCTTTAATTTAAATGTCTTTAAAATCATCGATTTTTGGTTGCGAAAAAAATATAACGATTTACTTAAAATTTTAAATGAAATCGCATACAATTCATCGCAAACACAATGAATTATTCAAATATTTATTACAAAATTAATTCAAATAAAAATGTTTATTTTAGCGATAAAAAGTGGTGTTGATACACCCACTATCACTAGTAATTTACAAATACCAATTTTTCAACAAAAAATTTATAGAAATTTATATTTATCATCAAAAAATATTTTAAATTCAATTAATGAAATTTTAGTCAAATTATGGAATCTTGAAATAGGAGTAAAATCAAATGAAATGTATCCTTTTTTTACTTTTGTTAAAATTTTATTAGACGATCATTATGATAAATGGTAAAGAAACATACAAAAAATTAGCAAATTGGATATATTGCATACTATACAATAGTTCGATAGATTTTTTTTGGCATGATCAAAAATTTATTTTGTTATTTGAAAAGCAATTATTTTTTTTGTCTTATCTTGAAAAAAAATATTCAGAAGTTGTCGATTTAGGAAGTAAGTTCCAAATAAAGTCATTAATTTCTAATTACAATCAAAAAATGAATAAAAATTTTGTTTTGCCCAAAGAAACAAAAACTATTTCAAATGATAATCTTGATGATGAAATTAATTACTTATTCATCTATTGTCGTAATGTTTTTAAAATTGATTTGAATGAATTAGCTAAAAAAAATTTATTTTTTAAAAAAAAGACGATTGAAACAAATGAATCGAACGATTTTTCTAGAATCAATAATCAACAAAAATTTAACATCTTTGGTAATACTAACATGAAAATTTTTGAGCAAATTAGAGCTGGCAAAATTTTTATTTACACTTCGCGTCCAAAAATAATACCAATTTTAAAAAAAATTTTTTTATTTTTTTTACTTGTTAATATGCTTCTCATAGTTTTTATGATTGCTATTTCTATTCGCATTAATGGTCTTTATTTAAGTAATGGCAATACTGTTAATACACAATGAAATGTTGTTAATTATTTTTTTGCCCTTTTTCTTGATTTATCGTTTTTTTCAAAATTTATCCAAGAATTGAACAAAAACCACAATGATAACACAAAATACTATTTTCAATGACGCTCAACATTATTAATTTTTGCATCAAATTTTTTTTCATTTATATATATAGATTTCAATTTCTTTAAAATGTTTGAAATCTATGATAAAACGGAATTAGCAAAGGATTTTTTCTTGCATTTTTCACTTATCTCATTTAAATATGTTTGGTTTACAATAATATTTATATTAATTGCGATTTTTTTAGTGACTTTGTTAGCAATGCATTACAATCCAAAAAAAAATATTGCAATGATTAAAAAGTTATTTGAACAACAAATTAATGAAATCAATAAAAATAAAGAAAATGCCAATTAAATTTATAGGAAGCAAAAATTTTATTAAAAAATTTCTTTTTCCAATTAATAAACTTTTTTCATCAGTAAAAATATTAACTTTTATCGCAATTATTTTTGCCTTATATATATTTTTAGTCCTTTGTACGATGAATTCGGTGCTTAATTTTTCAATTTCATGAATTCCAATAATAATTTTAGGTTGGTATTTGGGACCTATTTATGGTTGTTTTTTAGCAATACTTTTTGATAATATTCGCTTTTTTTTATTATCGCAAGTTGGAGGATTATGGTTTTGATTATATGCAATCCAAGCTCCATTAGTTGCTTTAATATCAGGTTTATTTGGGGGTATATTTCATTATCGATTCAATTCTATTAAAGCATCATTGTCAAAATCAATGATTTTTGATATTATTTTTAGCAATTTAATTGTCATTACTTTTTTTATTTTTACAATATTTATGTTAATATCATTTGTTAATAATTCAACTAAATTTAGTGGAAGTGCGAAAATAGCAACATTTTCTTTACTTTTGTACAAGTGAGTCGCTATAGCTTTTCTCATTTTTGGATTAATTACTTTTGAAATAATCATCATCCTTAATTTCAAAAAAAAGTCGGAGAATAAAAATAATTTAGTTGACCAAATATTGATTTTATGCTATTGCAGCTCGTTAGTTTTAGTTATAATGTTTATTTTTCCTTTTGTTTTACAACCGATTGCAACGATTGAATATTGCAAATATTGTGGATTTCCTAATAAATCATTTTTGTTTTATTTAATTCCACAAACTTTTCGTCAATCAATAATTGTACCAATTGAAATTTTTATTTTAAAGACTATTATTTTACTTGCACAAAAACAATTTAATGAAATTAATGATCAAATTAACAACCAATGAAATAATTAAAATGTTAATAATATATAATTATTAAGGGTGAATCAGATGGCAAAAGTTATTGTTAAAAATGGTGATTTAAATGATGCAATGAAAAAATTTACAAGGATTTTAATCGAGACAAAAAAATCTTATCTTCCTCACACTTTTTATCTTCGTCCAGGATTAAAAGCAATGGAAAAATCTAAAAATGCACAACGAAAAAAATACAAGTAATTTCTTTACTATTTCTTTTAGGTATTTTTTTTACTATCTTTCTTGGTTATTTGTTTTCATTGCACTGGGATTTAATTTAATTAAAGTCAAAAAAATGTGGAAAAAAAAGGAAAAAGCGAATGAGTCCTTTTTTGTCGTTGATATACATAAAATTGTTTATAAAATTTTTAAAAAAGTTGCTTATTTAAAAAACTTTGAAGTTGTTAAAGTTGGTTTTGAAAACATTCCCAAAAAACAAATGTTATTTTTACCAAATCATAAGGCAAATTGCGATCCAATATGTATCTTTATTGCTTTATATGAGAGTGGATATTATAATCCTTTATCAATAATTGCTAAAAAGGAATTATCACGCTTTAAATCCATTCGAAATGTGATGGGTTTGCTAAATGGAATATTTTTAGATCGACAAAATGGTCGCAGTATTTTACAATGTTATCATCGTGAAACGGAATTAATAAAAAAAAATTATTCAATTTTAGTTTTTCCCGAAGGTACACGAGTTATTGGTCATAATTTTGAAAAAGAATTTAAACCTACTGTGTTAAAAGTTGCGTATGAAAATTTGATTGCTGTTGCACCAATAACAATCTATGGTTCTGACCAAAAGAAGCGTCGAAAAGAAGGATTTAAACATAAAATTATTGTTACATTAAATAAACCTTTACAACCTAATGTTTTTATTAATGTAAAACCGCAAATATTGATGAATAACATTAAAAATTTGATTACAACGAAATATTTTGAAACAAAAAAATTTTTTGAAAAAAAATGATAATTTTTATTTATGCAATTACCAAAGTATAATCTTAGAAAGTATTTGAGGTAAGGAATATGGAAAATAAAAAAATTGATTATAGTATCGAACAAATTATGGAAATGAATGATCAAGAATGACAAGATTTTCGTAAATTACGATGGGAACAAAAATGTCAAGAATTTAGTGATGAAAAAAATATTCCCGATTGATTTTGACCAGCAAAAAAAGATGCAACTGATGGAATTAGGCAAAAAACATGGATTAAAAGGTGCCATGCCTATGCTGATTCTTCACAAATTGCTAATTGATTCATTCCTGATAAAAATAAATATATAGAATTTCTAAAAAAAAATATCGATCGAAAAAATAAATTTAAGAAAACAGATAGCGATTCAAAATAAAATAAAATTTTATTCTAGATCAAAATAAATACCAATTGTGTTAGGTCCAGTGTGTACTGTAAGAACAGTAGGGAGTGCGATTGCTTCAATAATAACTTTTGGTCATCTTTTTTTAATTATTTCTTCAATAACATTAAGGCTGTTACTATAATTTAAAATTAAAATTTTATTTATTTTCTTTTTTGGACAGTTTTTCTCTAAATACTTAGAAATTTTATCGAAAAAATTTTTGTAGTTTCTAGCAATTGTATGATAAGTAAATGAGTCATGATTAAAAAAAATTACCGGTTTTAAACCTAATAATTTTGTTATTGAACCTTTAAAAGAACCTAATCTTCCACCTTTCATTAATCATGAAATATCATTTACAATCACAAAACCAAGGCGATTATTTTTAGTTTCTTTTTCAAAAAAATCACTTAGTGAATTCTTATCAATTTTTTTTGTTTTAAAATAATGTTTAATGTTTTGGATATCCCAATTTAAACCTGTACAAAAATCTTTGTACTCAATCACATTTACCTTTGGAAAATTATTTTCAATAATTTTTCAAGTATTAATACAACTCGATATACAGCGATTTATAGGAAAAACATATACTTCATCGTATTTTTTTGACATTTTTTTACAAGCTTCAATCATATCGGAAACAGGGGTTTGGGCTGTTGTAATTTTAATACTATCTTTTTGCTTAATAATTTCATTAAAATCAAGATTAAAATTTTTATCGGTGTCGCGATAAACATTATTGATATTATTTTTTGTTACATTAATGCATAATGGGACAACACAAACGTCATCATATTGATTTGGTTTGATACAACTTGAAGTATCAACGATAAAACCAACTTTTTTACTTTTACAACTAATCATGAAATATATAATTATTTAGATAATTATGCTAAATATATTTTATCAAAAAATCAATGACATTCCGACATTAATAATTAGTCTTTCCAACTTAAAACATAATCGTATTCAAACAAACAATAATATTACATACGGTTACTACAATAACGACTTAGTTTTTATTAATATTTTCAATTTTATGTCGAAGTCTCTAACAACAAAGACTGGTTTAGTTTTTCCAACTAAAAAAATTATTAATGAAGTTAAAATAGTAACTTCTATTGATTTAAGTAAGTATTTTAATAATGGTTTTAAAATCGGTAAAATCATTAATTATCAAAAAATAAACAACTCTCACTTAAATTTATGTGAGGTAACTATTGATAATAAAAAAACTATTAATATCGTTTGTGGAGCAAAAAATGTTAGAAAAGATTTAAAAGTAGTCGTAGCAACAATTGGAACAATGTTACCTTCAGGAAAATTAATTACTAAAACAAATTTATTAAATTTCGAATCAAATGGTATGATGTGCAGTTATCAAGAATTGAATTTAAATAAACAATTTTTACCTGGAATTATCGAATTAGATGACAAATACAATGTTGGCGATTATTATTTAGCTTGTTATATTAATAATAAATAAAATTATTTACCGACACAAAAATTTGCAAATAATTTTTCCAAGAAATCCAAATCACAATTTTCACCTAAAAGAAGATTGAAATTGTTATATATTTCGTGTAAGCTTTCAACAAGCAAATCAACTGGTTTTTTCTTTTTGGCGTCAATAGCAAGATTATTTATTATTTCAAGATTCTTTTTTAAAATTCCAATTTCATTTGAAGTTTGCATAAAAGCAAAATCAGTTTTTTCAAGACTTTGAACATGTATTTTATTAATGATTTTGTTTAAAATAAGATTAATATTATCAAATTTACATGAAAAATTAAAACCATTAAAACTTGTTTTTTTATTTTTCAAGTCTGACTTATTAATGATGATAATGTGTGGTTTTTGTTTAACAATCTCAAATATTTCTTTTTCTTTTTTTGTCGTTTTCTTAGTTTTATCCACAATAAACAAGATTAAATCAGCCTTGTTAATTTGTTCAATTGCTTTGTTGATTCCGATTTTTTCGAAATATTTAGCTTTTTCTCTGATACCAGCGGTATCAATAAATTTAAAAGTAATGTTTTTATAATTTATTTGCCCTTCGACGATATCTCTTGTTGTTCCAGGAATGTTAGAAACAATTGCCTTATCTTCATCTAAAATTTTATTTAATAAACTACTTTTACCAGCATTTGGAGCACCAATTATTGCTATATTAAAACCATCCATAATTTTTGCTGATAATTCGGAAAATTTTATTAAACTAATCAACGTATCTTTTATCGGCTTTATTTTTTTTAATAAGATATTATTTGTTAAATCTTTATAGTCTTCATATTCAGGATAATCAATATTCACTTCAATATTACCAATAATCTTAAAAATTTCATCACGCATTTTTTTAATTTTTGTCGTTGATTTTTTATTTAATCCATTATGAGCAATCTTTAAAGAAGAGAAATTTTTTGATTTAACAATATTGTTTATCGCATTAGCTTGAAGCATATTCATCTTTCCATTAATAACAGCACGATATGTAAATTCACCAGGTTTAGCATAAGTTGCACCATTTTTAATTAATAATTCGATAATTTTATTCGCAACAAACAAACCACCATGACAATTTATTTCAATAATATCTTCCGCATTATAACTATTAGGAGCGACGAATTTTAGCAATAATACATCATCAATCATTTGTTTTTTATCATCGATAATGGCAACATGTTGAATTTTATATGGTTCTTTTATAATTTTTTCTTTTGTTACTTTTTGTACAATCTTATAACATTCATCACCCGAAATTTTAATGGTATGAATAGCACAATTCAACGGAGCAGAAGAAAGAGCAACAATTGTTTTCATAGTTATCTATTCTTTATTAAATTAATTATATTATCAAATAAAAGAGATTTATTTGGATTTAAAAATAATTTTTTTTGATAATCAATAATTTTCATTTTTGCTTTAGCATCAACTTTTTGCTTAAAAATTTCTAAAAATAAATTAATTTCCTCGTAAGTTAATGATTTAAAAATTTTCAAAGTTTTTAAAAATATAGCAATGTTATTTTTTGCTAGCATTTCATTAATTAAATTGTTAAATTCTACAAATTCAGTTATCATATTTTTTAAATCATTAAAATCATTAAAGCATTGCATTATTTCATTTTTTTCTTGACTATTTAATTCTGTTTTGTCGAGAAAACATTTAATAATTTCATTATTTCGTGTAATTGAGATAGTTGAGCAACGACTTTTGATTGTTGGAAGAATATTAGGATAATTAAATGTTGAAAACACTACATAAACACTTGGATCTTGTTTTTCAATAAATTTCAACAAACAATTTAATACTTGTTTATTGGCAAAATCAATATTTTTAATCACAAGAAATTTAATATTTTTTTCTTCTAAACCTGATTTAATGAATTTATTTTGGGTTTCAATGATATCATTTTTTTTTAAATCTATTTTTGCATCAAAAATTGCTAGATCATAGTATTGTTCTTGCTCGATCTTTTTACATCATGGACAAAGATTACAACCATGATTAGTACAAACAATAGATTTCATAAATTGTTTTAAAAATGAAACAAAATCGGATAGAGGATATTGCTTTACAATTAGTGCATGGGGTTTTTTTGGTAAATTGAAAAAATTATTTATCATATGTTTTAATTTTCTTTGAAATAATTTTTACAATTAAATCACTATTTTCATCAATCGATTTTTTTGCATCAATAATAATCAGGTTTTTTCGGTATTTTTTTGCAATTTTTAAATATCCTTTATAAATATTTTCATGTTGTTTAATTGTTTTGCAATCGAAACGATTTTTTTGATGTCAACGTCTATCAATTCTTTTTAAACATATTTTTGGTTCAACTAAAAGAAGAAAAATTAAATTTGGTCACAATTTGCAAAGAGCATATTTATTAATAGCAAAGATTTTTTTAAATTTAATTTTATTAATATATCCTTGATAAACTAGAGATGAATGAATAAATCGATCACATAAAACAATATTATTTTTTTTTAAATTTGGTTTAATGAAATCATTTATATGTTGTGATCGACTCGCAGCAAATAATAATGCTTCGGTAATTGGTGTCATTTTGCTACTATCATTATTTAAAATAATTTCTCTTATTTTTTCACCAATAGGATTATTTGTTCCACCAGGTTCGCGTGTAACAAAAATTTTTTTGGGGTAAAGTTTATTTAATTTTTTAAATACTTGCCCAATAATTGTTGATTTACCACAACCATCTTGTCCTTCAAAAGTAATAAATAGACCTTTTTTAATTCGCATTATTTAATAATTTTCATTCCATGTAAATAAGGTTGTAACACTTCTGGGACAACAATTGATCCATCACTTTGTTGGTAATTTTCAACAATTGCTGCTCATAAACGATCAATTGCCAATCCAGATCCGTTTAATGTATGAACATATTTATTTTTTCCGTCGTTATCTTTAAAACGTATTTTCATCCTTCGTGATTGAAAATCCGTGCAATTAGAACAACTAGATATTTCTTTGTATGCGTTATACGATGGTAACCATACTTCAATGTCATATGTTTTAGCGGCACTAAATCCCATGTCACCAGCACACAAGAGAATTCGACGGTAAGGTAATTTCAATTCTTCTAAAATTTTCTCTGCTTGTCGTGTCATAAATTCGTGTTTCATTCATGATTCTTTAGGGTTTGATAAAATTACCATTTCTGTTTTATAAAATTGGTGTTGGCGGATAACACCTTTTGTATCTTTTCCGGCTGAACCAGCTTCTGAGCGAAAACAACAAGTATTAGCCGTTAGTTGAATTGGTAGATTCTTAGGATCTAAAATCTCATTTGCATGATAATTGGTTAATTGACATTCGGCAGTAGGTGATAAAAAAAACCCATTTGTTAATTTAAACAAATCTTGCTCAAATTTTGGTAATTGTCCTGTACCAATAAGGGTATTACGATTCAAAATAACTGGGGGTAAATATTCAATAAATCCTGCTTCAACATTCTTATCCAATGTATATTGAATCAAAGCACGTAATAGTTTCGCTCCGTAATTTGTGTAACATGTAAATCTTGTACCAGTTAATTTAATGGCATGCTCAAAATCAACAAGACCATTTATTTTTCCTAGAATTCAATGAGGTTTAGGTTCAAAGTTAAATGTTGTGGGTAGTGATCATTTTTTAATTACTTTATTATCATTTTCATCTTGTCCATTAGGAACCGAATCATCAGGTAAATTAGGTAAAGAAAGTAGTAAAGTATCAATTTCATTTTTTATTTTTTTAGATAATTGCTCATTTTCAATGGCTTTGTCTTTTATCATAGTCATTTGTGTAATTATTTTTTTAGCTTCATCATTTTTATGTTGGGCAAAAAAATTGTTTATTTTTTTGTTGGCAATATTTTTTTGCGCATTTATTTTTTCAATTTCATTCAATAATCCAAGATATTTCTTATCATTAGTAAGAATTTTAGTGACAAGGACTATTCATTTTTTGTTACGTTTAGATAATTTATTCTTTACTTCTTCGCTATTTTTGCGGAGATAATTAATATCTAACATTTTATTTTATTAATCTTATGAAATTATATTGTGATAAAACATATAATAAAATGTAGTTTAGGTAGAATTTTTATTAACTTATGGCAAAACAAATAGTTATTAATTTATCTGACGAAGATTATCAAGAATTGTTAAAACAATACGAACAATTGAAAAAGATTAGTTTTGACAAAAATGGTGAATTGTTGTCGCTAAATTCGTATTTACAAAAACTTATTACATCAATTATTCGAACAAATCGAAAAATCAGTTTTAATTCAATAATGAATAAAAAATTGGATGAATTATTTGAAAAGATAAAGGACTTTTCCAATTTTAGTGATTTTAAAAAAATGTTTGATTCTTATACCAAAAAAGATGAAAAAAAAGTCGATAATAATGATGAAGAAAAATACAAAAGTTAATATATATTTGCGATGTTTTTAGCCAAGGTTTCGAAAGTGGAAAAATTTCCTTTTGCCATTGCCAAAGATCGTTTATTAGCAAAACTATTTGATTTTTTTTTTCTTTCAGTAATTTTGTTAGCACTTGGCTTTTTAATTTTTTATTTTGATGAAAATTTTTCCTTATTTGGTAAATGGCAAAAGATTAGGTCTTGGCGATATCTTGTTTTTGGCTTTACCACCTATCTAATTTATTATTTTTGGATGCTATTTTTTCCATTTTTTTTCAATTGGCAAACAATTGGAATGAAAATTTTTAAGTTAAAATTTTTTAGTTTTAAAAAAAATAAAAAGCAGATGTTAAAAGGATTGATTTTACATGATTTATTTATTTGAGAAATATCAATCAATACTTCATTAATTCTTTCATTTTTTTTATTTTTTTTGTCAAATGAAAATAGTGAAGAATTATTACATGGGGTGAATTTAGTTTTCTCGATGCAAACAAAAAGTAATAACATATTTTTTTATTTAGGCTTAGTATTTGGTGTTTTATATTCATCAAATTTTTTGCTTCTTTGTTTTATCATAATTGGAATTTTTTTGCATAATAAGTATCCTACCTATCACGATAACATTAGTAATTTTTACATAATAAAACTAATTCCTCTTGGAATAAATGAAAAAGATTATCGTGATAAAAATGTTACAAATAACAAAACTAGTTTACCAGGAGTTGTTGATTTAAAATCATTAGACGAAATATTAGACGATAATAAAAAATAGATTATGTTAGACTTATCAAGTTTAAATCCTCAGCAAAAAAAGGCAGTAACAATAGTTGCTGGACCGGTTTTAGTTATTGCTGGTGCAGGAACCGGTAAAACACATGTTATCACTTCTAGAATTGCCTATCTTATTAACGAATGTGCGATTGCACCACAAAGAATTTTAGCTATTACTTTTACAAAAAAAGCTGCTGAAGAAATGGAAAATCGTGTTAAAAAAAATATTGATGCCAAAGATCTTAAGTGGATTTGTACATATCATGGATTATGTTATCGTATTTTAAAAATCGAAATTAATCGTTTAGGTTGAAACCAAAATTTTAATGTAATTGATGTGGATGAACAATTGACAATTATTAAAAATATTGTAAAAAGTGAGAATGTTACCTTACCATCATCATTAAAACCACGAAATGTTTTAGCTAAGATTAAACATATTAAAAAAATAATTAATGGTATTAATGATTTTCAAGATGTGGATTATTCATTTGGCGGTGTTTATGATGAGCAATTCGTTAAGATTTTAAAAAAAATTATTACTTCTTACAATGATTATTTAAAAAAAAATAATTATTTGGACTTTGACGACCTAATAAATTTTGTTTATTTTTTATTAAAAGATCATCAAAATCTCCGCCTAAAATGACAAGAAAAATTTGATTATATCTTAGTTGATGAGTTTCAAGATACTGACTACAAACAATTTATGATTATTAAATATTTGACTAATCCTAATCACAATAATATTTTTGTTGTTGGTGACCAAAACCAAACAATTTACACGTGGCGAGGTGCATATGCAAAAATATTTGATGAATTCGAAAATTGACAAAAAAAATATAACAAAATTAGTTTATCAATAAACTATCGTTCGACAAAAAAAATCTTAACAGCAGCAAATTCTTTAATTTCTCATAATGGTGAAAAATTTGGGACCTTACTTCGTCCAACAAATAAAAACAATTTTGATGTTGAATGTTTTATTGGTAATGATATTAATGAAGAAGCAAACTATGTGATTGATAAAATTAACCAGCTGCACACACATGATGGTTTACCATACAATAAAATAATGGTATTGTACCGTTTAAATCGTTCATCAAGAGCAATCGAAGACTGTTTAATTAAAAACCATCTTCCATATGTTATTTATGGTGGGTTTCAATTTTATCAACGAGCTGAAATTAAAGACTTAATAGCTTATTTACGTGCTATTTATACTAACGATGAACTTAGTTATTTACGAATAATTAATGTTCCAAAACGACGTATTGGTGATGAAACGATCGAAAAAATTAATCAATGAGCGAACAAAAATCACTTAACTTTTATCGAAGCACTTAATAAAATTGATCAAGTCGAAATAATTAATGAATCGCTAAAAGGAAAAATAAAACTTTTTTTACAAACAATTACTTCATTACGAAAAAAAATTGAAGCTAAACCACCCCAACAAGTAATTAAAACAATTGTTGATGAAATAAAATATTTTTCATATTTAAAAGAAGAATATCGGGAATATGATGAACGATACGAAAATATCGAAGAGTTACAAGAAGCCATCACTGATTTTTTTAAAAAAGAAAAAGGAAATTTTATCGATTTTCTTAATGAAATCAATTTATATATGTCATCACCAAAAGAAAATAAAACCCAAGGAATTAAATTGATGACAATTCATTTTGCTAAAGGTAAAGAAAGTGATAGTGTTTTTATTTTTGATTTTAATAATGGAACTATCCCCCATTCAGGTAATTTCATTGATGATGATGAAGAAGAGGAACGACGAATTGCATATGTTGGAATAACAAGGGCAATCAACCATTTATATCTTACATGTTCGTCATATAACGAATCTCCATATTTAAATGAAATAGGTGAAAAAAATTATAAAATTATTACTTCTACAAATTCAAATTTATCAGCGAAAACCGATGATTTTTCGGTGCAAAAAATGTATCATAAAACTTTTCCACAATTTAAAATAGGTGACATAATTTTCCACGATTTTTTTGGTCAAGGGACAATTGTTGACAAAAAAAAATCAGATATTGTTGTTCAATTTAAATCACCTTATGGGAAACAGACACTAAAAAGTAATCATAAAGCAATAAAGAAATTAGTTAATTAAATAAATTATGTTAAACTAAAAGAGAAATGAAAATACTATTTATTGGCGATATTTTTGCTAAATCTGGACGCAAGGCAATAAGTGAAAAATTACTATTAATTAAGAAAAAATATGATATCGATTTTGTTATTGCCAATGCCGAAAATGCGAGTCATGGGCGATCTTTAACAATTGATCATTACAACCAATTGGTTAGTTATGGGATTAATATGATGACAATGGGGAACCATACTTTTGATCATCAACTAGCTTATATAACTTTGAAAAACGCCAAATGAATTCTTCGCCCTTACAACATTAAAAGTTCATCAAAAGAAGCAAAATACGGTAAAGGAACAATTTTATTAAAATTGAAAAACAAATCAATTCGCATTACAAACCTTGTTTCCCAACAATGTTTTAATAAATTTCAAACAACCAATCCCTTTATTTCGCTAGAAAAAATTTTGAATAATGCGAAGAAAAGCGATTTGCACATCGTTGATTTTCATGCCGAAACAACATCGGAAAAAAAAGCTTTTTTATTACATTTTGCGGGTAAAGTATCTGCAATATTAGGAACCCACACTCATGTTCAAACAGCGGATGAACAAATTTACAACAACACATTCTTTATTACCGATGTTGGTATGACGGGGCCAAAAAATGGCATTATTGGTGCTAAAGCCGAATCAATTATTAAGATGTTTTGTGGTAAAAGCAAACATTTTAAAATGGAACCTGCACGGGGTAAATATCAATTCAATGCCGTTGTTATGCAGTGAGACGAGCAAACATTACTTCCAAAAAAAATTACACGAATAAACTTTTAATTTTTTTAAAAATAATTTGTTTTACCATATTTATAATCAAAATATGTTGCCAAAATTGCAATTAATTAGGAATTTTTGCATTATTGCTCATATTGATCATGGTAAAAGTACTTTATCTGATCGTCTTATCGAAAGAGCAATAAATACTAATTTACATAAAATGAAGAATCAAATCCTTGATAGTATGGATTTAGAACGTGAACGGGGAATAACAATTAAATTAAATGCTATTCAACTTATTTATCACGAAAAAAAACAGGATGAAAATTATTTTTTTCATCTAATTGATACGCCAGGACATGTTGATTTTACTTACGAAGTTTCACGAAGTTTAGCTGCTTGTGAAGGAGCACTATTGATTGTTGATGCTACACAAGGAGTACAAGCTCAAACAATTTCTAACTTGTACTTAGCCATTGCTAATAATTTAACAATTATTCCCGTTATTAATAAAATCGATTTAAAAAATGCGGATGTGGAAAAAACAAAAAAACAATTACAAACAGTTTTAGGTTTTGATCCAAAAAAAATTGTTTGTATTTCAGCAAAAACTGGACAAAATATCGATCAATTAATTCATGCTATTATTACCGAAATACCTTATCCAAAAAATAACGATAGTAAGCAAAAATTACAAGCTTTAATTTTTGATAGTTACTATGATAAATATCTTGGAGCAGTTTGTTATTTTCGGATAAAAAATGGTGTAATAAAACTTGGACAAAAAATTAAAATGATGGCAAGTAATAAAAGTTTTATCGTTTCATCACTAGGTGTTAAAACACCAGAATTTATTAGCAAAAATGAATTAGTAGCGGGTGAAGTTGGATGACTTGCAGCTAATATAAAATCAATTAAAGATATTTCTATTGGTGACACAATTACTGATTTTTTACAGCCAGCAATTTCACCATTACCTGGATATAAAAAAATTCAACCAATGGTTTTTTGTAGTTTTTATCCAGTTGATAATACAAAATACAATGAATTAAAAATTGCAATGCAAAAAATAAATTTATCCGATTCCTCATTAGTATATGAATATGAAACTTCCCAATCTTTGGGTTTTGGTATTCGTTGTGGTTTTCTTGGTTTACTTCATTTAGATGTTATCAAAGAGCGAATTGCTCGTGAATATGGTCTTAATTTAATTGTTACTCCACCATTAGTTAAAATCCGTATTGATTTAACAAATGGTAAAAATGTTGAAATTAACAATCCTTTAAATTTTCCTAATCCTACTACAATTGCAAAAATCAATGAACCATATGTTAGATTAAGTATTTTTACACCTGACCAATTTCTTGGTGATTTATTAAAACTATGTCAAAATAATCGCGGTAAATATGTTGATCTTATTACAATCGAACATAATCGTAAAGAAATCATTTATGAAATGCCACTAATCGAAATCATTTACAGCTTTTTTGATCATTTAAAAAGTATTTCTAAAGGTTATGCAACGATGGAATACGAATGAATTGGTTATAAACAAAGCAATTTAGTTAAAGTTGATCTTTTACTTAACCAAAAAAAAGTTGATGCTTTGAGTTTTATTTGTCATAAATCACAAGCATTTTTAAAAGCAAGAAAAATTTGTCAAAAATTAAAACAATTAATCCCACGACATCAATTTGAAATTCCAATTCAGGCTGCAATTAATAGGAAAATTATTGCCCGTGAAAATATTAAAGCGCTGTATAAAAATGTCTTAGCAAAATGTTATGGTGGTGATGTTTCCCGTAAGAAAAAACTATTGCAACAACAAAAAGAAGGGAAAAAAAAGATGAAAGCTCTTGGTTCAGTGCATGTTCCACAAGATGTATTTACAAAATTATTAAGCGATGAATAAATAATAATTTAAAAATAACTTATCTTTTTTTTCAATTTTATTTTTTTATGTATAATGTTGGTATGAGCAATTGGGTACCAATTCTTGTAAATGTTACAATATTGGTTGTTACTTTAATTGGAACACTCTTTTTAACCACAAAGGTTAAGTTTGAAGATAGTAATTACAAATTACTTTTTATCTTATATTTAATGTATTGAATTGCACCAATGATGTTGCGACAATACACAGGAAAAATTCATGGAGATTTAATTAAAGCTGGTTATGACTCAAAAGATTTACTTGATTTACTTTGGGTTCCTACATTTGTATATGGGATTACAGGTATTTTTTGAAAACCGTTAGCTGACTTTTTGGTGACAAAATTTAAATCACGTAAATCAATTATTTTTATTTCATTAGTTATTCAATTTGTTGGAGTAATTCCAATGATTATAAAACCATGTTTTATAACAAATTTAATCCAAGCGGTATGTGTTGGTGTTGGAGCTAGTTGTATTTCAATGTTCACTTTAATGTTTAACGAACAATATTCTAAGAAAAAAGTGTTCGCAACTGTGTCTCTATTATCTTTACCTCCAATGATTGCCGAATTTGCTTCAGCAACATTTATTTCAATTGTTACATCATTTGTTAATGAAAAAGATGAACCAACAGTATGTGTTAGCAAGTTAAAATGAATATGAATTATTGGTTTGATGTTAATCATTTTGACATTTGTTGTTGCTTTTTTCTTAAAAGAAAATAAAGAGTTAGTTTTTGCGGACAACAAATATAAAGAACCTATAAAAAACAATTGAGAAGTTATTTCTGCTCTTTGTGTAATTTTTATCGCTTCACTTGCTGGTTTTGTAAAATATTGTACTTCTGGTGGTTCAATGTTATCGGAAATGAAGTTTATTGCAAAACACGATAATAAAGGTGAAATTATTGATACATTTTCTGCTTATTTATCACCGATTCTTTATCTTGGTCGAACAACTGCTAATCTATTAACAGGTTTTGTTTTAGTTAAAAAATATAAAAAATCAACATTGTTTGTTTTTGCCACATCATTGTGATTATTATTTGCTATTCTTTCAGCAATATTTATTAGTGTTGAAGCAAAGTTCATTCTAATCATTATTAATGGTTTTTGTTTTGGTATGGTAACAAATTTATCGTCAAGTGCAATGATGAAAAAATATTTTGCTAAAACAGCAAAAATAACACCAATTACATTGTTAAGTATTCTTTCTTCGGTTGGAGTTGTAATTGGTTCTTTCTTAAATACTTTTGTTAAAAAACCATTGTTAAATAAAGACACTAAAATAGTTGATGCTGAAGATTGAAAAAGTTTTATGCAATTAAATTGAAAAATTTCATCGGTTATTATTGCAGCAATTGTATTAATGTGTTTATTATTCTTATCACAAGATTTTATTTTAAAGAAACAACAACAACAATCTTCTCAACCTAAACAACCACAAACTACTACATCCTCTGCTTCTTAAAATAACAATTTAAGCATTTTTTGAAGAAATGTTGTATTTGGAATATGGGTAATTGGGTACCAATTGTCGTAAATTTTGCATTATTATTTATCGCATTAGTCGTAACTATTCTTTTATTAACAAGAGTTAAATTTGAAGATAACAATTACAAATTGCTCTTTTTTTTGTATTTAGTTTATTTGATTGCTCCTTCAATGTTAAAACAATACACCGGGAAAATCCATAATGATTTAATTAAAGCTAAATATGATTCAATCGAACTATTAAATCTTATATGGGTTCCTACTTTTGTTTATGGGATTATTGGAATTTTTTGGAATCCAATTGCTGACTTTTTGGTGACAAAATTTAAATCACGCAAAGCGATTATTTTACTTTCACTAATTATTCAATTTGTTGGAGTAATTCCAATGATTATCAAACCATGCTTTATTACAAATATCATTCAATCTTTATGTATTGGAATTAGTATTGGGGCTGTTTCAATTTTTATTTTAATGTTTAATGAGCAATATGGTAAGAAAAAAATTTTTGCCACTGTTTCATTATTATCTCTTCCACCAATGGTAGCAGGTTTTACCGCTGCAACACTAATTTCAATTATTGCATCTTTCATCGATAAAAAAGATGATGCTGTGATTCGTGTTGATAAATTAAAATGAATATGAATTATTGGCTTAATTTTTATTATTTTCGCGATGATTCTTTCTTTCTTTCTAAAAGAAAAAAAAGAATTAGTTTTTGCGGATAATAAATATAAGGAACCAATAACAGATAATTGAGAAATTTGACTTCTTTTTCTTGTGTTATCGATTTCATTATTTTCAACCTTTATTAAACATTGTACTTCAGGAGGGACAATATTATCGGAAATGAAGTTTATTGCAAAACACGATAATAAAGGTGAAATTATTGATACATTTTCTGCTTATTTATCACCTTTGCAAAACATTGGCAATACTTTTGCAAGTTTATTAAATGGTTTTGTGTTGATTAAAAAATATAAGAAATCAACATTATTTATTTTTACATCGGCACTATGATTATTGTTTGCTATTTTTTCGGGAATTTTTGTTAATATTGAAACGAAATTTGTTTTAGCAATAATTAATGGTTTTTGTTATGGTATGGTAACAAATTTACTTTCCGGTGTAATGATGAAAAAATATTTTGCTAAAACAACAAAAATTACACCAATTAGTTTATTAAGTGTTCTTTCGTCAATTGGAGTTGTCATTGGCTCATTCTTAAATACTTTTATTAAGAAACCACTTTTAGTGAAAGATGAAATAACAACCGCGGATTGGGATGAATTTATGAAGTTAAATCGCATTATAATGTTTGTTATTATTTTTTCGATTATTCTCATTTGTTTACTATTTTTATCCCAAGATTTTATTACCAATAAATATAAAAAAAAGATGCAAGAAAAATTCAATTAAATCTTATTTTTACTTAATTACTATAATTATTTAATAGTTGGTGATGAAAAAGAAATTTATCATAACCGATGGTAATTCGGCTGCTGCCTATATAAGTTATTTTTTTAGCGAAATAATTCCAGTTTATCCGATTACTCCGGCTACTCCAATGGCCGAATTGTGTTATCAATGACAAGACGAAAAAAAATTAAACATTTTTAATAATCTCCCCAAAATTATTCAAATGCATTCGGAAAAAGGAGTTATTTCATTGATGCACGGAGCATTAGCCTCAGGTTTTTTAACTTCGACTTTTACTAGTTCACAAGGTCTATTATTAATGCTTCCAACAATGTATAAAATTGCTGGGGAATGTTTACCGACAGTTATCCATGTTGCCACAAGAGCTCTTTCTACCCAAGCATTGTGTATTTTTACTGATCATCAAGATGTTATGGCTTGTCAGCAAAGCGGATTTTGCATTCTTGCTAGTAATAACCCCCAAGAAGCACAAGATTTTGCTTTAATTGCTCATCTTGTTGCTATTAAATCTTCTTTACCTTTTTTACACTTTTTTGATGGCTTTAAAACAAGTCACGAAGTGAGTAAAATTGAAATTATTTCATTGGATACAATTAAGAAATTATTTCCATATAACGAATTTTTAAATTTTAGTAAAACTGCTCATAATCCACTTCATCCAAAAATGACGGGTTTTGTTCAAAATAACGATACATATTTTCAAGCACGTGAAGCAATTAATAAGTTGTATGATAAAGTTTATTTTTATGTTGATATGTACATGAAAAAATTGGCAAAGATTACAAATCGTTGTTACCAACCATACGAATATTATGGGCACAAACAAGCAACTGATCTTATTGTCATAATGGGTTCTGGTGCTGATTCGGTACAAGAAGCAATAGATTTTTGTCAAGCAAAACACAAAAAATATGGTTTAGTAAAAGTTTATTTGTATCGTCCTTTTGTTGCTCATGAATTTGTCAAATGTTTTCCCAAAACAGTAAAAAGAATTTGTGTTCTTGACCGAACGAAAGAACCTGGTTCTCATGGTGAATCACTATATAAAGATGTCGTTTTAGCTTTAAATCAAGAACAAAAAAACAACATTAAAGTTATTGGGGGTCGTTATGGTTTGGGTGGTAAAGATTTTTCGGTTAATGATGCAATTAGTATTTATGAAAATTTGGTAAAAGAAAATGGTTTAAAAAAATTTACAATAGGGATTAATGATGATGTAACAAAGATATCATTACCTTCTTTTTCTAAACTTATTCCATTTTCAAATTATGAAGTAAAATTTTGGGGTTTAAGTGGTGATGGAACAATTTCTATGGTTAAATCAATTGCGACAATTATTGGTACGGTAACCAATAAATATGTGCAGGCTTTTTTTGAATATGATGCAAAAAAAGAAAACGGTTTAACGATAAGTAATTTACGTATTGGTCCTAAACAAATAAAAAGTCATTATTGTTTGCAACAACCAAATTTTATTGGAATAAATCATTTTAATTACATTTATAAATACGATGTCTTACAAAATTTAGCAAAAGATGGTATTGTTTTACTAAATACAATTTATCAACCACATGAGATTGGTAAATATTTACCTAACGAATTTAAACAAAAAATTTTCCAAACAAAAGCAAAAGTATTTATTGTTGATGCCAATAAAATTGCTGGCGATGTTGGGTTAAAAAACTATATCAATATTATCATGGAAATATGTTTTTTTAAAATAAAAAAAATTATTTCCTTCGCCAAAGCAAAAAAAAATATTATTTCCACAATCAAGAAAAAGTATTCTAATTACGATAAAAAAATCATTAACGCTAATCTTATAGCAATTAATTTAGCGATTAATAGTTGCAAACAAGTTAGCGTCGGAAAAATAATGGCAACACAAACAATATTTAATTTTAATCAGAAAACATCGCTTTCACAACAAGAAAAATTTTATCATTATCTTTCTTGCCATCAAGGAAATAAATTACCTGTTAGTCAGTTTTGTTCTAATAATTCAATTTCTTGTGGTACAACAAAATATCAAAAACCAACAATTGCAAAAAGTATTCCTATTTGAAATGCTAAACTATGCAGTCAATGTGGTGTTTGCAGTTTTTCTTGTCCTCATTCAGTTTTACGATCTAAGATATTTAATAAAAAAGATTTATTAAATAAACCTAAAACTTTTCAAACTAATCAAGTTTATGGAATGGATAGTAATTATCAATATCGATTGCAAATCAGTCCACAAGATTGCACGGGTTGCGGTATTTGTGTAAAATCTTGTCCCCTTCATAAAAAAGGAGTTTTAAAATTACAACCAAGTAATCAATTTTTGCAACAAGAAATTGAAAATTGAAAATATTTTAATCAGGTAGAGAATACCAATTCTTTTCCTTTTAAAGAAAACACAATTAAGAATCTTCAGTTTCAACATCAATATTTAGAATTTCCTAATGCTTGTTCTGGTTGTGGGCAAACACCATATTTAAAAGCGATTAGTCAATTATTTGGGCAAAAAATGATTATTGCTAATGCCACAGGTTGTAGTTCAATTTGAAGTAGTTCTTCTTTTTTTAATCCCTATACAATTGATCATAATGGTTTTGGTCCATCATGAGCAAATTCGTTATTTGAAAATAATGCCGAATTTGGTTTAGGTATTGCCTTAACAATAAAAGAAAGAAGGGCAAATGCAATAAAAAATCTTCGTCAATTTCTAACATTTAAAGATATTAATTTCTCGACAAAAAGAGCAATTAATGATGTTTTAAATAATTTAGATAACGATAAAAAAATTAATTTTCTTGTGCATAACATGGTTACTCATCTTAAAAAGGAAAAAACTAATCATTTTTTAAAACATGAAATCATTAATAATAGTGATCAAATTTCGCGAAAATCAATTTGAATTATTGGTGGAGATGGTTGGGCTTATGATATTAATTTTGATGGTTTAGATCAAGTTTTAAGTTCAAACGAAAACATTAACATTTTAGTGTTAGATAATGAAGGATATGCTAATACAGGTGGACAAACTTCTCAGGCAACACCAATTGGTGCAGTAACGAAATTTTCGCTTAATGGGAAAAAAAACAATAAAAAAGATTTATCTTTTTTTGCAATGAACTATCCGAATGTCTTTGTTGCACAGGTGGCAATAGGAGCAAATTATCAACAATTTATTGACACAATTATTGAGGCCGAATCATATAATGGTGTTTCCCTTATTATTGCTTATGCTCCTTGCATTATTCATGGGATAAAAATGATTGATAGTCAAGATGAGCAAAAAAAAGCTGTTGCTTGTGGTTATTGGCAATTATTCAAATACAATCCAAGTTTGAAACAAAAAATTGTTTATCAATCACCATCATTTAATCATAAATATCAAGATTTTTTAAAAGGTGAAAACCGATATAAACAACTATTGAAGAAAAATAGTGATTTAGCTACAAAACTGTTTAAAGAATCAGAAAAAAATATTTACATGAAAGCAAAGAAATTAAAAAATAATTAATTGAAAAAAATTAAACTTGCTGTTATGGAAAAAAATAAATAAATGTCATTAATTAATATTTCTAAACATTATTAATAAATAGTGAAAAAAATTAGTTGTAAAAATAATATAATATATTGTAATCACACAAAGGGTTATCCTTTTGTGTGATTTATCTTAATGTGGGGGCAAAATGACTAATAAGATTAAAACAATAATTCAAGAAATTTCTAATGACAAACAAATTCCTATGGAGGTAGTTGTCAAAAACTTCGAACAAGCTATGCAAAAAGCTTACATGAAAGAATTTCCTGAAGAAAATTGTGAAGTTAAAATTAATATTGAAAATGGTAAAATTACTCTTAATAAAATTTTTACTGTTGTGGAAAATAATAAACAAGATTTAAACGAATATTGTGAAATAACTCTATCACAAGCACAAAAATATGATAAAAATCTAAAAATCGGTGATTTGTATAAAGAACCATTTGATATTCAATCTCTTGAACGAAGAGTT
This sequence comes from uncultured Mycoplasmataceae bacterium, assembly GCA_947165235.1. Taxonomy (GTDB): domain Bacteria; phylum Bacillota_I; class Bacilli_A; order Mycoplasmatales; family Mycoplasmoidaceae; genus Hennigella. The sequence continues at coordinate 76,646 of CAMUZN010000001.1, read as the reverse complement.
ATTGTTCACATGCTACAAGTTTTTAAACATGATATCATGATTGAATCAAATAAAACAGTTTACAATGAATGAATTGATAAAAAAGGAACTGTGATTTATGCTGAAGTAGAAAAGAACGAAAAGAACAATGTTACGGTTAATTTAGAAAAAACATTCGGTTATATGCCAAAGAGTGAATCAAATTTAGAAGAACCTGCTTTAATTGCTGGGCAAAAATATTATTTTGTGATCAAAGATGTTTTGCAACAATCAAAAGGTTGACCAATTATTTTATCGAGGTCTGATCCTTTATTAGTAGAAAATTTATTACGAAATAACATTCCTGAAATTCAAGATGGAAATGTTCAAATTGTTAAGATAGCACGTGTTGCTGGTTTTAAGTCAAAAGTAGTTGTTAAAGCGAATAAACCTGGAATTGATCCGATTGGTTCATGTATTGGAGCAGGGGCGGATCGTATTCGTCCAATTTTAACAGAAATGCATGGGGAAAAAATTGAATTTGTTAAATATGAAGAAAATATGGCAAAGTATATTGCCAATGCATGTAATCCAGCAATATTACATAGTTATAAAGTTGTTGATCCGGTTATTGAAAAGAATCCTGAAACTGGTGTTGAAAAAGAAATAAAAAGAAGGAAAATTTATTTAGTTATTGATCCAAAAAAATTAGCTTTATTGATCGGTTTGAAAGGGAAAAATGTCAAACTTCTTTCCCAATTATTTGATGCGGAAGTAGAAGTTATAACAATCGAAGAAGCTAGTGGAACAAAGATTCATTTTGAAAAAGCCGTTTTACCAAGTCGAAATGATAGTTATCGTAAACAAGGATATACAACACAACAAACTAATAAATTTTCAGAAACATATTTTAAATATCAAAACGATTCCATTTATGATGTAACTTCTTCAATTGATGAAGTTGCACCAATGGATGACATTTCTAAAAAGGAAGAAAAAAAAGAAGAGGACAAATAAAAGATGATTGCTTCATCAACAAAAGATATTTGTTATCGTACTTGTTTATTAACAAAAAAAAAACTACACAAGATTAATTTGATCCGTTTTGTTAAAAATAGTGATAATTATTTAACAATTGATGCAAATCAGACAATTAAACAACGTGGATTTTATCTTTCTAAGGACAAAAGCTTAATTAATAAAGACCTACCAGCGATTTTAGCGAAAAAAACAAGAACAAAAATTAATTTAAATTTACTTGAACAATTAGATAGTTTTTTTAAAAATAGTAAATAGATATGGCTAAAAAAAATTTAAAACAGCAAGATACACGACAAGAATTTGATCTTAAACAACAAATTAAAAAAGTAAAAACCGGAGTGCAAAATGGTGTTTTTATTTTTACTAAACAATTATCAATTGCTGATTTTGCTGTGCAATTAAAAAAACAAGCATCAGAAATTATTAAATTTTTCTTTATGCAAGGAAAAAGTTATTCATTAAACCATATTCTTACTGAAGAAGAAATGGGAGAAGTTTGTTTACAATACAATTACGATTTTGAAAAAAAAATTCAAGTCGATGAAACAAATATTCTTGAGCATTTAAAAATAAAAGATGAAGAAAAAGATTTAACAAAACGTTGCCCAATTGTAACAATAATGGGTCATGTTGATCATGGTAAAACTACTTTGTTAGATACAATTAGGAAAAGTCGAATTGTCAATTCTGAATTTGGGGGGATTACTCAACATATTGGTGCTTATCAAATTAATCATAATAATAATTTAATCACTTTTATTGATACCCCTGGTCATGAAGCATTTTCTGCAATGCGAGCACGTGGAGCAAAAGTTACTGATATTATTGTTTTAGTAGTGGCTGCGGATGATGGAATTATGCCCCAAACCAAAGAAGCAATTTTATGTGCGAAAAATGCTAGGGTACCAATTATTGTTTTTATTAATAAAATTGATAAACCAAATATTTCTGTCGATAAAATTATTAATCAATTATCTGAAAACGGTTTGGTTAGTGAAAAATGAGGTGGGGAAACAATTATTGTTCAAGGCTCAGCTCTTAAAAATCAAGGAATTGATAAATTATTAGATGCTATTCTTGCTTTAGCCGATATTTTAGAACTAAAAGCAAATATTAACCGTGATGCTATGGGAATCATTTTAGAAGCAAATATTGATAAAGGGTTGGGACCGGTAGCAACTTTAATCGTTCAAAATGGAACAATTAAAAAAGGTGATTTTATTGTCGTTGAAGGAACTTATGGTAAAGTTCGTCTACTTTTAAATGATTTAGGAAAACAAGTTAATCAAGCAATTGCTGGGCAACCTGTAAAAGTTGTTGGTCTTAATGAGGTTCCATTAGTTGGGGAAAAATGAATTGTTTTAAAGAATGAAAATTTAGCAAAAGACATAGCGAAAAAAATCAAAGCAAAAAATATTAATGTAAATTTAACTAATAATAAACAAACAATAATTAAAAAGGAAAGTGATACAGAAAAAATTTTAAATGTTATTGTGAAATGTGATGTACAAGGTTCGTTAGAAGCAATTAAAACATTATTAGAAAAAACTTCTATTCCTGGAGCAAGTGTTCAAATTATTTCCGCATGTACTGGTCCAATTACGGAAAACGATTTGCAATTGGCAAAAACAAGTAAAGGGATTATTGTAGGTTTTAATGTTAAACCATTGAAATCAATTAAAGATTTAGCACAAGAATTAGCGATTAAAATATATTTTTATAATGTTATTTACAAATTAAAAGAAGAAATAACAAAATTACTTTATCAAACATTAACACCTGTTATCATTAAAGAAAATATTGGTGAATGTATTATTAAAAAAATATGAACTCATTCAAAAATAGGAACAATTTGTGGGTGTGGTGTTGTTTCTGGTAAAGTAGTTCGAAATGCAAAAGTTCAAGTATTAAGAAATGATAAAATTATTCATACTGGTGCCATCACTTCGCTGCATCATGGTAAAGATGTTGTTAATGAAGTGATTGCAGGAAGTGAGTGTGGAATGATTATTGATAATTTTTCGCAAGCTGAAGTAGGGGATAAAATCCAAATTTTTGTCGAAAAAATTAAAAAAATTGTTCTCGATAGCAATGAAAACACAAGGTAGAAAAAATTTTCATTTTCATCATATTCAAAGTCAAATTTTACTTATTCTTAACAAAACATTAAGAGATGAAATTTATGATGAAAAAATTAAATTAGCAACTTTTACTGCAACAAAATTAACAAGTGATTATTCCTACTGTACAGTTTATGTTGATACTTTTGATCGGACAAAAATTAATGAAATTGTTTCAGTTTTAAATAAGGCAAAAGGTGTGTTTCGAACAGCTTTAGCAAAAAAATTAACAATTCGAAAAGTTCCACAATTAATTTTTATTAATGATTGCAGTATCGATCAATCAAAGAAAATTAATGAAATTATTGATAATTTACATAAGAAATAAACATTTATAATTATTTTATGAGCCAAGAAAATAATGATAACGACAAGAAATTAGCAAGAAATGATACACAAATATCTAGTGGTGATCCTAGTATTTCTAATAATTCATCAAACAAAGATATTAATGAAAATCTTGGTAAATTTACCAAAAAAAATGTTTCGTCATATGAAGTTAAAATTAATCCTTTGCATAGGATAAATATTGATCAGCAAAAAATAAATTTTACAAAATTCAAGACGAAGAAAACCAATTTAATTGCTAGACATAAATTATTTGAAAATTTAGGTATTCTTTTAAATAAAAAAAAATGATGTGTCACAATTATTTTAATTGAGGTCTTTTTAATGTCTCTTTTTATTGGTATTACTAGTTTTTTGATCAAAAATATTAAACCATTATTAGGTCGTAATGGTTTATTTAACGGACCAATGAATTTTTCTTATTACCAAAAAATGGGAAAAGCTGGCTATGTCTTTAGTCTTATTTGTATTTGTCCTTTTGCTATTCCGATTTTATATTTAATATCTTCTTTTTTTATTGGTATTAATCAAGTAATTGTTTCAAAATCCTTTCATCTTTTTTTTATTTCTACTATTTTATTTAGTTTGTTAATGTTTTTGTTAACTCTGATTTTTACTTTAATTCCTCTTTTTGAGCATTGGGGATTTATGAAGAGATAGAAATAATGTTGATAAATTGAAAATACAAAGATTCGTAAAAATTTCTTCTTTTTCAAATAATATTATTTAGTATTTTGATATTTTATAGCATTAGAAAAGTGTTTTTGCATGGTTAATTTGATATAAACACGAATTTGGATTATATAAGTGTGGAAAAAATTATGTTTAAATGATAGCAGTTGCAAAACGGTTGGCAATTATTTTTTTTAAAAGTAGTCGGTGTGATAGTAAAAAATAGCAAATATGCTAATCTATCATGTAATAAGATCTTGAATGTATGATTCAAGTCTTTCAGGATTTTTTTCAGCATCACTCATATATTTTTTATTTCTAATATAACACAATAATTTGTAAAACCTTATTTTTGAATAGTTGCCTATCTGTTTATTCAAAAAATTAATTATTGTGTTATATTTACAGCGAAGAATAAGATTTAAATTATTTTTATTCAATAATTTTGTGTTTCCATGATTATGAGCTATACCACTATGTTGGTTGGGTGTCAAGATTATAAGATTTTCATATATGTCAGAAGTAATATCTAATCAATTACCAAATTCATTTTGTGGTCAAATATGGTGAATATGTATGGTTGAACACATTTGCCCATCATATTCAGAGCAGTATAAAGATTTATCAACAATTTTATAATATTGTTGATTTCATTTTTTGATACTGTTTTTTGCTGAAGACAAATTGATCGTTCCATTCAATAGATAAGTATTTTCTTTTTTGACACTTTGATATTCTTTTCTAGTTAAGCCAGGTGGTTTTTGCTTATCTCTGGGGTGGATTCTAAGATAAGCTAAATCTTTTCATGATTGTGGTCATTCTCTTTCTATTTTCTTTGGATTAAATTTCTTTAATTCATATAGAAAGAATAGTGGATTAATAAATTTACATCATATTTGTCCGATGTCTTTTTTGTGACGCGTAGTTTTTTTCATTCAATCAAAAAAATCATTTCTAAATTTTTCAAGGTTCATCTTATTTTTATTATTGATATAATTTTCTCATGATTTTTTAAGTGGTAAAGCATAAAGTAATTTATTCATAGATAAACAGATAATTGCGACACATGCTTCTTGTGAACTGGCTAATTTCTCAATAATATCACGCCTTTTAATCTTATATTTTTTTCGCTCAATTTTTGTTAGGACCTCAATATATGATAAAAATTCAAAATTATTTCAGAATAATTTATCGTATTCTTTAGAAGTATTTTTTTGATTTAATTCATTTGACAGCACAGCTTTTCCATTTGAACAACTTCTATTACAATAAATACTTCGTGAATATTCATCTTCAAAAAAATCTTGATGTCGAAAATCTGTTTTCTGCTTTGTATCAATCAAATTTAGTACACATTTACATGTAATATTTAGAATATCTCATGTTACTTTTTGATCAACAATCCAACATTCAAAATTATTATTTTTTTTATAATACCCACAACTAAAATCAATTGTTTCAATGTAATCTATAATTTGATGTTCTTCTTTCAAAGAAAAGTGTCGCATGTTTATTGAATTTTCCCAAAAAATTTAATTGTATTATTATCTATATTCAGTGTTCTAGTGGCATAATTAAAAGCTGTTGAATAAAAATTCCTAAATTCTTTTGAATAAAAAAAATTTAAATCTTTATCACTTAAAACCATATTTGGGTCTTTTAATTCCACTATCAAAATAGATTTATTAACAAAGACATTTTTAGGCATTCTTATTACTCGTGGGTAGTATGTTAATGTGGGCATAAGAAATAATTTTTTATTTTTTAATTGTATAAATTTATAGAATTTATTAGAATCAGTAAATTTACTATTGGTATAGCGATCATAATTTGGTAAATGTATCAATCCTGGTTTATCAATTTTTATATTTTTCAATCTTATAATTCATACCGAATCATTATTTTTTTTAAAACATTTTGTACCTATGATTTTGTAATTTTTGTATTTTTTAAAAATATCTTTCTTCATTTTAAAATATAAATCATCAAATTTTTTATCTCGGTATATTATCCAATAAGGGAAAGTATCATCAAATATATAATTTTTATCTTGTATTATTTTTTTATTTTTTGGTACCGATAAAACACTAATTTTTTTACTATTATTACCGTTATTAGTTATTTTCATTGCAATAGTTTCAATTTTTACATTTTTAAAACCTAGTTCACCAAAGTCGACTATATCAGTAATATTTTTATCCTTTAAAAAGTCTCTAAACGGTTTATATGTTGGCGAAGATAATAAAATTTTTGGTGATATCATGATCACACTATTAGCCATCATTAATGACTTTTTTCAAAATAATTCAAATATATTTTTGCATGATGTTGACATTGCTAATTCTCTGTCTAATTTTTTAAAAGGTGGATTTCCAATAATTAAATCAAAATGATTAGGAATTATTTTAGCATTTAAAAAATCTGTATTTATTACATTAATTTCAAAATTATTAGGGACATTTATTTTTTTTAATATTTCTTTTAGGACTGTAATAGTTTTCATATCAATATCAACAAGTGTTAGGAAAACTTTTTGATAAGATTCATATTTCCTAAATAATGGTAAGAGAAAATTACCTACACCTGCAGATGGTTCACATATTCGTATAACTTTAGAATCGAAATTTGGTAGTAAATTATATATTTCAGTTAAATTAACTCTTGTCGTATAAAATGCCGCATTTTCATATTTTAATAAATTTTCGTTTTCAAATTTTTTTGACACTTCAAAAAAATTATTTACACGTAATAGACAATTTTTAATATTTTTTGCAATCCTATAAAATACATTAGTAGGTACTGCCTCACCAATACATTCTCTTATATTGTTTTCATTATGAGTCAACCATTTTTTAATTTGATCACTATTTAAATTATTAAAATTAATTTTATCTCATTTAAATTTTTTTGGGATAGTCATCATTGCCATTAGTTCAGCAATAGAGAATACACGATCATCAATTGGATGAATAGTATTTTGACTGGCAAGACATCCATTTGCTGTATGTATGCATGGTGCTTCTTTATCTCATATTTGACGTTTATATTTGTCGCCAAAACCACCTTTTGCAAAAGTAATTTTCCCATGTTTTATATAGTGTGGTCGTTTTAATAGTTCATTATCCATTGCTGATTCACCTTCTTTTAAATCATGAATTCATGAACGCATTTTTATATCATACTTTTTAAAATGATGTAAAGGGTTCTTTTCATCATAATCATCCATATTTTTTAGTGATGGGAACATTCCAATGACTTCTCGCAATGTTTTCGATGACGAATAATTAGGAAAACATTCAAATGGTGTAATTTGATCTATACAATCTTTTCTAACACCAATAACAATTATTCGTGTCCGACTTGAATTTGAACCATAATTTTTGAAATTCAAAATCTTTGCTAAATATGTATATCGGTCACTAAGATTTTTATGGATTTCATCAGATATTGGTCGTGTTTTTTTGTCACTTCCTAAACAGACTGTTTTTAAAAATGATCTTACATTTTCAAAAATAAATATTTTAGGATTAATTTTTTTAACTAAACTAATTGCTTTTACAATAAGAGAATTTCTACTTATTTCATTATCTTTTTTTTGATTAGCGACTGACATTCCTTGACATGGGGGTGTGGCGATAACAACATCTATGTCGGTAATTTTATGTTTGTCTTTTCATAACTTAATTTCATTAAAAATTTTTGTGTATATTTTTTTTTAGTAATATTACCAACAATGTATCCCGTTTTATATTTACATTTGTTATTAATCCGTTGTATTTTAATTCTTTTTTCAAGTAGTTCACATGTTGCCACACATTCAAAACCAGCTTGTTTAAAACCATAACAACCTATTCCCGCTGACGAAAATAGCGAAATATAAGTTAATTCCCTTTCTCTTATCATTCTTATCTTAATTTTATTTTATGCAAAAAATCAATTTTATTGATAATTTTTGTGTTGCTTATGCGAATGCTGAGATCTTATTTATTTACAAGCACTTTTGTTAGACACCATTGATAGAAATTAAATGAATTTGCTCCTTATTTACTACTCTTATTATTTTTAGCTATGAAGACAAAAGTTGAATTTAAATTACTTTTTTTAAAATCAATATTATCTTCAAAAGGTAATTTCCCGTTATTAATTAGGTTTTTTACCATATTGTTTTGCTATTTCTGCCATAATCTCATCATTAAGTTTTTTAAAAACACTTCAATTAATTTCAACGTAAAATTCATCAGTTAATTTGCTTATTTCCATTATTTTAGCAAGATATTGATTATAACTTTCTTGAAAATATATGCGGTGCGATGCATGGATACCGGAATTCAATAAATCATAATATCCATCTTTTTTTAAATAATCAATAAAAAAAACTTGATATTTGTTTTTTATTAAATCATTATTAATTTTCAAAAAATTTAGATATTTATTTATTAACGAACTATCGACATTATTGTCTACTATGAAATTTCTCTTTACATCTCTTCATATATCAATAATTTTATTTTTCGCAAAATCATTAATCATTTTAGATCTATGATAAGCATCAGTATCAAGTGATATATATGTTCAAATCAGAATTTGTTCGTAAAAAGAACGTAAACTGCAACAAACAGCATTTAAATATCGTTGATCTAAGTTTCAAGTCAATTGATCAACTAATCTTTTAAAAACACCATTTGGTTGATAGTAATCGAAAAAATTATCGTCACTAATTCATTTGTGTAATTTTTCAACGTTCAATTTAATATTTTGTGCATATTTAAAGCGCTCTAATTGTTGCCCTATTAATTGATCACTGCTTTGACATTCATTAGCTTCAAGTAATTTGTCAATATCTTTTACTGAAAGACTAAATTCATCTAATTCATTTAATTTTTCATAACTTAATTTTGTGCAAATATTGATGTTTTTTAATTGTAATAATATTTCACGTAAAATTTCATTTTCATTTTTAAATGGTCTAGTCGTTAATTCTCCACTTTTTCATTTATCATAGAGAAATTTTAAAAATATTCGGCTTTTGTACTCATAATCACAAAATTTTATTTTGCTGTTTTTTTTATCAAACTCAATATTTATGTATTGCTCCTGAAATACTTTATCGCTAATTTTCAAGTAATTTTTAATCAATTTCGCCACTTTATTGAAAGAATGACTTTTTTCGAGCGCAGAAATTTTATCTGCTATAGACATATCATCTAAAATTTCTTTATGACCAAAATTTACTTCATTTTCGTCTAAACTATCATCACTTATTTTTTTTCCAAAATAAAAACAAGCATAAAGAAATTGAGCTATTTGAAAATCTTTTTTTATATCATTTACATCACGATTAATTTTTAGTGAAAGATTTTTTACTTCGTCAGATTTTGGATCGCACCCGTTTTTACCAAATCATTTTATCAAATCGGCAAAATTTTTTGCTCTAGATCATTTTCGCATACCTATTCGCTCGCCAGTCAAATGTTTACTATATATAAATTTTCATAAATCATTATCATTTTCAATTAAAGTAAAAGTAGTTTCTTTATATCTATCCATAAAATTTGTTTTTTCAATAATATCTACTATTTTTCTATATCAAAAATACCTTTTTTTATTAGAATCACTATTTTTTAAATCCTCTTCATCATCATTAAAAGATTTTTCATTTGAATAAATATTAAATGTTTCATTATATTCTGGTATTTTTATTAATTTCAATAGCAGTTTTAGACACATAATACGTCTATTACCTTCTACTACAATAAAATCATTACTATTTTTTTGTATCACGAAAATTTGTTCATATTGATCCATAAAACCATTGTCACTAATTGATTTAATAAGATTGTAGAAGTCTAAAAAATCACCTTCACAATTTATTAATTTTTTTAATATTTCGTCTTGTGTTTTATCATCTTGTTTTAAAAAATCAATAAGATTTATATTCTGATCAGGGATCAATGTAAATCTAGGGTTATTCGTTGCAAAAAGAATATGTGATAAATCACTATATATTGGTTTATCACCATTTTTATTACTAATTTTTATCTTGAAAATTATTCTATTATCCATAATCTATATTATTTAGCAAACACAATTACTTAACAAACACACAAATATTATCCACTTTTGTTGCTCTTCCAGCTTTAGAACCATTTTTTCTTGTCGATTTATTATTAGCACGAGGATCAATATAGTGTTCTTTTAATTTAAATTTAACATCATTTTTTATTTCTTGTCATAGATTTAAGAATTTATATTTATTTTCCACATCACCAATAATCATGATTAATTTACCATTTATTTTTAATGCTTTATATGCAGAATTTAAAAATTCAACCAAGAAAGATTTATATTCTTTATATTTATGATTATCATCTAATTTAATTGCTTTATTCAAATTATCTTTTTTATAGTCTAGTAATCATAATCTAATTCAATTCTCTCTTGTGTAATTGAAGATGTTTAAGTATGGTGGAGAAGTCATAATACAATCAAATTTTTTATTGAAGATCTGATGACATTTTTTTGCATCTTTCATTTTCACATTTCCTATTGGTAATTTTTTTTCACAAAAAACTTTTTCAATTTTTTCTTTTAATTTTTCAAAAATATTTTCGTTAATTGGGAAATGAAGGTGATGTTTTTTAACATAGTTATCGACATAATTTTTCGACATAGCGTTGGTATTACTCATACTTATTGACAAAAATAAAGAGGTTCCATCTTTTCTTGTTGGACCATGTAAAATACCCAAGAAACAAGATAAAATGAATGTGTCGATATCATTAAGTTTTTTTCATTTTCTTCCTAACTCATTTTTAATGAAACAAAGTTGGTGATAAACATTTTTTGAAAAATATGTTTTCATATAGTCATAGTCTTTTCTATTTAGTTGGAATTTATAATGTGAATACTTATTTTCTAGTTGTTCAATTCGTGCTAAAATTTTACTTTTATCTAAATTACGAGATTTGGCTTTAGTAATTACAAAAGATAATGGATTTAAATCCGAGGCATATGCTTGTCTTTTAGCTATTCGTGCTTCTAATAATGTTGTTCCTCGTCCAGAAAAAGGATCATAAATTAAATCCCCTTCTTTTGTGAAAGTTTTAATCAATTTATTAACCAATTTTGGCGGATACATTGCAACATATGGACAAATTTCATGTAATTTATTTTTTTGGAATTGGAATTTATTATCATCATTAAATAAATATTTTAATGATGCATGGTTGTGTGTTGATTTTATAAGCATATAAATATTTTAGCTTATAGTTTTATGAGATAGTAATTATTTAAACCGAGTGTATTTTGATTCAAACAGATATGCAATGATAGAATTTTTACCTAATTTATTTAACTTTAAGTATATATATAATATGATTGAAATAGATGTTAACAATTAGGAAGTGATAATAATGAGACTAAAAAAAGTTGAAAAATTTAGTTTGTATTTATTTTCGCAATACGAAATCGATTCAATCTTAAAAATTCAAAAAATTCTTTTTTTCTTGCGTGTCTATGAGATGAAAAAAGGAATAAAAGTTTCTCCAATTTTTGATGCTAATAATAAGAATTTCCAAGCATGAATGTATGGTCCAGTAAACGTTGATTCGTATTACTTTATGCGACCAAAGTTTTATGGTATGGGTGATGAAGGTAGTGACGATATTTTAGTTAAATTTAAATCACCAGAATTTAAAGAATATGAAAAAAGTTTGGAAATATATAAACCAATCATCAATAGATTAAAAAAAGTTGATGCACAAAAATTAGTATATTATTCACACCATAACATTGAATATAAAAATGTGCGAGGAACTTTAAAAGATTTTGAAGCTTGTGATAAGGAATTAGATGAAAATAAAAGTGATTTTATAACATTTGATGGTGAAGTTGCAGAAGAAGTTAATAAATTTTTCTTAAATAATATTGAGTAAATTCAGACAGAATGTTTTCAATCGATATTGATGATAAGACATATTGATTAGAATATAAAAAAACAATTTATATTGATAGAGAAGTAATTGAGAAATATAAAGATAAATTGCCTAAATCTTGGCAAGAAGAAATAAATACTAATAAATATTATCAAAATTCGTTTAACAATAAAATTTGTGATAATTCAATAAAAGATTTTGAGGATAAAATTAATAAAATGAAAATTGAATATGAACAAATTAAAACTAGTCCATTAAATTTTATTAATTTCAATAAAATTCGAGACGATCATATAAAGAAGCGTATTTGTATTATCTATACATTGTTTTCGCTATCAATTGGTGCTAATAAAATTTTACCACCGGATATTTTGGATATAAAAACGAAATGGTTTTTTCTAGAGCAATTTCTTAGCGAAGATTCAAAAGGATCAATTCGAATATTTCATCTTGTTCGTGTTGAAAGCGAAAAAATTACTTTATTCCCATTATTTATTGATGCTAAACATCAAATTATTCCATTTGTTATAAAAGACATTAATATACTAAAAGAATGAATTAAATTAATGATAAAACATAATATCAAAACAATTAGTGATTTAAAGAGAAAATTACATGATAGGTGTTGATTAGAACGTCATTCTAGTGATATGGAAAAAATCCAGTCAATTCATAAATGTCAAGATATATTCGAGATATATAAATTTATACTGATCAACGAAAAATTAGAGAATTTTATAGATTGATTGTTTAAAAACTACAATTTAATACCGAAATAATTTTTTCTCATTCTTTTTACCAGTATTTGTTAATAATTCGCGGTATTAGTTTCATTATCATTTTTTATTTTAATTACGCTAATTTTTTTATTAATCATTTTATGCTCGCATTGCCTGTTATTTTTATTAATTTTTCGATTGGTGCTATCTGAATTATTTCTACTAGTATTTTTTTATACAATTTTATTTCTTTTTCGCATTTTGTTATTGCTTGGTTTTCTAATGTTATCTTTTTAATGTGTTTGATTTGATATTTAATTATTTTTGCTAATCTTATTAAATCTTTTAATTCTAATTTCTCGTCATTTTTTATTTTCGGTATTAGTTTTAGGTGTGCATGTCGTTGCTGTAGATAGCTGTAGATAATTAAATTGATAGTTTAATATCTCTAATATTTGTATTTTTTCGTTTTCGTTAATCCAATTTTCCATATTTACACTAAAACATAAATGCCATATTTATGGTAAAAATTATTCAATAAAACTCTCCTTACCATATTTCGAAAAATAATATAAAATACTACGTTCTGCTATATCCATCATTATTTTTAAAAAATCGTTTTTTAAAAGGGCTTTTTCATGAAAATAAAAACTACCTGGGCAACGCTTTGAATCGACTGTTGCAAATAGATTAATATTATTTAATTTTGAAAATTCTGCCATTGTACTAACACGATCTAGAATTGATGAATTTTGCTCAAAATCACATCCAGAACCAAAACAAACAAAAGGAAAAATTTCTTCATCTTTCAATCAAGTTCGTAAACCGATTAAATTTTTCCCAAGTCGTTCTATTGCATTTCCTCTTGCTTGTTTTTTTCCAGTTTCTTGTATTACACGATTATTTGTTCCTTGTGATTTTTGTTCAGCAATCAAAATTGGATATTGCTTTCCACCTTTATCAATAAGATACAATATCCCACCATCAGGTTTAATCGTACTTGTTTCAAAGTTATACAATCAATCTTCATTTGGATAAATCTTTCTTAACTTTGCAACAATATCTTTTAAATATATTTTCTTTTCATGGCAAAGGTTTATACGATTATGGTATTGATTTTGTAACTTTATTTTTATCTCGTCAACACAAGTTAAAATAAGATTATCCATCTTACTAGATGTTTGTGTTAATTCTTTTCCACCACCATTAATTCTTTGAATTTTACTTAATTGTTTACTATTTGACATATTTATTTTGCTGATTATTTCACTTTGGTAATGATAATTTCTGCCATTTTTTTGTATTGTGTATTTTTTTCTTTTTAGAATGGGTAAGCATTCGGGAAGGAATAAAATTTTTTTTGGCATTATTATTTTTAAGATGAACAAAAATTAAATCTCTTGGCAAAAACTTATTCCCACAAACATATGAAGTATTAAAAGATGATGGTGAACCATTAAAACTTATTCTTTTATCAACGAGTAATAATTGACATGGTTGCTGTACAAAATAATTACCAATAATTTGATAATTTAAGGACATTATGTTCATTAACATTGCCCATGGTTTTTTAAGTTGATTTAATCGTTTAAAAACTTCTAATTTTTTACTAAAAGGTGGGTTGGATAGAGCAATATCTCAAACTTTAGGTTCATATTTAAAAAAATCTTGTCCTGTTTTAATATGAGAACAAACATATTTGAATTTTAATTTTCGACAAAGGTATGCAAATTCACTATGTTCAGTATCAAAAGGCAACCAAATTATTGGTTTACTCTCTCTCTCTCTCTCTCTCTCTCTCTATTCTTCTATACAATCTAACGAGATATTTTTCAATTGCTTCAACTAATATTTTTGGTGTATATAACTCGTCGTTTTTATTGGCGCAAGCATGTTTCATTGAGTAAGCCATTGTTATCGAATTCTATTATAAAACAATTAGTAATTATGATGAAAAACGTAATTGGTAAAAAGGAAGATTTAGTTTGGGAATGTCATTTATTATAAAAATATGTCATATTATAATTTAGATTAGTATGGGAAATAACGATATGAAAACAATCAATAAGGTTCAAAAATTTAGTTTATATTTATATCTTAAACACCATATTAATTCGAATTTAAGAATTCAAAAAATTCTTTTTTTCTTACGTGTTTATGAAAAAATAAATAAAATAAATTTTGAAGATTCCCCAATTTTTGATAAAAAAAATAATAATTTTCAAGCTTGGGTGTATGGTCCGGTGAATGTCGAATCTTACAATTTTATGCGATCAAAACTAATTCATGAAGAAGAAATTGAAAGTGATTTTTTATTAAACGATAATGATAATAAATTATTTGAACAATACGATAAAATTATTGACAAATTGAACGAATATGAGTCAAATCAATTAGTTGATTGATCACACCAAAATATAGAATATATTAATGTTAGAAAAAATGGTGGTATTAAAGAATGACAACCGTGTTGTTTGTTTTTAAATGAACTTTCTGATGATTTTTGTAAGTTTTCCAATACTGCTGAAGAAATATACTCAATTTTGAAATGTCAATAATGATGAACTATGATTGAAGTTATTTGAGATTATTGATTAGATTACAAAAAACCTATTTATTTTTCAATTAATAATTTACCTATTACTTTATTTCATAATAAAATACCACGATGTTGTTTTAGATCAAAACAAGAATTTTTCAAAGTAATTGATATTTTTAAAAACGATTTAAAAAATATTTCTGATTGGTGTTTTTGGATAAACAAATTTAGATTTGAAAGAATTTATGTTAAGCCTCATATTAATGCAATAAGGTGTGTTTATAAGGAAATTTGTAAAAAGCAAGGAAAATCAAGTGCAATTTTGCAAAACTTGGATGAAAATGAAAATAGTGTTTGCGATTGTTTTTTTCTTGAATGTCGTTGTTATGATTGATCAAAAACTTGTCGCTTTTTTTGTTTATTTATATTTTCGAGAGAATCAAAACATAAAATTTATCCACTATTTGTTGATCCTAATCATGTTTGTTGTTGGGGTTGAAATAAAGTTGAAAAATCTCAGAATTTTTTAAAAGACGATTGTAATTTTTATTAAATGATAAATATTTATTAGATGATATTATCACTTATCAATAAAATAATAAAGATTAGTATTGAACATGTAAACACATTAATAATTATTTTTTTGTCGTTTGTAATTGATTTTATTTTTTTTCATGTAAGCATCAATAATTTCATTTAATGTAAAATTTAAGCAAAAACCGAAATCTAGGTATTTCACTAATCATTTAATAAAACTATTTTTTGATTTTAATTTATGAATCATTTTAAATAAGTCGAGAAATTTAGTTGTGATATCATGTTTTGTTGAAAAAGGAATATGTTTTTTACTAATATTGAAAATTGGTTTTATTTTTTTTGTTAGACATAAAGATATGATGAAATGTAAACCATCAACATATTCTTCAAAAATTTTTTCTTTTGGACCACTCCCTTTAATTGACCAAAATTTAAAACATTTAATCTCATTTGCCAATTCAGCTAATTCGACAAATAAGGCCAATTTCGTTTCCATAAATATTTTTTTATATGTCAGTTTATGCTTCTTGTGGATAAATTCATCCAACTTTTTTTGCTCTTTAAACAATAAACTCAAATTAATTTTCATATTTTATTTTAAACCAAAAAAATTCAAAGAATTTTCGCGTAAAATTTTTCATAAATCGTTGTTTTTTAATTTTTTTTGTAAATATTCATAAATATTTTCAAGGTAGTATGGTTTATTTATTTCACCACGGTAAGGAACTGGTGTTGCATAAGGAGCATCCGTTTCAATTAGTAAATGATTAAGGGGGATTAAATCTATTGCTTCATTAATTTCTTTACTATTTTTAAAAGTGACAACACCAGATAAAGATACATAATAACCGCATGCTATTATCCTTTCACATATTTCCTTATTACCCGTAAAAAAATGAATCAAGATTTTGCTTGTTTTATTATGCTTTTTTAAAAGTTCAAGACAATCATCTAGAGCTTTTGTTTTTTGGTCTCGGACATGAACAATAATTGGTAAATTATATTTATTTGCTAATTTTATTTGGTCAGTGAAAAAAAGTTTTTGTTGTCTAATAATTTCATCTGTTGGATTTTGATAATAATCTAAACCAATTTCACCCCATGCAACTATATACTTTTTGTTTGATAAATATAATTCTTCTAATTTAGTAACATTGCAATTTTTTATTTCATAAGGATGAATACCGATTGTTGCTTTAATCAAATTAGGATATTTTTTTGCTTGATTTATTGCAATACAACTATCTTCATAATTAGTTCCAACACAATTTAAAATTATTTTTTTTCTTTGACAAATTTTAACAATTTCGTCAAAATTATTAAGCAATATTTTTGAGTTTAAATGGCAATGTGTATCGTATAAACGGATATCTTTAAACATTATTAAGACATTATAATAAAAGTGTTGCACAAGAGCAAAAAATGCTCGAGTGGCGGAATGGCAGACGCGATAGACTCAAAATCTATTAAAGTTATCTTTGTATGGGTTCAAGTCCCTTCTCGAGCACCATTAAAGTATGAATATTAAGAAAAACCAACAGTCCGATTTTAAAAATAATAGCTTTATTTTTATTTCACATTTTAAAGAGTGCTATAAGTTAATTATTTGTAATTTTTTTCTTTCTCTTGGCTTTTTCTTTCTATTATTTAAAATCATTCAAATTTTGTCTGTTTCCCAAGATGTTCCTTTTTATTTAACGGATATGGCGGAAGATAATTTATCAAAAATTATTGGTGGTGTTATTTTTTCCGTTTTCCTTTTATTGTTTTCTATTATTTATATTTTTTGACTCCGTTATAAAGCACTAAACACATTATCAAAACAAAATTTTGTTTTTTTTGTTTGGAATTTTTATTTTTCTTTTATTCCAATTTTTGGATTGATCTATCTTTTTATTTGGATTAAAGTTATGAAAAAAAAATATTTAATTAAAACGAAATATTCGCTTTATCATTCTCTCTTTTCTTTAATCATTATTAATATGCTTGTTATTGTTGCTTATTGAATGATTTATTTAATTAAAGGTGGCATTTCCTATATTAATATTGGTAATGTACTTTCGGATCGACCGTTCTATTTTGCGATTCCAACTGTTTTTGATTTATTCATTTTACCAGTTAAATCTATTGTTGGTTGGTTGAAAATTTTTAACATTAAACCAGCTTTTTCGGATGCAGTACAACATGACTTAGTAATTAAAAATGAAACATTTTGCATTTTACTCTTATTATTGGTTATTTGTTATTGTTTAGTTGCTTCTACTACTACTTTTGATGCCATTATCAATCAATTAATTTTAAAGGCAAAAGGTGATACAAAATGAATAATTATTCTTCCTATGATTGTTGTTTGCTTGTTAAGTCATTTTTTAGGAATGTATCATGAAATTATTGTTTTTTACCCAATTTATGGAAAATTTTTACTCTTACTTGGTTTTGATTTATTAACTGTTTTTTATGTCTTCTTCTTTCCAACGGTAATTGGTTATGGAACAAGTTTATTTAATCCATTAATTGTTAATGTTTTAAAAATTGAAATTAATCCATGATTGGAATTAAGGGCTCATATTCAATTCTTTTTGCTTGTTTCGTTGCTTGCAGTAGCGATTTTTTTTATTTTGAATTATGCAAAAAAAATATTGAATCATCCTATTCAATCACTCGTTTATGATACAACAATTGCAACAAAAAATAATATTGATTTTTTACAAAAAAATCTAGATTTAACAGAAAAAAAAATAAAAAATTTTCGTTGGTTTGTTTTTGCAATATTTTTGTTATTGGTGACAAATCATAATTGGCTTCATTATTTTTTTGATGATTTTTCATATTATGTTGGTTTTCTATCCTCTTTCTTTTTTTGGATTGCCCCCCCATTATATTTTGCCCCGCATGGTGAAAAATATGAATTGGATGATATACCACTTATTGAATCAAAAAAATATTTATATCTTCGAACAAACTATTGAATTATTGTTTGTTATTGCGTTTTTTTTATAATTTTTAACTATAAAGAAATAAATTGACAAAATTTTACCAAAAATTTTAAAAAATTTATTCCATTTATTATTGCTACTATTTTATGTAAAGCAATTGAAATTAATTTTTTAGAACACGGTTTATTCATATTAATTAGTCGAAAATATCATGATTTTATTCTTATTGAGCCTTTTGAATTAAAAACAATTATTTTTGCTTTTTTAATTTTTATTGGTTTAGTGATAATGGTAAATCCATCACTAGGGAGTGGGGGTATATTATTTGGAGTCGTTAATTCTGCCTTAATTGTAAAACGAATTGGTTGTGCCGTATACTATCATGCTTTCTTGTCATCAACAATTATTGTCAACTTGCTTTCTCCAACTTCCTTACTTCTTCCTTTTTTAATTCATCACAAAATTTCATATTCGGCATATATTAAAAGTAGTTGGAAATTAATCCTATCATTAATTTTTGTTATTTTAATTTTTATTTTTGGGCATAAATATTTATGAGACTAGGAGATCAATAACCATTCCACGTAAACATTTAATTGCAAATATAACAAATAAGAAGCAGCAACAGCAAGCAAAAATTTGGTTGAAATTAGCTCGTGAAATAAAAGCTGCGGTTAAAATTGCTGGACCAAATCCCCAATCTAATGCGCGATTAAAGGCAGCGATTAGTAAAGCCTTGCAAAACAATTTATCCAAGGAAGCAATTAATCGTAATATTTTAGGAGCAAACAAAGACCAAAAAAATTTAATTAATTTAACATATGAATGTTATGGTCCAAATGGCATTCAGATCATCGTCAATGCTCTAACTGATAACCAAAATCGAGTTATTGCTAATTTACACGGTTATTTAACAAAATTTGGTGGACAAATTGCTAAACAAAATAGTGTGAAAATGTTTTTTACTGAGTTGGCAGTTTTTCATTTACGTAAAAACAATAAAACCACATATGATTTTTTATTAGAATTATTACTTCCATACGAAATTGTTGATCTTATTGAAAATGGTGATATTTATGAGATACTAGCAAAACCAAAAGATTTTTTAGCAATTAATCACGAATTAGAAAAAGCACAATATGATATTATTTCTGGAGAAGTTAAATTGGTTGCCAACGAAAAGAAAGAAATCCATGATCATTTGCTGATGGAAAAAATTCAAAGATTTCTTGATCAGTGTCAGCAAGACGATGACATTCAATCGGTTGTAACAAACATTAAATAAATGAATAGTAATTTAAAATTTAAATTGGCTAATCTTCCCAAAAAACCCGGTTGTTATTTGTGGAAAAATATTGATCAACAAATAATTTATGTTGGTAAGGCAAAAAATCTTTTTAAACGTTGTCATCAATATTTTAATCCCCATCGCGATTTTAAAACATCGAAACTTGTTGCGGAAATTTTTGATGTTGAATTTTTTGTTGTTAATAATGAAAATGAAGCATTAATTCTTGAAAATAATTTAATTAAAAAACATCAACCCAAATACAATATTTCATTAAAAAATTCTAATGCTTATCCTTATTTTGTTTTGACCAATGATTTACATCCCCAATTAAAATATACTTATTTTTTTAACCGGTATCGTGGTAAATATTTTGGTCCTTTTGCTACTTCAACTTTTGAAAAACATAAATTTAAGACATTGGTTGATGCAATTTTTCCTTTGCGAAAATGTAATCATATTCCCCATAAAAAATGTTTATATTATGATTTAGGACAATGTTTAGGTCCATGTGTTAATCAAATTGATCCAAAACAATACGATTTAATTAAAAAACAAATTATTCATTTTTTTCATGGTAAGACAAAAGGGATCATCGATTTATTAAAAGATAAGCAAAAAAAAGCGGCGGAAATATTAAATTTTGAACAAGCAAATGAAATAAAAAATGCAATTATTGCATTGCAAGAATTAAAGAAGAATCAAAATATTCAATTAACTACGATTTCCAATATTGATTTTTTAGGTTTTTCTGTGCAAGATAATTTTTTAGTCATTGGATTATTTAAATATGTTGATGGCAAATTATTAACAAAAATCCAACAAATCTATGAGTATTATGATACTATTGAGGAAACAATTTTTAATTGAATTATTCAATATTATCTCAAAAATTTCAATAAACCAAAAGTTCTCTACACCCCATCATTATTTTCAAAACATAATCTTAAATTACTTACAACAAATTTATCGATGAAAATTATTTCCCCTATCAAAGGTAAAAAGAAAGCAATTTTGCAGAATGTTGAAGAAAATTTAAAAGATTATCTTAAAAATAATTTTAACTTTTTTAAATTGAAAAAACAAAAATTAAACTCGTCATGGAATAAATTGAAAGAAATTTTACATCTTTCAAAATTAAACACAATTGTTGCATTTGATATATCTAATTTATTTAATGATGACAAAGTAGCTGGAATGATAAGTATTAAAAATGGGGAATTTATAAAAAATAATTATCGAAGATATATTATTAAGAAAAAATTAAATTCTGATTATGAGTGCTTCATTTATATTTTTGAATTATATTTAGCAAAACATGCTAATGAATTGCCTGATTTAATTATTGTTGATGGTGGTAAAATTCAAGTAAAAGCGGCATTAAGTGTTTTTTTAAAATTAAAAATTACTCCCCCAAAAATTGTTGGTTTGGTTAAAAACATAGCCCATAAAACAAATGCCATTTACTTTGATGACAAAATTATTAAGTTAGATCATAGTTCTGATTTTTATAATTTTTTATTAAAAATTCAAAATGAAGTACATCGTTATAGTGTTAATTTTTTCCGTAAAAAACATTTACAATCAACATTACAAAGAAAGTAAAATAATAACATATGCCACTTACTAAAAAAAAAGATATCGATTTTTATTTTGAAAATAATCGTATTGTTTTGACAAAGCCATATTTACAAAATAATTTATCTCATTTTAAAAAAATTACTGGTGGCCGAATAGCAAGTATTTTAGGTTTAAACAAATATGTTACACCTTTCCGTGTTTGATTATCAATTGTTAATCTTTATAAGGAGGAAATGGATGAAACACTTGCTCATGTTGGACACATTATTGAACCAAAAATTAGAGATTTTGTTAGTCAACAACTAAATATAAATTTTAAATCATATGATCCTTTTGCAATAAAATGAGATGTTTTTAAGGAAAATAAACTTTTTGGTGGTATTCCAGATGGTGAACCTATTGATGAGAAAGGAAACTTTTTATATGAACAAGGTAAACCAATGTTGGAAATAAAAACTTCTTCATATGATGGTTTATTGTATAAAAAAAATAATGGAACATTAATGTTGCAAAAAGATGAAAATGGCTTTCCAATAGTTAAGGAGAAAATGGCAAAATATAAGTCATGATTTGATCCTAAAACAAACGAATTTAAAATTAATGATGAATATGTTTATCAATTAGCTTTATATTTATTTTTGCGCAAAACAAATTATGGTATTTTTGCGGTTTGTTTTTTAAATTTAGATGATTATAAAAATCCCGAAAAATTCCAAATAAATAATCATATCATTAAATTAAAGGAAATGCATGTAGATCTTAAACAATTTAGTGAGGTTATTGAAAAAGTTAAGAAATGGTATGAACAACATGTGATTAAGGGTATTTCCCCCACATTAACAAAGGAAGATGAAATATGAATAAGAACACAATTACAAAAATAATCTACATCAAATTTGGTGAATTGGTTTTGAAGGGTAAAAACCGTTGTCAATTTTCTGCTTTACTTTTACGAAACATAAAAAAGGCTTTATTTGATTTTAAAAAACTAATTTTTATTTATAAATACGATGCCATTCTAATTAAAAATATTCCTAACCAATCTTTTGCTGAAATTTTTGATATTGTTAAAATGATTCCGGGGATTAGATTAGTTATTGAGGCAAATATTATCCCTCGTAATCAAACTAAACTTTGTTCATTTCTATTAAAAAATTTACCCAAAAAACTTTTTTTCACTTTCAAAGTTAAAACAAAACGAATTGACAAAAAATATCCTCTAAATTCATTAGAATTTGATCGTAATATTGGTGATTTTGTTTTAAAAAAATTTTCGCATGCCAAAGTTGATGTTCATCAACCACAAATTTTAATTAACATTGAAATTAATGATAAGTATTTTATCGTTTATTTTAATAAGCAAAAAGGTTTAGGTGGTTTTCCGTTAGGGATTAATGGTAGAGTTCTTGTTTTGATCTCTGGAGGAATAGATTCCCCTGTTGCTAGTCATTTATTAATGAAGAGAGGTTTTCATGTGGATTTTTTAACTTTTATTTCTCCACCCCATACGACAAAAAAATCGTTATCAAAAACAATTGATTTGATTAAAAAAATTACTTTATCAAAAAGAATTGAACAAAAACCAATTTTATATATATGTAATTTTACTCCGTTGCAACACGAAATTGCTCATATTTCTAATCATTCATATCAAATAACAATCATGCGTAGATATTTTTTTCGTATTGGGCAATACTTAGCAAAATTGTACAAATATTCTGCAATTGCCACAGGTGAAAATTTGGGACAAGTTGCAAGTCAAACAATTGAAAGTATTATTACAATTTCTGATGTAATTAAAGATACGATTGTTTTACGTCCTCTTTTAACCTACGACAAAGAAGAAATTATTGCGATTGCCAAAAAAATTGGAAGTTTTGAAATTTCAATTTTGCCATATCCGGATGCTTGTAGCGGTTTTGTTCCAACAAATCCGGTAACCAAACCAAAAATTACAGTTGCTAAAAAATTAGAAAAAGAAATGATAATGATAAAACCAATTTATGAAAAAACAATAAAAAGCATTATAAAGAAAGAAATATAATGCTTGCAAAAAAATTTTTAAAAACATTTATTAAAAAAATTGAAAAATATAAAAATATTTCAATTTTTTTTCATGAATTACCCGATTTTGATGCTTTAGGTTCTAGTTTTGCATTAAGAAATTTTTTGCTTACAAAGTATCCAAAAAAAATAATTAATGTTATTGGTGTTGATTTAATTAAAAGGCAGAATGTGATTGCATTTTTCCCATTAAAAAATAATGATGTTAGCGATCAAGAAATCAAAAATTCGCTTGGAATTATTGTTGATACACCAACAAAAGATCGTATAGCAACAGAAAAATATAAATTATGTCACGAATTGTGTTTAATTGATCATCATCCAAAAATTAAAAATTTTGCAAATCTTGAATGGATTGATGAGAAGTATCCAGCGACTTGTCAAATGATTGCTGAATTATTATTGGAATGGGATAAGAAAAATATTTCGGTCTCAACAAGTAATTATTTATATGCTGGAATTATTACTGACACAAATCGTTTTCTTTATTCTGCAGTTTTACCATCAACTTATCAAATTGTTAGTGAATTAGTAAAAATTGGTTGTCAACGTCAGAAAGTTCATCAAGCAATTTATACAAGAGAGGTTAATGATTTATTGTTTCAAAAACATGTTATTAAAAAAGCACATTTTGACCAAAAATTAGGCCTTGCTTGAGTGAAGATACCAAAAAAAAGTTATCATCACTATAAAATAAGATATTACAATAGTATGGTCAATACATTAGCAAATATTAATAAAATAAAAATTTGATTATCATTTTATTACGATTTTGATTCAAAACAATGGAAAGGCTCTCTTCGTAGTTTATCTTTACCAATAAATCACATTGCACAAAAATATCATGGTGGTGGACACAAATTGGCTGCAGGATTTAGAATTTTAAAACATTGTGAATTTAAAAAAATCCTTTGTGATTTAAAAAAATATTTACAAGAAAAAAATAAATTTCATAATAATAAAATTTAATGTTTGTTAATTTAATCACAAAATCATATTATTCAATATCAAATTCGGCTATTTCCATCGATGAAATAATTAATTTTGCTATCAAAAATAAACAACAATATGTTAGTTTGATTGATAAAAATGTAATGTATGGAGCAATTGAATTTTATACAAAAGCAAAAAAAAATAATCTAAAACCAATTATTGGTTTGAATTTAACTTTAAATGGCAATGAAATATATTTGGTTGCTTTAAACAATAATGGATATTTAAAACTATGCAAAATCTCTTCCATAATTAATTGTTTTCCTTCACAAGATTGGACACAACATATTAATGATGATCTTATTGTTATTAGTAATCAAGAAGGATTAGAAAAAATTAATGCTAAAAACAAATATTTATTTTGTGATTTAGCCTTACACGAAGCATTGTTTGTGGAAGAAAATGATTATGAAAAATATAAGGCAATAATCGCCATAAAAAATAATCAATTATATTTCGATGTTAATGACAACAATGATTTAATGGATAAATATTTATGAACCGAACAAAAAGCTCAACAAATATTTACAAAAACACAGTTAGATAATTTAACAAATTTATTACAAAAAATAAATTTAATAATTCCGTTAAATCAAAGCAATTATTTTATAAAATTTGATCCATCACGAGATTCACATGAATTGTTAAAAGCAAGATGCAAGCAAGGTTTAATTCATCGTATTGGTGATATGGTTTCACAAAAATATATTGATCGAATTAAATATGAATTAGACGTTATTCATCAGCTTAATTTTGACGATTATTTTTTAGTTGTTCAAGACTATGTTGCTTATGCAAAACAAAATAATATTATGGTTGGTCCAGGTCGAGGTTCGGTTGCTGGGTCACTAGTTTCATATGTTTTGGGAATAACAAACATTGATCCATTAAAATATGATTTAATTTTTGAGCGATTTTTAAATAAAGCAAGAAGATCAATGCCTGATATTGATGTGGATTTTATGGATAGTCGTAGAAATGAAATTGTTGATTATCTGCAAGCAAAATATGGACAACAACATATTGCTCATGTTATTACTTTTCAAAAAATAAAATTAAAAACAGGAATAAGAGATGTGGGAAGAATTCTTAATATTGATCTTAAAATAATAAATTTAATTTGTAAGAAAATAACTTCTGATCTTGAAAAAAATATTAATCAGGAAATTAAAACTAATAAAAATTTAATTGCTTTGATTGATAAATACCCTCAATTATTTAAATTAGCTTTTTATTTAGTTGGTTTGCCACGACAAATTGGTTTACATGCTGCTGGTATTGTTTTAGCACAACAAAATTTAGTTGATATTGCTCCTCTTTGTCTTTCAAATGATAATGTTAAAACAATTCAATATTCTAAAGAATTTCTTGAAAGTATTGGATTAATTAAATTGGATATTTTAGGTCTTAGTAATTTATCGATTATTAGTGATTGTAGTGAAAAAATTAGGCAACATCATAATGTAAACTTTGATTTAAATAAAATAAATTTTGATGATACCAAAGTTTACGATACATTGTATCGTGGAGAAACGGTTGGTATCTTTCAACTTGAAAGTGCTGGAATGACAAATATTATTCGTAAAATTAATCCAAAATCAATTATGGATATTTGTGATACACTAGCTTTATTTCGCCCAGGACCACGCGATAATGTTTCGTTATATTTAGATAACAAAAATAAAGGAAAAAATATGATCTTTATTAATGAAAAAATTAAAGATATTTTATCCCCAACATATGGAATTATTTTATATCAGGAACAAGTAATTCAAATTGTACAAAAAGTTGCTAAATATTCATTAAGCGAGGCGGACTTATTCCGAAAAGCAATTTCAAAAAAAGAATATGAAGTTTTGAAACAATTAAAGTATGATTTCATCACTAAAGCAGTAAAAAATAATTATTCACAAGAGGAAGCAAATAAAATCTTCGAATATATTTTGAAATTTGGTTTATATGGATTTAATAAATCCCATTCGATTTCATATGCAATTATTTCCTATCAAATGGCATATTTAAAAACATATTATCCATTAGAATTTTTTGTTTGCTTATTGACTTATAACAACAATGCGACCGATAAAATTATTACTTATTTAATTGAAGCAAAAAAAAACAAAATTGCAATTTTGCCACCATCACTTAATTATTCACAAGAAAATTTTACAATTCATCAGGGTAAAATTTTATTTGGTTTCAATGCTATTAAAGGGATTGGGTATGAAACAATAAAAAAAATAATTACTATTCGTTATAGTTGCTTAGAAAAAAAATTTACTAATTTATTTGATGCTTTAACAAAACTTATTAATTATGATATTGGATTATCAGTATTACAAATACTAATAAATGCCGGATGTTTTGATGAGTTTTTCAATAACGATATTCCTAATCGAACAAGTTTGTTGGTAAATTTAGAAAATATTTTTAAATCAATAAAATTATTTCCAACAAACTACAATATGTTGGCAGATTTAAAATTGGATAAATTTGACCATTTAACAAAACAACAAATTAATCAAGAAGTAATTGCACAAACAAATTTATTGGGAATTGATTTTTCAATTAATCCAATCACAATCATAAAAAAAAATAATTCTTTTCCACAAATTTATTCGCTTAGTGAAATTCAATCTTTTAGTCCAAGTCGAATAACAAATTATTTGGCAATTGTTAAAGTCATAAAGATAAAACGAATGAAAACAAAAAAGAATGTCAATATTGCTTGGGTTGCACTTGAAGATGAAACAACAATTGTTAACAATATCATTGTTTTTAACAATATTTTAGCCAATAATGAAGAAAATGCATTACTTGAAGCAAATAACTTTTTACTTGTTGAATTAGCAAATATATCAACACCACAGAGAAAAATGCTTAGCATAAAACATATTAAAAAAAAGTTTATTATTTAGTTTATCTATAATTTTTAATTATGACAGCAAAAGCATTAGCAATTGATGGTAATTCGTTACTTTTTCGTTGCTATTATGCTACGATAAAAATGCTTGATTATTACCATAAAAATAAATTAATTCCCACTAATGCTATTTTTTTGACAATTTCAACAATCTTTAAATTATTAAATAATTCTTACCAATATGTTTTTATTGCTTTTGATGCACACCGCAAAACATTCCGTAATCAAATTCTTCCTAATTACAAAATGAATCGTAGTAAGACTCCTGAAGATTTAATTATTCAATTAGGATGAGTTAAAAAAATAATTAGTGCAATGGGAATTTATCATGAAGCCCTTGATAATTACGAGGCTGATGATTTGATTGGTAGCTTTGTAAAAAAGATGAATGACAATAATATTTCGGTCGATATTTATTCATCCGATCGAGATTTATTGCAATTAGTTACACCATTGACAAATTACTACATGTTTAAGGTCGGTTTATCTAAAACAACTTTATATACTAATAATAATTTTTCATCATTATTTCATGGTTTAAGACCAAATCAAGTTGTTGATTTTAAAGCCATTGTTGGAGATAGTAGCGACAATTTTAATGGGGTTAAAGGTATTGGTCCTAAAACGGCTGCTAATTTATTACAAAAATACGGTTCATTAAGCGGAATTTATCAACATATTAATGAACTATCAATAAAAAATCAACAACTTTTATCTAGTGATGAAAATAAAAAAAGTTGTCAAATTTGTTATCAAATTGCCCAGATAAAAAATAATTTATTTTTATCAGAATCAATTGATAAATTTCTTAAAAAAAATATTAATTCGGATGAGTTTAATAAAATTATTGATTATTTAAAAATTCCTTCTTTAAAAAAGTATACTTAGTGTAAATGAAAACATGTTTAATTAATTTACATAATCATTTAATAGATCCTGAAGGGAATTTTTATGATGATAAAAAAATAGAAGAATATTTTGAAAATTCTAAAAAAGCTGAATGTTACAAAGTCTATGCTTTTACCGATCATTTTTCGGTAATACTTAGTTATTATGGTAATGGTATTCTTTTTAATGATTACAAGAAAAAAATAGAAAAAATCAAAACAAATGTGAAAAATAAAGAAATCAATATTTTAGTTGGTTTTGAATTGGATGTTTTGTTTAGTAATGATGACAATCCAAAACATATTATATGTATATTTAAAAGCATAGAAGATGTGTTAGAAAAAATTCGTAACTATTCTTTGAGTGGTTATAAAAACAATAAAATTCTTATTATAGATAATAAAGAATTATTATCAGCTTATTCGAAATTATTAAGTGGTGCAATTTGTATTCCACATTTTAGAAAAAGTGATGTGAAACGTAATTTTACTGACTTACAAATTGATAAGTGGAACAAGACAGAATGTTTACCAAAAATAACGTGTGTTGAGACAGTTTCTTCATTAAGAACATTAGCTTATTTAATTCCTAAACTTTTTGACGAGAAACTAGGTAATTATAAATATCACTATATAGTGGGGAATGATAGAGTTGTTTCTCCTCTTGTTTCTTTCATATTTTTTGAGGACGAAGTTTCGTTGAATAATAGCGAACAAATATTTGAAAATATCAAGAATTTTTTTGCTGAAAATAGTTCTCAAAAACATCACCCATCGTTATCTCTATCTCTTTCTAATCATACAATTTTTCTTTATGGAATAGGTAACATAGTTATTTCTCTAAGTTGCATAATTTATGGTCATATGGGTAGTGGTAAAACACATTTATGTGAAAAATTTATTGATGCATTGGACAATACATATAAGAATAGTAAAAAAGACAATGATTTCTTGTGCGTTATAAGTCAAGGAGACTATATTAGTAATGATGGTAATAAGTCTAAAGTAGTAGAAAATTATTTTCATCATATCATACGTGAATGGAAAGGTGAATTTGATAAAATTTCTGAAATGTTTTCGGAAAAATTTCGTGGTGACCCTTGTGATAATAGAAATAAAAAATATATTACCAAGAGCGTGATTAACAATTACTTAGATAAATTTATTAATGATGCTGTAGAAAATATTAATCAAAATTGTGATGATAATAATATGCACTTAACAGCTAAAGGAAAATATGGTAATTTTGATCAGATTACATCCAAGGATGACACAATTATTAAAAATACTGACAATTGCATTGATAAAATTTCTGATTTAATCAAACTTTTTGATAAAATCAAAAATTATTTTTCCGATATTTCTACGATCGATATGATCAAAGAAAGCACTAATATTTTACTTAATACAGTTGAAAAAATACTACAAAATCTTCGACCATTTCGTCTTGAAAAAAAATTGGTTGAAGTTACTAATGAAATATGTGAAGATATGGACAATGCCGTTAAGACTTTAGATACGTGAGAATATACATTTGATGATGTCGATTTTGCTAAATATTATTTTGATTACCTTTTAATGGAAAAAATTTAATAGTTTTATAAATGAGAGTAATAAAGAAGATACAGATAAATATCGTATTGATTGCGGAGAATATTGTGGTGAAAAATACTCACTTAAATTTCAACGACAATCAAAATCTATGGATATAAAAAATTATTTTATGCTATCATTAAGTCAGATACTACAAATTAAAAAACATAAATTTATCGATGCTTCTTTTGGTGAAGTAAAAAAATTTATAATTTTAGATAAAATAAGAAGAAGTAAATACAAGTTTTTGATTCTTGATGAACCCGACTATTCATTTGATAATTATTTTATAAAAAACTATCTTGCAAAAGAGTTGGTGGAAGTTTTAAAATTTCAATCAAAGAAGTTATGGTTAGTAACGCATAATCATGTACTTTGAAGTGAAATATATGGTGCTCCAGGGATGAATAAAAAAATATCGTATATAGAATGCAAATATAACAATAACGATGGTAAATGAGAATATAAGCAATCACTGAATAATAATAATTTTTCTTTTTTTCTAGAGAATTATGAGGCAGATGAAGAGTCATATAATTTACGGAAAGAATTATATGGAAAGTATAAAGAAGGGGGACAATAAACATGAACAAAAAATTAAAAGTATTAAAAGATATAGATGCAGATTTTATTAAAAAAGTTCTTAAAGAAATATATGAATGAAATAAATCTGATAATTTTGATGAAGTATGAAAAGAGAAATTTGTAAATATGTTTGAGAACAATAATCTTTTTGATAAGTCAAATGACAAATATAATGATCCTATAATTCAAAAACTCTATAGTAAATTTAAGAATTTTTTTGATCAACGTATTGAAATAAAGCAAGAAATTGAAAACTTAGTAGAAGAGAAAAACAAAATATTAGACGAATTAAAACGAAAATATAATTAGTGTTTTTATTGCATTTAAAATGGTAATAAATGTTGACATTAAGTTATATAATACAACTCTCGTTTGACAAAATATTAATATTATTAACTATTTATTATTGGCATCTCTTGTTGTATAACCACCAAAAAATTAATTGATTTACTAAAATTACATTTTTTATTTGATAAAATAATATCATAAATATAGAGATATGTTTATTGGTGACTTAGCCAAGTGGTAAGGCACGAAGCTGCAACCTTCGCATCGTCAGTTCAAATCTGTCAGTCACCTCCATACGCATCCTTAGCTCAATTGGATAGAGCGTTTGGCTACGAACCAAAAGGGTATGGGTTCAACTCCTATAGGGTGCGCCATATAAAGCAAAACCCTAAAGATATAATAATGTTGGTATTTTTTAACAACGGGAAGTAGCTTAGCTTGGTAGAGCACTTGGTTTGGGACCAAGGGGTCGCAGGTTCGAATCCTGTCTTCCCGACCAAATTTGGCAGGGTATCTCAGTTGGTTTAGAGAACTCGGCTCATACCCGGGGTGTCGTGAGTTCAAATCTCACCTCTGCTACCAAATGGATCTTTAGCTCAATGGTTAGAGCCCCCGACTCATAATCGGTAGGTTATAGGTTCGAATCCTATAAGATCCACCAATAGATGGATGTTTACCCAAACCAGGCTAAGGGGGCAGTCTTGAAAACTGATAGGTGTGAATAACACGTGGGGGTTCGAATCCCTCAACATCCGCCATTAATCGCGGGGTAGAGCAGCTTGGTAGCTCGTCAGGCTCATAACCTGAAGGACATTGGTTCAAATCCAATCCCCGCAACCAATTATGGTCAATTAGTATATCGAGCATTATACCCCCCTGTCACGGGGGTGAGACGGGTTTAACTCCCGTATTGACCGCCATGGTTTTGTAGCTCAGTCGGTAGAGCAGCAGACTGAAAATCTGTGTGTCGGCAGTTCAATTCTGCCCAGAACCACCATTTAATAGAAAATAAATTTATCGATTTTATTGTTTCGAAATTTGTTAGTATATATCGCTAATAAAATTAGGTTTATCACTCTATTATTATTCGATATTATTTTTTATTTACTTTATAATAAATATAGTTTCTTGTGATTTATAGTCATGATGAGAATATTTAAAAGTAAGTTATTTTTATTTTTGGGTCTAGCAAGTTTATCAACTTCAGGTGTAGCTATTTGGTGTTCTGTGCGTAATAATGTAAAATATGGTGAAGAAAGAAAGGAAGTTTACGAACTTTTTTTTAATATCATAAAAAACGTTAATGATGATTTTAAAAATCTTGATGTTTTTCATAGGAGTGGTGTTTTTGACGAAAAACAATTTAATAAAGAAATAAATGAAAATATAAAAAAAATTTTGTCGGCTTTTACATATTCAGATTTGTTCTTAATCAAAGAAACGATCAAAAAAATTGGTGTTGATAAAGTAAAAAATTTTTGGTTTCGAATATGTAATTTATTTCGATTTAATTGTGATCATGTAGATAAATACAAGGAAAAAGCCAATCATAAGCAAATTGAAGATCTTAAGAAAATTATTTATAAGTTTGCCGATAAGGTTGATCATAATTATGTTGTTAAGAATAAGGATAAAATTAACAAAAGAATTGACGAAGTTGTTTATTACCATATACCAAGTTATTATGATGGTGAAGACATATTTAGAATAATAGAAAAATTAAATAATGATGAAAAGATAAAAGATCTTTGAAAAGACATGGAACCTTTATTTAAAGTTATGCCTCAATTTGCTAATTATGTGCATTTTTTATGAAGCGTCAGATTTATAAATAAATAAGTTTTACTCATTTATTTGTGTAAAATAAAGCAATAAAAATTAACTTCGAATAATTAATTTTTTGTAATGATTAATCAAATCTTTCTTAGATTTTATTTTGTTAGCAAAAACAATTTCTCCATTTGAGATAAAAATGGCATGATTAGCATGTTCTCCCACTTCATCAAGATTATGGGAACAAATAAAAAATGTCGCTTTCCTTTTCTTATTAATTTCTTCGATAATTTTGTAAAAAGTATAACGCGATTTAGGGTCTAAATTATCAGTTGGTTCATCCATAATAAATAACTCTTCATCATTTAGTAACGATAAAATTATTAAGATTTTTTTCTTTTGTCCCGATGATAATTTTTTAATATTTACTTTACTATTCAATAAATATTCAATCTCAAATTTTTTTGCGTATTCATTAATTTTAGCATTCAAATCCGTAAGCGATTGGTTGCGCAATCCCCCATATTGGAATAAAAAATTCTTAAATGTGTCTTTAGTGAAATTTTCTTTTTCAGGAATATATCCAACATTTTTACGTGAAAGATGATTTTTGGAATCGATATCTAAAATTTTAATTTCCCCACGATTGTAGTAGTATAAGTCTAATATGCATTTGATAGTTGTACTTTTTCCAGCACCATTTTCCCCAGCAAAAAGTGTGATTGAACCTTTTGGAACAGAAAAAGAAACATTATTTAAAATTGTTTTTCCTTTAACAATTTTTGTTAAATTTTTTACTTCTAGGGCAAACTTACTTGTTAATTTATCTTTACTCATTTTCATTTATATTCGTAAATCCATTTTGTAAAAACAACTTATTCCAAATGTAAATGTAACAAGAGAGATGGGACAAAAAAATAAATTATTTAATAATATTTCTTTTACAAAAAGCACATAATCATTCGAAATATCTTTGTTTAATATTTTTTCTAGCATAGGACCAATAAAATAATATAAAAAAATAGTAAAAAATTGCGAAACGAACACAATGATAGCAAAAATCTTTGGATTAAAATATAGGGCAATGATTGATCAAAATAAAATGTTATAAATCATTAAAAGAGAAATTTGTAGGCAAAAATGAATTAAAAAATCCTTAGGACCATTTCACAAATAAACATGAAATTTTTGTGTTGCATAAAGATTTAAAATGTATGCGTCAATGATTAAAAATATTACAAAAATTAATGAAAAAAGAGCAAAAAATAACAATTTTATACTAATAACTTTTAATCTTTCATAATGTTTTGAAATAATAAAAATGAGATTTTGCTTATCAACGATAAATTGTGCCAAATTAGACATGCTTATGGATAAAAACCAAAAAGTAAAAAATGACATTCAAAGTCGAATATCACATCTATCAATTATTTTTGTACCAAATGGCTTACGAGTTGAAAGATTTATGACACCAAAAATAGTCATAAAAAAAACTACAACTGTAATAAATAATACACTTCAACAAAATCAAGATTTAAAAATTTTTTTAAATGCGAAGGAAAATAATTTTGACTTAACCATACAATCAATCAATAATTCTAAATGATTTTATTATATTGTTTTATTGTTGAAAGGATAATTTACGCTTGCACCATTCTTTATAATTTATAGTATTTTATCATATCTTTGAAGGCAAATTTTTTTAATAGTGTTGCTATTGTTAGTTAATTTTGTAATCTAATTTCGCTAAGAGTCATTCTATATAAAAACTTAAACACTAATAAAATATGAAAAAATACCGAATATGACAATGAAATATGGGGAAAATAAGTAATTTTGTCAGTGCAATTATTTCTAATACTAATTCGTTAAACTTACAATATAATTAATTTGCTTAAGAATAATGAATAAAAAATTTACTTTCGATTATAAAACAAAATTTGGGAACAACCGTTCTCATGCAATGAACATTTCCAAACGCTCATGGAAATGCAATTTTCACCTTTTAACATCAAAACTATTTTCAAAAAAAATAAAACTTTCTGTTCGTGATTTAAAAACAATTAATAATAAATTTCCAAATTTTTGGTTAATGTATAAAAAAAAGTATGAAAAGCAATAATAACATTTTAAATGTAACAATTGAAATTCCAAAAAATTCAAGTATTAAGTATGAGTATGATCGTTTTACAAATAAAATAGTTGTTGATCGCATTCTTTACGGATCAAATTTTTATCCACAAAATTACGGCTTTATTCCTCAAACTTTGGATTATGATGGTGATGAATTGGATTGCTTGGTAATTTCTAATCAACCACTATTTCCGGGTTGCATCGTCCCAACAAAAATTATTGGTGCGATGGAAATGATTGATGATGGTGATAAGGATACCAAATTAATTGGTGTAATTAATTGTGACCCACGTTTTGAAAATATTAACTCTCTTAACGATTTGGCAAAAAATTATCTTTTAGAAATAAAAGATTTTTTTCAAAATTACAAAAATTTACAGAATAAGAAAGTTATTATAAAAAATTTTAAAGACAAAGAATGAGCGATGAACGAATATAGTAAATGCGTTAAATTGATGAAAAAATATGGTAACTTATCTAAAGATTCTTTTTTAAAATTAAAAAATAAATAAATGTAATATTGACTATATGTCCATTATGTATAAGCAACTAAAGCAACCATGTGTAAATACGTCAAAGAGGCGTTATCCAATAATTTTAAGTTTGTCTAGTTTAGCAATTGCTAGTTCTATTGTTGGTGTTACAATTCATCGAAACATAAATTTTAATAACAATAATCTTTTGAAGTCTTTCTTTTTAAATGCTATGGGGAAGATCGATAAAGATTTTATGAATAAACATGGTAATAAATTAATTGATGTATTGGATAGAACCCTTGATTTATATGTTGAGGAATATAGAGGGGAAATGAAGCAAGAATTAGATACATTGTTGCAAAATATGGATACTAATAAATTGGCAAAATTTTGGGAACTTATACGTCCTTTTTTTATGTTTGTTTGAGATCATAAGGAAAACAAAAGAGATAATTATAAGCAAAATAGTTTATTAGTCAAAGAACTTCTTAAATTTGCTAAAAATACTGAATTTGTTGCTTTTCAACTTAATAAGCCATGGTATAAACACAAAATTAATGGTTTTTTGCATTATTATAATGATGAACAACAAGAAGAATTGTATGACATAGTGAAAAAAATAAATAATTATTATGAACATAAGGAATTGAAAGATCTTTACAGAAATGCAAAACCATTATTTATTATTTGGTCATCTGCATTGTGTTATTACATTGATCGAGTTGATTGAGCATAATTAACTAGGTATTAGTATCTAGATATATCGTTAATCTTTTTTTGTTGTGCTCAATGCAATTTTATTCGCCAATAGTTTTTCTATTTTAAGATGAAATAATATGTTTATCATATTCTTCGTATTCATCAATAGGTGCAAAATATGGTAAGTTTAAAATCTATAAATTATTAAAATAGGCATCTTTATCATTTATACCAATCCCATTTTAATCATAATGATTACACAACGATATTGACTTTAATATATTTATCAAAAAATTTCGGACTAAATTCGTAAATCCGTTTTATAAAAATAATTAAGTCCTAATATGAATGTAATAAAAGAAATCGGACAATAGGATACATTGGGTAAAAAAATTTCCTTAAAGAAAAGTGTATATTCAACTTTATTTTTAAATTTTTCATTTACCATAAATGTTATATCAAGATAAATATAAAGAGATACCACACCAATTTGTGATAATGTTAAAAGTAACTTGCAATATCTGTGATTAAGATACAATGATGCCATTGATCAAAACAAGGTATTGTAAATTACATAAAGAAATATTTGTGCATAGCAATTAGAAAAAAGTTCGCTACTACTCTCTCATAGTTGCACATCATATTCCTTTTTAAGGATAACATTCATTAAAAATAAACCTAAATCTAATAAACCAATAAAGATCATTAAAAATGATGAAAGAGCAATAATTTTTTCAAGCAAACAATTTATTCTTTTGTAATGTTTTGAAAGGATGAAAATTAGATTTTGTTTGTCAATAGCAAATTCAGTAAGACTAGAAATAACAATACCTAGTATTATGAATAACAGTAAAAGATAAAAAGAACGAAATATTTTTTTATTCATTTTTGTTCCTTTGTGGCCATCAATACAAGTATATATAAGACCATTAGTTGTCAGTAAAAAAATAACGATGGAAATCAATAGTAGCATTCAACAATATCAAGATTTAAAGATTTTCTTAAAAGTTAAAATGAATACATCAAAACTCATGATTTTATCAATTTAATTATATTTGTCTACATTTTTTTGTAATATAATCTTGCTAAATTTAAATTTCGTAGAAATATTAATGAAAATAACACAATCTGAAAATTTGTTTATGCATATATATGTGTATATTAAAAACTTTTCGACTGTTTTTTTATACAGAAGAAAGGAAATTTTCTAGTTTCATCTAGAAGATCCCCTATTTTTTAATGATTGATCTTAATGAAGTTCAACTAGCAAGTGAAAAGAAAATTAGGGTTATGTACTTGATGAATCAAGTAAAATTACCAGAAATATATTGAAAAACCAAAGGCTTAGTTTTAAGAGTTAAAAGTAAGTATTTTAAAGATTATTCCCTTGATGATAAGATACAAATGGCAAAAAGTAAAATTATAGAATTTTTGCAGCAATTGTCTAGCAAAGAAGTAATGATTTCTTTTTCCGGTGGTAAAGATAGTTGTGTTTTGCGTCATCTTGTTCATAAAGTACAAGATGATATGGGTTGACCACATTCAAAATTGTTAATTGCAAGTGAAATATTTCATCCGGAAACACTAAAATTTATTAAAAAGTTTAAAAATGAATATGAGATTCTTCCTCCATTAAAATCATTTGAACAAATTATTAATGAGAATGGATATCCAATTATTTCAAAACAGATTGCGCAAAAAATTCATCATCTTCGTAATACTCATAATCATCGGAAATACATACGAGCAATCTTTGGGTTGGATGGTAATAAATATGGCACCTTACCACTAAAATATATTCATTTTCTTGATAAAGATTTTGTTGATTATGAAATAAGTCATAAATGTTGTGATTATATTAAAGGGAAAATAAAAAAAGATAAACGACCGGTTTTTATTGGAACAACAATTAGTGAGTCGAAATTACGAAAAAATGCTTGAATAAAATATGGATGTATTCAATATCATAGCAATAAATCTGATGTATGTAAGCCGTTATCACTTTTTACACAAAAAGATATTAATGAATACATTCGACTTCACAATATTGAAATAAGTAAAATTTATGAATTAGGGTATTTGCGTTCAGGTTGCATTTGTTGTGGTTTTGGTTTATCATTGGAAGAAAAATTAAAAAATGAAAAAATAATTCCAATGAATCGTTTCGAATTGTTATATAAGTCTAACAAAGAATTGTTTACATATTTTTTATTAAATTAAAAATGTGAAAACCACTAGCTGATTGTCAAATTACACTAAATATTGATGATCCACAGCTTATGGTTGAATTTAATCATCGGAAGAAAGAAGTTAGAAATTGATATAGAAATATTGATTCTAATTTGAATAAAATTTTATGTGAAATTAAAAAAAGAAACCCTCTTTGTTTTAATAAAGCGGAAAAAAAGTGCATTTTTCGAAAATATAGAAGGGTCGTTAATTAATTTATGAATATAGAAAATACAAAAATTATATTTTTACGTTCAAATAATGTTGATCATAATGGTGCATTTGGTATGACAATTAATGATATTCTTTGTGATAATTGTAAAGATGATTTAAAACGATTGATATGTTGCGATTATCAAAGACCATATACATGAAATAAAGAGCAAATCACTGAACTAATTAATGATATCGGGAAATGTGGCGATAATGATTCACATTTCATTGGAATTTTGTATTTTGGTTTAGCACACACCACAAATCATGGTAAACCGATTATTGATGGTCAGCAACGTATAATAACATTTTTTCTTATTTTATATTATTTGCACTATCAAAAAAATTTTTGAGTTGAAATTAAAATTGACGATAAATATTATTCACTAAACAAAATATTAGAGGATGAGGAAGTATCTAAAAAATCTTTGCTTTTAAATGAGTATAAAAAACATATGAATGATGTCTTGGAGATACTTAAGTGTTATTTTTACGATAAAGATCATAATTTTAAGGAAAATTTTATTGATAAGTTATTAAAGAAACTATATTTTCTTGCAATTGTATGTACGGATCAAAAAACGGAGCAGGAACTATTTATTGATATTAATTCAAAAGGAATTAAACTTGATGATATTGATAAAATTAAAGCATTTTTGCTAACAAGAATTTACAAGGATGATCTATCAACATTTATTAAATATTGAACGATTTTAAATAAAAATGGTAAAGATTCAATTAATTTATTTTTAAAAATATTAATGAATGCTTTAACAGGTAAAAATTCTAGCGGCAGGGTTAAATATGAAAAATTTGTCGATATCTATAAGGGAAAGTGTAAAAATTTAGAGGATTTTAAAAATCAATTTGAGCAAGCAATACAGAGATTTGAAATAATTCCTTTCAATAACGACGAAAAGTTTAGTTGCGACGGTAATAAAAATTTGAAAAATTTATATGCTTCAATTCATCTAGCTCGTTCATTACGAGTGTTTAGTACATTTATACAAGAGATAACTATTAGAGAAAAATTTAACGACTATATGAATGGTAAGCGCTCACCTATTATTCTTTTCTTGCTATATATTTTATCTTACATTTGTGAATTAAATTTTTCATTTAAAAATGCTGATTCGCGCAGAAAGATTACTGATTTTCAGAAGATGTCTGAGAGGGAACGGAAAGAGCAAGTTCAAAAATTATGGGCGAAATGTAAAAATAAAGATGGCGAATGTCAATTAGATGAAATTGAAATTAAAATACATAGGATAAATGATGATACCTCCCATATAAATGAAAAGAGCAAATGTGTTTTCCCATTATTAGTCCTTTCTCTATCTAAGCATTTGGATTTTTATGATCAATGTAAAAACAATAGTGGTAAGAAAAATATCGATCATATTATTCCAAAAAAAATGTTGTTCGATAAGGAACCATATATCCCCAAAAATAGAAAAGGTTCAAAATATAAATTTGATTGTATAGGTGATAATAGTGAATTAAAAAAACTAATTTGTTCTATTTATAACAATCAACTTATGTCAGAGTCAGGTAATAAAAATAAATCTGATTCGTTGGATGATAGATTTTGTATTATAGATAATAATGGTGAAATAATCGGTGTAAATTATGAAAAAATTAAGTCATTTTTACTAGAAAATAAAGAAGAATTGATAAAAAATCTTGATAAAGTTATTTTTGAATTGACAAAGTAAAATATTTTTATTATCAAGTTCATAAATTTACTATTAAATTAAAAACGAAATAAATGAATCCATTTTATAATTTTGCATTTAAAATCAATTTATTTTATTGCGCTTTTAGATGATCCTTTTTAAGCAGTTATCAAATGTGAAAAATATTTGACTAATGCAGACAAAGAAAAAAAAGATAAAAAGATTAAATAATATGAAAAGATTTCTTAAATTTACACATTATTAGTCATTTTGTAAAAGAACATTATTTCAATTTTTTTTTAAAACTAGTGTTCTTTTTCCTTTTTTTTCTATAGTAAATTTATTTTTTCTATTATTTTGTTCAAATAGTTAGTCGTTTTCGTCTTTTTTTGGTAATAAATTTATTATGTCTTCAATAGCGAGCTTAAGTAATTCATCAATATTTCATTTGCTGTTCTTCCATTTTTTATTCATATCTTCAACCATATCTTTTCTATCTTTAGGATGATGATAATAATTTCTGATAAGGTGTATTAATGTATGATGTTTATATTTCCCATTTTCAATATAATCTGTTTTCTCACCATCTTTAAAGTAATCTTTAACTTTTTTGATGTTTTTAAATTCGTTAGGTATTTTTTCATCATCGCTACCACTAAATCTTATTTTACGTTTTTCATTTTCTCAAATTTCTTCAATTTCTCCAATAAAGTAATCCAATAAATCTATAGTATATACTTTATAAACCTTGTATATTAGCAATGAAGGGGGAATATATTTATCTCTAATTATTTTAAGTTGTCTACAATTATATTTTTTTTCATTGTTTTTTTGTGTGTCGTCGCAAGTCATTTCATATATTTTACAATCGATATTACTACTATTAAGTAGAAGAGTAATAAAATATGGATTATGCGAAGATAAATATATATTTACACCACATTTTTCTAGTTCCATCATCAATTTAAATAATTCATCGATTAATTCGGGATTTAAATAATTATCGGGTTCATCAAGAAACAATGATAACTCAGTTAATTTATATTTTTTAATTAATTTTACACATGCTTTTATGATATTGAAATGAAGTTGTCCATGCGAAAATTTTTCAGGTGAAAATTTATTCTTATTGCTCAAAATATCAAACAAATATGGCTCTTTTTTATTAAATTTTTCATAACCTATAGTCTCAATATACGATTTTATTAGTCCATCTCAAAATTTTTCATAAATTTTATCTTTATCATTAGTATTATTATCTTCATTTTTTTCATAGAGAATGTTTTTAATTTTTTCAGTAATTCACTTCTTGTTTTCTTCTAACTGGTCTACCATTCGTATTAATTTTTTTCCAAGATTATCATTTTTTGATTTCGTCTTTTTTAATACTATTTCGATCAAACGAAAAATAGGGTTAGGATAGGTTGCATTTATTTTTCCATTTGTCCCAAGAAAATTTGAATTTTGCTCACCCCTTACCATAGTTAAAAGTTCAGAAGCACATGGTACAAAAATTCCATTCTCTTTTTTATTTTTACATTCCTCATTTAGTTTATGTGTTTTTCCAGAACCGTTTTTACCAATATATACGATAAGCATTTAAATTATTTACATGGCAGGGGTGGCAGGATTTGAACCCACAACACGTAGATTTGAAGTCTACAGTTCTGCCGTTGAACTACACCCCTAGAACTCAAAATTATTATATTTCCTCATTGTCAAATTAATTAGTTAATTTTGTGGGAATAAAATATTGAAAAAACATTATTGATGTATCTTTCGATTTATTCATTGTTGATTAAATTCTAAATTTATCGTTTGATCAAGCATACGATACTTATTTCTATCTTTGTTACTTAGATTTTTATATTTTTTTATTGCCCAAACTATGAACTTATAATTTTTAATACAAAATTGCAATTCATTTTTCAAATTAATTAATATTTCTTTATACGGTTTTTTGCATTTTTTTAATGAAATTTTTGATAAATTGATTAATGTAGTTTGATTCATCGGCACAATCAAACTACAATTCAAAACAATTTTAGCCACAATTGTTTTACCTATTATGATATATTTAAAATGACTTGCTTCTAAATTATCCTTTTTCTTATATGTTGAAAGGGGAAACAATTTTATAGATTTAAATTTTTTTTGATAATTTAAACAAATATATGGTCGAAAAAATCTCGAATTATCTAATCTTTTATTAAAATAAGGTTTTAGTTTAACCTTAGCATTGTTATATTTAGCAAATAATTTATCAAAATAATTATTATTAATACTAACAATCTTTATTGGTAACATCAATTTTAATCGATGCAATCAAGAGGTAGCACCCATAACTCTTGGTATTACTCATTCACCACAGGATTTTTTTCCATATCAAAAAATCAAATAAGGAAAAAGTTATGAAAGGAGGTTTAAAAAAATGAACTTTCAAACTATATTATATCTTATACTATATCACAATGACTAGCATGAACACAAGTTATAAATCTAAAGTAATGTGGAATAAATTAATATTTTATTTATCAATTATAAAATTAGAGATGAGTTGTTATTATAAATCATCACCTTTTAATGAATAGAAATTTTTAATTAAGGTTAAATCGTATTCAAGTTCATTCTTTGTGATATAGCATGTTTGTAAATGTAATGGTCGTTTTTGTGAAATTGATTTATCAAAATAATAACAATCACCAGTACCAAATAATTGCACACATCTATTATCATTAAATAATTGAATACTTTCATATTCATTGTTCAATGTATAAATAAATTTACTATCAACCAATTTCAATAATTTGTTCATAATTGGAATTTCAAAGATTGTTTGGGCAGCAATTAAACAATTAATACCATAATTCTTTCCGTTTTCTAAAATAAAAAATAAACTTTGTCAAATTAAATTAGCATTTTCATTCTTTATGATCAAATCTAAATCATTAAAAACAAGAAAAATTGTCTTTAATTTCTTTTCATTAACATTGACAATTTTATTGTAAGAACTTAAAGAAGTAACATTACTTTGCTTAAACAAATTCATGCGATTTTTCAATTCGT
This sequence comes from uncultured Mycoplasmataceae bacterium, assembly GCA_947165235.1. GTDB lineage: Bacteria > Bacillota_I > Bacilli_A > Mycoplasmatales > Mycoplasmoidaceae > Hennigella. The sequence continues at coordinate 33,375 of CAMUZN010000001.1, read as the reverse complement.
CGACCATCATTTTAAGTTTGACTAATATTTCGTTAAAGTTCGAAAAAATATTATTTTTAATATGTGTCGTTGAAAAAGACAATTCATTTAGTAAACGAGGGTTATCAACGAAAATGAAAATTTCTAAATCCTTTGTCGGAACAGTTAAACATAAGTTTAAACAATACAAAATAACAAAAGGTACTGCCCCACTTAATTTCTTTCCAATAACTAATGTGTTTGGTGTCTCTAATAAATTTTTAACAAATGGTTTATTATCTAGTGTATAGCAACAGACAATATCGAATGGTTTGGGATTATTCAAACTACCAGCAATTAGTGCCAAACTTTTTTTTGTTGGGTATTTATTTGCAAATTGAAAAGAAATTGTTGAATCTTTAGCATCGTAGTTAAAATGATTAATTTTTATGGAATTAAAAATTGAGTCAACATTATTAACAATTTTTGCTACCATTTTAGCATTATTACATGTAAAAGTTAATTCTGTGTAATTGCTAAATATTTGTATTTGAGCATTTGTAATAGTAATTTTTTCATGTAATAAACAAGCAATAATTTTATTCTTAATATTATTAGCTTCATTTTGATTTAAAGGATAATTATCGATATTATTTTGCGGCAATAAACCAAAAAAAGGTACCGATAAATTTTCAATGCTTTTTTTTAATTTTTTCTTTGTAATTTTTTTGAATTTAAAATTGGTTTTATTTTTTTTTATTTCTTCAATTGTTTCAATTTTTAACATCATTCCAAGCTTTTTAGTTAGAGTGTTAATTATCTTTATTCATATTTTTGATTTTTTATAGTTGGCATTAATTAGCGTTAAAATCATTAGTGTCGCAAGAATGAAAAGTAAAATAATTGTAAAAATTTTTAAGAATAAAAAGATTGTTAAGACAAAAACCAAAGGGATAATTCCAGCTGCCGAATTATTAAAAAATATTTCATATTTATTAGCATGGAAGTAAGCAATTCATTTTTTTGAATATTCAATTAGTGACTCTTTGAAATCATGATCATTTTTAGTTGCTAGTGATCAAATTGAAGTATAAAAACAGCAAAGAAAAAAGACAACCAAGAAATAAAAAACAATATTTTTTTTCTTTATTATTTTTTGTAGAGGAATATTTTTGGTGATATTAATTAACCACAAACTAAAAATAGTTAAATAGCAACAATACTTTATTGGACCAAAAAATAAATCAATTAAACTATCAAAAAATGAACCTAGGTAAGGAATACGACAAACAACAAAACAAAAAAAAACTAGAGCAAAAACCTTCAATAATAAAAGAACTTTTTTTGATGTGAATTTATTATTTTTATCACTTTTTTCGTTCTTATTTTGCTTATCATTAAAATCACTTAAAGAAAGAGGAGAAATTTTAACTGTTTTCATGAATTAAATCTTTTCTTGCGGAATAATATAATTATTATAAATTATTGTGATTAAGATTAGGGGTTTTTTTCCAAAGTTTTTTTGGTAAAGTTTAATTATTTCCTTTTTAAATTCATCTAATAATTTTTTCGTTAAAGGATTGTTTTCATCGACAAATTTAGTAAGGATTTCGGTCATTCGATTATTTGAAATGGTATTTATTTCTAGCAATTTTTGTTTATTTTTTTCGTTTAACAAATTAATCACACCAACAGGGTTGTAATTAAATCTAATTATTTTTTTTGTCTTGCGATCAATTAGTAAACTAATTAAAACACATCCATCACTCGCCATTTGTTGTGATTCAATTAGATGTGAAGCATGAACATCGATATAACCTTGACTACGAATATTTTGTTCTGCAATCTTTATATTTGATTTTTTTACCGGAATTTTTTCGAATTGGTCATTGAAAAAATTAACAATTTGACCATTATCAATAATTAAGACATTGTTTGGTTTAAATTTTGCTGTTACAACTAATTGTTCGTATTTTACAAAGTTCATATACAAATCATTAATAGGAATAATATATTTTGGTTTTAGTAAACTTACAATAAATTTGTGGTCTTCTTGACATTGTGATAGCTCAATAATATCTTTTGGTAAGCGATAAGTTGTAACTTTTTGCAATTTACTAATTTCATCAATAATATCTGTTTCAATTTTTTCAAAACCATTTTCAACATTTAGAGCATAAACAAAAGCGTCATCATCATGGAATTGAATATCTTGATTATCACCATTGATTATCTTCTCTAACTTTTGAATTAATTTTTGTCGGTAAGCGGCAATGATAATGACACAATGTTTATAGTTTTTAATTTGTTGTAAATCTACTCATGGTAAGCTAGGGAGATTAATTAACTTATTTTTTGTTAAGTGTAAAAAAACATCGTTAGTTGTTTGGTCAGCAAAACAAAAAGGTAATGAATAGGTAGTACATAGTTTGGCTAAAACAATAAGGTAATAAAGATTATTAGCATCAAGAGCAATAATTATTTGATTTTTTTCGTTGGAAAAAATATTATCGAAGAATTCTTTTATTCCATAATTAGGTGTGGCAAAACTAGGATAATTAATGTTTTTTCCAACCGATGTCAATAATAAATGATTATTATTTTTTGTGATTTTATTGATTTCCACAACTAAATCGTTAAAAAAATTATTCATTGTTGTTGGAACGATAAATTTATCTAGATAGATCACGGATTTTTGGTCAAAAGTAAAAATAAAACCAATCCCAAATAAAAAATAGTTATATGTTCGGAAAGATGTTACATTTGCTTTACCAATCATGATTGGTTTAAATGGTTCAAGTGCAATAATGTTAGGAGTAAAATTACTATTTTTTTTGTTTAAACTATCGTTTTTAAAAAAAGAAGTAATCAATATTTTACCAATTGGACTAGTATAAATAGGAACATTTGGTAAAATTTCAACAAGATATTCTAATCCCCCAAATTGCTTATATTCACTAGTACCAATAAAAATTCCTTTGATTTTCTCTTTATTTTCAAGTAAATACTCGAAATTAGGAATTTTTTTTTGGATTCCTGAAATGATATTAGGTAATGTTATTATTCCACACGATAAAACATAAATATCATCATTAATATTTAAGATTTGGCAATATTTCCCTTTTTCATTTTGCCCACCAAGACAAAAAACTTGAAAATTACTCATTACAAATATGTGTTAATAAGAGAATAGTTCTATTCATATATATTTTATTAAATTTCCATAAATTTCGCAATAAGATTATTCTCATTAGCATAAAAGCGATCGATGAACATAAAAACACCACGGTAAGGATCACTTGTGTATTTTTTTACATTACCAGTACTTCCTCAATAGATACCAATGGTGCAAAAATTTTCGTCAATAATCATCGTTCCTGATGAGCCAAATGTTAATAGTCATTTGCTAGGTAAATTCTCCTTAACAACATAAAAGTCACAATGTTTACCCTCATTTTTATAACTCTCGATAATTTCACCTTTTTGAAAAATATAGTTTAGTATATTGTGATTAAATATACCATTGTTTATTTTGATTGGATAACCTACACCATAAAATTTTGTCGATTTTTTTGCTGTATTTGGTGTGTAGGTATTAAGGGAATTATTAAGTAATAAATATTTATTTATCGCATCTAATTTTGCTAACAAGATTTTTGTTTTTTGATCATTATTATTTTTATCGATCATAAAATCAATTTTTATAAGACCAAAATCAGTAAAAACATGATTACGAATCAAATCATCATAAAAATCACAATCTTGTTTTGAATTGTAAATTTTATCCATATCTTTTGTTTCAATTGTCACTTGTTGTCATTTTGAGGAAGAAAGTATTTTTTTGTCTGCTGCTTTTTGCAATTTCATTTCGTCATTTATTTCAATTTCTTGTCCTCCAATTTCCTTGCAAGAGCATACATAAAATGCATTGTGATTATTTTTAGTATCTTTAGGTGTTTTTTTGTTATTATCTAATACTTGGCAAACATGTAAGTTTGTTGCCATTCAATATTTATAATCATCAGTATTTTCAGGATCAACTTTGTCAACAATCCAACCCGTACCAAAGCCTCCATTTTTTTCGTCTATAGGATCAAATGCTCCAATTGTAAATGTTCGCAATGAAAGAAATTTTTCGTAATCACTTAATTTATAAGGCCGAAAAATAATATTATCATTTTTACAAATTTTTTTCCAATTTTGATCATTTTTATATATTGCATTACGTGTAATGATTTTTTCAATATTACATCCGTTAAAAACATTTTCGTTAATTGGTAAAAAATCTATAGCATTTTTGATATATATTGTTTTTATTTTTGTACCGGCAAAGGCATAATCACCAATTTTTTTAATTAGTGGTGGAATAATAAGGTGTTGACCAATATTTTTATTATCTTTAAAGGCATTTTTACCAATTGTTTGAATGGTGTAATAATCACCTTTTTCATAGAATTGTCCGGTACCAAGGTTAAATATTGATGGACTAATATTAAATTTTTTTGCTTTAACTAAATCAATTTTAAAATTTTTTGTTTCAATTAATTCACAATTATTTTTTTCGGTAAATTTTAGCGTAAATTTTCCGGAATAGTATCGGTTCAAAAGTGTAGCATCAAATGTTTTTATACGTTGTTGTTTTTTTGCTATTAAAAATGTTTTGTTTACAAAAAACATTGTTATGGGAAGGAATAATGAGAGAAAACAAGTAAAGCAAACAACAAAAAAAGCGATTGTTTTTGCCTTGTTTCGTGATGGAATTTTTATGTTTTTAACCATTACAATTAATTATAAAATGGGGGAATAAGGAGTTATTCTCTTAATATTGCTTTAAGGTATTTTGCGGTATATGAATTTTTAGTATCATCAATAATTTGTTCGGGTGTACCTTTTGTAACAATTTTGCCCCCCTTATCACCACCATCAGGACCAAGATCAATAATATAATCAGCACACTTAATAACATCAAGATTATGTTCAATAACAATTACTGTCGAACCATTATCAACAATTTGGTCTAAGATTTTTATTAATTTATTAACATCATGAGGGTGAAGACCAGTTGTTGGTTCATCGAGAATAATTAGTGTTTTGTCATTTGATTTTTTCTGAATAAATTTGGCTAATTTTATTCGTTGTGCTTCTCCTCCTGATAGTGATGTTGACAATGTTCCTAATTTAAGATATCCTAGACCAACATTTTCCATTAATTCTAATTTATGTTTGATATTTGGTAAGTTTCAAAAAAATTTAAGGGCTTCAGTAATTGTCATTTCTAAAACATCATAAATTGATTTATTTTTATAAAGGATTGAAAGAATTTCATTGCGATAACGCTTTCCTTGACATTCATCACATTTAACATAAACATTAGGTAAAAAATGCATTTCAATTTTGATGTAACCATCACCATTACATTTTTCGCAACGGCCACCGGGAAGGTTAAAACTAAAATGTGATTTTGTGTATCCATGTGCTTTAGCTTCATTGGTGTTAGCAAATAGTGTCCGAATGTCATCAAACACACCAATATATGTTGCAGGATTACTTTTTGGTGTTCGCCCAATAGGTTCTTGTGTCACTTGGACAAGTTTTTTGATATTTTTAATTCCACTAATATCTTTTATTTTTGGCGCATCAATAAAAGGATTAGTTAAAATTTTTGCAACGTTTTTTGCTAATGTTTCGTTGATTAAACTTGATTTTCCTGACCCAGAAACACCAGTAATAACGATAAGTTTTCCCAATGGGAATTCAACATCAAGATTTTTTAAGTTATTAAAATTTATTCCTTTTAAAATAAGTTTTTTACCATTTCCACTTCGACGTTTTTTTGGGATTGGAATAACATTCTTTTTTGCTAAATATTTACCAGTAATACTTTGACTATTATTAATAATATCTTTTACTGAACCTTGGGCAACAATTTTTCCACCATTAATTCCTGCTTGTGGACCAACATCAATGATATGATCTGCAGCCATCATTGTTTCTTGGTCGTGCTCAACAACAATTAAACTATTACCCATATCACGCATCATTTTTAAAGTATTAATTAATTTGTCATTATCTTTTTGGTGCAAACCAATTGATGGTTCATCCAAAACGTATAAAACTCCTGTTAGCGATGAACCAATTTGCGCCGCAAGACGAATTCGTTGACTTTCTCCTCCTGATAGTGTTCTTGTTGGACGAGAAAGAGTGAGATAGTCTAAACCAACATTTGTTAAAAAATCTAAACGATTAATAATTTCTTTTAAAACTAATTTTGCAATTTCCTTTTGTTGATCCGTTAATTCTAAACCTAAAAAGAAATCTTTTGCTTTATTAATTGTCATATCGCAAACTTCCATAATATTTTTACCATTAATTTTTACTGATAAAGCTTGTTGGGAAAGACGTTGACCGTGACAATGATCACATTTTTTTTCTGTCATATATGAGTTGTAGATTTCTCTTGTTAATTCGGAAGAAGTTTCAAGATGACGGCGCTTAATTAGGGATAAAATTCCCTCAATATAATCAAATTTATTGTAGATAATTCCACCGTTCGTTTTAATTGTTAATTTAATTGGTTCGTTAGAACCATATAAAAGAAAATTAAGATGTTTTTTTGTTAATAACTTGATTGGTGTATCACGATTAATTTTGTAGTGTTCAATAATGGCGGCAAATTTTTGTCATTCGATTGATTTTGTATCAATTGTATTTTTAAAATATACAAAAGCTCCTTGGTTAATTGATAAATCTTTATTCGGAATCATTTTATCTACATCTGGTTCATAAACAAATCCCAAGCCTTTGCATTTGGGACAAGCACCAATAGGAGCGTTAAAGGAAAAAAGACGTGGTTCCATTTCTGGAAGAGAAAAACCACAAATTGGACAACAATGTTGTTTCGAATATAAAAATATTTTTTTTTGTTGCTTAATAATAACTTTATTTTTTCCATATTTTGTTGCTAGATCAATTGCTTCTTGCAAACGATTTTTTGTTGTATTGTCATTATTTAAAACAAGACGAGTAATGACGATATCAATATTATGAAATTTGTTTTTATCAAGTACGATGTTTTGATCTAAACTATATTCTTTGTTATCAATTTGGACATGTAAAAAACCTAATGTTTTTAATTTATCTAATTCTTTTTTAAATGTCCCTTTTTCTTTATGGGTAAAAGGACAAAGAACATAAATCATTTTATCTTTTTCACATTGTGTATAAATTTTTTGCAAAATTTGTCGTGTTGTTAATTGTGTGATTTCTCCATGGCCATATGGACAATAAGCATGACCAATTCTTGCTCATAGTAAACGAAGATAGTCGTAAATTTCGGTTGTCGTTCCAACAATTGAGCGCGGATTATTTGTTGTTGTTTTTTGATCAATGCTAATTGCTGGAACCAGTCCTTCAATAGAATCAACATTTGGTTTGGAAATATTTCCTAAAAATTGTCGCGCATAACTTGATAAAGATTCAATATACCTACGTTGTCCTTCGGCATAAATTGTACTAAAAGCAAGAGAACTTTTTCCACTTCCTGAAACCCCGGTCATAACAACAAATTTATTTTTGGGAATGACTAATGAAACATTTTTTAAATTATTTTCTTTTGCTCCATTAATGTATATGTAGTTTTTTAAATCAAGTGAGTGAGTTTTCATTTATGATTATTATATTTTTCGTTTTTATGACTAATTAATAGTCAATATTACCATCATTTTCATTACTACCATATTTTTGTTGATGTTTTACTAATTGAGCGAGGTAGAAATTGGCAAACATTGATTATTTTAAATAATGATATAGAAGTTTCGTAAAATCACTATTTATAAAATTTCTGTCGTCTTAATCATGTAAAAATTTTGCAATTGGATTATATTCATCATCAACAAGTAGGCAAGATGATATATTTGTCACACCGTAACCATAATATGATTCTTGCTTACCACTTATATATTCATAATCACCAAATGATGAATGATGTATCCCGATAATATTAAAATTTTCATCTATAACCATTGAACCAGATGATCCAGATTCAAAACCACTATGCTCATCGTTTCTTATACCATAAATCCACTTATAGTATTTTCTATCCTCATATAAATAATTTCTCACATTATAAAAAATTTCCCCACTTTGAAAATTACATACACCATGCGGATAACCCAAACTATAAACTTTTGCATTATTTTTTAAGATTTTTTCTATAAAGACTACAAAAACATTATTAAGCGATAAAAAGCGGTTTAATGCATCTAATTTTCTTTTTACTGCCTTTCTGATTTCTATTGGAAATTTATCCAAATCAATAGATATTTTTATCATGCAAAAATCACTCGTAAAATTCTGTTTCATATTTTCGATGCAATCAATGTCAATTTTTATAGTATCAGAATCTAGTATTTTATTATTAAGATACCTCATTTTTTTTATTCTACTTTCCATTTTTACTAATTCTTTAATTTTTTGTTTATTTAAATTAGTAAAATCACAATCTAAAACTATGGCTAATTCTTCAATGATTCATTTTCTTTTTTCACTTTCTTTTCAGTCCTTATTATCAAATTCAGCAGCAAAAGCATCCCAATTAGAATAATCCTTATTGTACAAATCAACTAAATGGGACAAAATTAATTTTTCACTAATTTCATTTAACTTTTCTTTTATTTTTTCATATTCATTTAATTGTGATTCTATGACACTGTCGATAACACCCTTATTGTGTAACGCTTTGTACATCATTTTTTTTATTTCATCATTAAAATTATTAATTTTGTTAGCATTTAGATCATTAATTGAACAATTTAATAAAGTAACTAATTTTTTAATAGTAGGTTGGTTTTTTGCATCATTCTTTCATGTTGGATTATCAAACTGATTAACAAAATTATCCCAATTATAATTTTTGTCTCATAATTGTAATAAATAATAAGAAATTAATTTGTTTTCATTTTTTGCCAACATTATTTTATATTTTTCGTAGTTTTTTTTCACGTTTTCGTAGTTTAATGTAATATCAAATCTTGTAACGTCAACAGTACTTAAATAAGTATTTTTTATTTTTTTTTGATTAAAATTACCGTATTTATTGTTATTGTGTTTAGTAATACCACTTAAAATATGCAAATTTGTAGCCACCCAATATTTATAGTCGTTATCATCACTACGATTAACTTTGTCAGCAATTCAACAAGTACCTCTCGTATAGTCATCAATTGTATTTCCTGATTTGTCGGTAACTGTATAGTTTGCTCCAATTAAGAAACTTCTTTCTAAAATAAACCTTTCATAATCATTTAATGAATAAGGTTTAATTACTATGTTTTGGCAAATTTTATTTCACTCTTGATTGTCTTTATATAAAACATTTCTTGCGATAATTTTATTAATTTTACAACCGGCAAAAGCATTTTGATTAATCGGTAAAAAAGTTGTGACATTGTTGATGCAAATATTTTTTATTGATGTATTAGCAAAAGCCTTTTCATCAATTGTTTTAATCATTGTTGGAACAACAAAAACTATACCAATATCTTTATTATCCTTAAAAGCATTTTTGCCAATTGCTTGGATGGTATAATAATCTGCTTTTTCTCGAAATTGTCCATGACCAAGATTAAGTAATTTTATTGGATATTGTTTGCCGTTAAACACTAATGGATTAACTTTGAAATCTTTTGTTTCAATTAATTCACAATCACTTTTTTTATTTCATGCTAGTGTAAATTGTCCCGAATAATATCGATTTAAAACGGAAGCATCGAATGTTTTTCGATATTTCTTTAGCACTGGTGCATTTTTATGTTGAGCACAAGACATTAAACATAATTGACATAAAAATGCAATAGTAATTAGCAAATAAGTAGCAATTTTTTTTATTTTAAAATTATGAATCGTTCTACTATATTTCACGATGATAAAATTATAAATTAATATTATTTCGCATTTTTATGTTAGATTTTTTATAATTTTAGCAAAATGAAACTAAAAGTTATAAAAATTACTGATCACGAACAAATTGTTGATTTTGAAGTGGAATTAGATTTATCTGATTTTTCCTCACAAGTAAAAAAAACGAAAGAAAAAATTTATCAATCATATTCTCTTACTGGTTTCCGTAAAGGTCATGTTCCTCATGAAATTGCTGATAAACATATTAATAACGAATCTGTTTTATATCAAACCCTTTATGCTCTTAACGAAAAAATTGTTCATGAAATAATTGACTTAGAATCTTTTACTAATTCAAAAGCTTTAGATACAGCAATTGGTTATCAGATTATTAATTTAGGTGACAATAAAACAATTGCTCCAATTGTGAAAATATCTTTTGAAAAAATCCCAACAATCCTAAATTTCACCAAGAATGATTTCGAACATTCGTTAACAAAGTCAGATTTAGAAAAAATTACCCCCGAAAAAAATAAAATCCAAAGTCAAATAAAGCAAATACTTAAAAAACATATGATTGTCACTTTAAAAAGCGAACAAGTTGCTGCTAATGGCGATCTTGTTAATATTGATTTTACCGGTTATATTGACGACCAACCAATTGTTAATGGTGCTGGTAAAAATTACGAACTAGAAATTGGTAGTAAAACATTTATTGATAATTTTGAGCAGCAATTAATTAACCTTAAAAAAGGTGATAAAAAAGAAATTTTTGTTCAATTTCCCTCTAATTATTCCAATAAAAAATATGCGGGAAAAAAGGCAAAGTTTGATGTTGTAATTAATGGCATTAAAACAATAAAATATCCTTCTTTAACAAAGGAATTAATCGAAAAAGAATTTAATTTAAAGAATATTGATAATGAATCAAATTTGATTGAATACTTTAAAAAAAATTATTTTGAGAATAATTTATTAAAAAAAGTTAATGATGTTATCGCAAGTAAGGCAAAAATTAGTTATTATCCCCAATCATTGATTAAGCTTTATATGCAAAAATTATTAGCCGAAGAGGAAAGGAAGATAAAAAACTATGGTTTTTCTACTCTTGATGAATATTTTAAAAAAATTAGTGATGGGACAAAAGGATTTGACAAGACAAAAGATGATTATTATCAGCAATTATTTAATGAGACAAAAAAACATATTTTAATTGGAATTGTTTATGAAAATTTGATTGAGCAATATAAATTAGATGTTAGTGAAGAAGATAAAAAGAAATTTGTTAAAGATAAGTTGCTTCATTATTACGAAGACGAAAAAACAGCAACCCAAGAATTGAATAAGAATGAAATCTATTACAAAACAATTATTTTAAAAAGTAAGTTATTAGATATAATTTTGAAAAAATAAATTAGCACTCGATTAAATAATGTGCTAAAATTATTAGTAGGTATATTCTAAATATATGAAAAGTTATCTTTTGATTACACGGGGAGTTGTTGCTTTTCCTAATGTCAGCAAAAAAATTATTGTTGGTCGTGAATATAGTATTAAGACTGTGAATGAAGCAATGATTGATTTTAATAAAACTATCTTACTTGTTCCACAGATCAATCCGAAATTAGATATTATCAAATCAATTAACGAAATTTATACAATTGGGGTTTTAGCAAAAATTATTGATGTCACTAAAGGTAATGACGAATTAACACTTAATGTATTACCTCAATCTCGTGTTTTAATTAATTCGCTAAAAATAAATGATGAAAAAAAATTAATTTTTGCTGATTATATTGTTCTTAATGATCAAAAAATGATGGAGGAAAAAGTTCCTGATAGCTTGTCAACATTATTTCAATTATTACAACGATATAATTCGAAACTAAGTGAGAAAATCAAGATTTTTCAAGCTAATAAAACAAAAAAGAACCAAGCAATCACTAATATTTTAAATTTAATTTATGAAATTACTAATGAACTACCAATTCATTTTGACCAAAAACAAGAAATTTTGTCATTAAATACACTAAAATCGAAAATTGATGCTTTATGTAAGATGGTAACAAAACCAGCCGATGCAAATATGATTGATCAAGAAGTGAGTCGTAAAGTAAATGAATCACTAAATAAGCAACAAAAAGAATTTTATTTACGCGAAAAAATGCGTGTGATTAAAGAAGAATTAGGGGAAATATCATCACGGGAAAATGATGTCAATAATTTTAAAAAAAGATTACTAGACAATCCTTATCCAAAAGATTTAAAAGTGAGACTATTGCAAGAAATTAATCGTTTAGAAGCTTCTAACCCCCAAGAATCATCAATGATTCGTTCATATATCGAATGAATTTTAGATTTGCCATGATGACAAATGACAAATGATAATAATGACATAAAAAAAGTAAAAGATGTTCTTGATAAAAGTCACTATGGTCTAGAAAAGGTAAAAGAAAGAATTATTGAATATTTAGCATTACGGATTAAAAGTAAAAATTCTAATGCTCCAATTATTTGTTTGGTTGGTCCACCCGGTGTTGGAAAAACTTCGTTAGTAAAATCAATTGCAGTCGCATTAAATAAAAAGTTTGTCAAAATGGCTTTGGGTGGTGTTTATGATGAATCAGAAATTCGGGGACATAGAAGAACATATTTAGGCTCAATGCCCGGAAGAATTATTAAAGCGATGAAAAAAGCGGGAGTTTTAAATCCTGTCTTTTTACTTGATGAAATCGATAAGATGGCTTCTAATCAAGGAAGAGGTGATCCAGCTTGTGCAATGCTAGAAGTTTTAGATCCTGAACAAAATAATAAATTTAATGACAATTACATTGAAGAAGATTATGATCTATCTAAAGTTATGTTTGTTGCTACTGCTAATTACATTGATCAAATTCCTGAACCATTATATGATCGTTTGGAAATAATTGAATTAACTTCTTATTGCGAATTGGAAAAAATGGCAATTGCTAAAAAGTATCTTATTCCCAAAGTTCTAAGTGATAGCGGATTATTACCAAAAAATGTTCACTTTGAGGATGCAGCAATAAAATATATTATTCGTAACTATACAAAAGAAGCTGGTGTTCGTGAATTAGAACGGGCAATTCGTAAAATTTGTCGTAAAATTGTTGTTGAATTATTGTCAAAAAAATCAAATAAAGTTACGACAAAAATAATTGATTTGAAACAAGTTAAATTTTATTTAGGAAAGGAAATTTTTGAATACACTTGCAATGAAAAGGAAATGATTCCTGGTATTGTCAACGGAATGGCATATACCCAAGCTGGTGGCGACTTATTACAAATTGAAGTTACACATTTTCCGGGTAAAGGTGATATTAAAATTACTGGTAATTTAAAGGAAACAATGCATGAATCTGCGGAAGTGGCAATTGGTTTTGTTAAAGCTAATGCCAAAAAATTTGGTATTGGTCAAATTGATTTTAAAAAAATTGATCTTCATATTCATGTTCCTTCTGGTGGAATACCAAAAGATGGTCCTAGTGCCGGCGTAACATTAACAACAGCCATTTTATCGGCATTAAAAAATGTTCCTATTTCTAACTTATTATCAATGACTGGTGAAATTACCTTACGAGGTAAAGTTTTAATTATTGGTGGGATTAAAGAAAAAGTTATTTCAGCTTTTCGTGGGGGAGTAAGAAATATTATTATTCCTTTATCAGATGAGCGATTTTTAAAAGATATTCCAGCGGAAGTACTTGAAGAAATAACAATTTATTTGGTTGAAAACTATAGTGAAATTTATTCGATATTATTTAATAAAAAAGTATTAAAGCAAACCAAAGTTATTAAGGGAAAAAAAGCACTGAAAAATAGTAATTGCAAGTAGTAATACTTTTTTATATAGCTATAAATTTAAAACAATAATGTAACGATTAATAACGAAATTAGTTATTGTTATTTTTTTCTAATTTCAAGTGAAGAAAGATATTAGCATTCTTTGCTCCAATATTATTTTTTTGCTTTTCTAAATCGTCAATACTAAATGATAGAGATTTGCTAAAAACGGAAATAATGAAAATTATTTCATATTCTTTTTGTCCAATATCAAAATTATTAATTTCATTAATTTTTTCAATTTGTTCCTTCGTAAATTCGATCATAATCTCTTTTATTTTGCTCTTATCATTTTTGTTATCATCTTTGATGGTTAAAGGGTATTTAAAAAGATCTTTCTGATATTCTTTTATATTTTCTTTATTTCAATCACCATGCTTAACGGTTATTTTAGTAATTAATGGGAGACAAAAAATTGTTCCAACTTTTTTTTGATAAAACTCTTTTGAGCATTTCATTTTCAAGAAGATTTTTTGTTTTTCTTGGAATTTATCAATCTCATCTTTACCATATTTAACCGCAATTGAATAATCTTTTTTTGGATCGAAAGATAATATAGGATCGTTATCAAAAGAAAAATAATATGAAGTATTATCAATTACATCACTCAAAAAGCTATTTTCGGTTATGTTTTCGATAAGAGAATTATCATTATGAGAATTTTTACTACATGATGATAATGATATTGGAATGAACGAAAACGATGATAAAAGCAAAATTTTTAACAATAATTTTTTTTTTATTAACATCGTAATTAATTAAGAATAATTCAAATTAAATTGTTACTAATATCTAACAATAAATCACCTATTAGAAACAAGTAAAATTATTTGTATTCAAATTACTTATCAAATTTTATTTCTATTTTCTTAACTTCTTTGCTTCAAAAAATGTTATCACCATATTTGCATGTAAGTTTAAAATTAACTAATCCATCATTATCTTTAAAATCATCCGAATTTAAAACAACATTTAAAGTATGGTTATTATTATCGTGTTCTACATCTTTATCATTATTAGTGATAGCTATATTAATTTTCATCTTTGATTCTATTTCTGTCTTTAAACTATCATTAATACACAATGAATACTTAACATTTTTACCATTAATTTGAACTTTTGATTTTAGTGAATTTTGGTCCAAACATAAAGTTTTATGTTCTTTACTTTTCTTAACATCGAAAACAAAATCCACCAATTTTGTCTCATGTAAAAGTCCTAAAAAATCATCTAATAATTTTTCTTCAAGATTAGCGAAATTATTACTTGTAATATCACTTAATAACTTTGCATTAGTTGCATCTTGTGTTAATTTCTTGTCTCCGAATTTTTTTTTGATATCTGCAGAAGCACTATCAAATTGTGATTCAAGGTATTTTCCTCAATCTGCATCACACGTAATAAAGAAGTCATCAACAATTTCTTCTACTTTTTTTTCTTCAAAATTCTTATAAAATTCTTCTTTGTAAAGCTCAACTTCTTTATCATCAACATACTTGAAAATAATAGTTTTATTACCTTCACCTTTAGCAGGTTTAAATGTTATTAAAAAACCATTACTACTTGTATCATTCAAATCAATTTTTATTTTTTTGATATCACTAATCTTTGCATCGTCTTTTTTTTCGTCATAAAATTGATCTTTATTACTTGCTTTATCGAATCCAGTACAAAATTTAACATCTTGTTTATCAACTATTTCAAATCCTTTTACTTCTTTACTATCAATTGTTAAATGATCGTTTAATTTAATTTTGCTACAACTAATATTATTCTTAATATCTTCAAATTTGTCAAAACCACTAAACACTTCTTCATTAACAGCAAAAGAAAGACATTTACCTGCTGCTAAAGAAGAATTCAAATAGTGAACAACGATTTCACCAAGGTCGTTAACTTCAAAATATTGATCATTTTCGCCTTTTTTATAAATTTTTTCAATTGGACTATCTAGTTTAGTAAGAAAGTCATCCTTGTATCCATCTTTTGTCTTTAGATCATTTACTAAATTTTTCACATTGTCTTTTAAAAAAAGAGTATCTTTATTGTCGATTGGTTCATCTTTATCATCCAATAATTGTGGATTATCCAAATTAAATAAATAACTTGTAAGAATTTTTTGTTGTTCGTTATCTTCACTAGGAGTATTTTTGTTTTTGCTACAACTTGTTAAAGCTAGTGGCAAACTAACAGTAGACAATAACAAACTACTTCCGATCAAAATTTTAGTTAATTTAATTTTTTTTGTTTTAATATTCATTTACAATATTTTCCTTTTATTTATATTTACTATTTTACTTCCTATTATATCAAATATTTTGGGAATTATTTTTAATTGTTGTTATTTCGTTATTACTTAAACTAAATTATTATTTGTCTTTAAATTTGACTTTGATATTGTCTTCTAAGAGATCGATAAATCATTGATACAATATGGTAAAAGACAAGTTTATTTCTCTTTCATCACAAAAATCTTCGTAATTAATCGTGTGAACATAATAATCATTTTCACCGTGCTTGATACCCCCTAGGGCTAAATTTAATCCCATTTTGTCAATTTCATCGCATTTCATATATAAAACATAACTACACCCTTTATTATCAATGGTTTTAAGCAAAGAAGAAGTAGGGTCTTTTACTTTTCAACTGTCAAAATTTTCATTCCATTCACATGCATATTGTTTTAAATACTTATTTAATTTTTTAATATTTTTTTCTTTCGATTGATTAAATTTATTTTTATCAATTTTTCCGTCTGTTAACCATTTTTTCATAACAGGATCAATTGATTTATCATTTTTAATTTTTTGTTCAAGAAAGGATTTTACGCTTTCTTTACCAATTTTATTTAAAGTAATAAAATAATTCTTTTTATAGTTTTTGAATATATCTTGTTTGTAAAAATTTTCGTCAGCAAAAAATTTATATTCTTCATTATTAACAAATTTAATAACAACCGTTGTTGCTTTTTGGTTTGGAATAGGTCTAAAAGTTAATAACCAACCACCAAAACCATTTTCACACAAACTCTTGATTTTTTCTTTTTTAAAACGGAATTTTACTTTCTTTATTTTTTTTATATTTTCGGTTGGGAGTTTATTGTTGTTGCCTTCATCCATTTTTTTAAATTCTTTAATTATTTGTAATGCTTCTATATTTTCGGTTGAAAGTTTACCATCATCTTCTTTGTCTTCAAAAGATAATTTGACACCATAATGTTTAGCATCTTTAACGATTAATTGGTTTGGATTTTTTCCATTATTATTATTATTATTTTTAACTTTCCTTTCAAAACCACGAAGTCTAATTAAATCGTTAAAATCATCAACTTCAGTATTTTTATTGAATATTTCCTCATTAATATAAAAAATAATTTCATCACCAATATTTTTACTTTGAGCATTTAAATAATATACATGCAATGTACCTAATGAGGAAGTAATCACTGCACCATTATCATTTACAAATACTGGTTTTTCGCGAGTGCTATCCAATTTGTTTAAGAAATTTTCGTTAAAATGTGGATTTAATGTCAATCAATTATTCGAACTAGAACAAGAAACTATATCATCACTATTTTCTTGTTCTTTACCATTTATATCGACTAACTTAGGTTTGATATTAAAAACATACATATGATTATTTATTTCTTCAATTTCTTCATCACCATCATGAAATTTTATTTTCTTGCTACAATTTGCTAATGTAAAAGGTAATATCAAACTCGAAAAGCATAAAAAATTTCCAATTAGTATTTTTGTTAGTTTTTTATTCATTTTAGACGATCTTAAATATATTTAGAATAATTATTTTATTTACATTATTATATTTAGTGAAACTAATTAATTATGCTATTTAATTGCTAGGAGTAGTTAATGTAAACTAATTAGTTAGTATGCCGAGATAAGATTAGTAATTTTGACTTCGTACAATTTGTCAAAACGATTGATGCGCAGGTATTAACAATATAAATCAGTGATGGTGATTTCCATTGTTCTTAGCGTAATAAACATTACTTCATAAAGCATGCAAGTGCTTGAAATTAATATTAAATTATTTAATTCCAATTTATTCATGTAATTTAGTTAAATTTGCTTGAAGCAAATTTTAAAATCGTTTTAAAGATTGCAAACAGCATGTAGGAAAAAATTAATTTTGGGTTTAACTTTTTGCTTATGCACTTTTAACATTTATCGTACGATATGTGCTTACATAAGTATTCATGGGTTAATATTGGTATTTAAATTTATTTATTCAAAAATGACACAACTTTTTATATCAAAGATAAATTTAGTCATCAAATTTTAAAATTAAGCAATTTTATAAACGTCAGTAAGTAAAATAGGATTAATTTGATATCCTCGTTCCTTAAATAATTTATTAAAAAACCAAACATTATTTTTAATATCTAGCAAAGATTTTTCGTTAACGAAATAAGAAATTTCTAGTTTTTCACTATTAGTTAGATAGAAAAATTTATCTTTTATTTTAAGTGTTAAATAGATTTTTTTACCGTTTTTCAATAAATATTGGTGAAATATTTCTTCATCTTTTAATACTTTTTGATTGATGTCTAAATTACTATATCGATTATGTGCAAGCTTTTCACAATATTCAATATATTCAATTAATAATTCTGAACCTTTTTGTCCCGGAATTTTGCGATATTCGTTACTTTTATAGGATTTTACAAGATAAATTTTCTTTTTGGCTCGTGTTATTGCAACATTTATTTTATTTTGGGCGAAATTACCAGATAAAAGTTGGTAGTTGTGGACATTATTACCATAAGTTATACCAAAAATAATTATGTCACGCTCTTCCCCTTGGACCTCACTAATTGGTTTAATAAACAAATGATTAGGTTCGTTTGAAAAGAAGGAATTTTTCATGTTTTCACATTTTGACGTATAAATTTCTTTGATAATTCTTCGTGCTTGTTTTTTTGAGAAAACAATGACGCCAACGGAAGAATTAATGTTTTTTTCATATATATCTTCAAGAATCGCAACAATTTTTAATGCCTCTTCCTCGTTTGTTTGATTACTTCACTTTCCGTTAACATCAATGATTTCAATAGAGGAAGATAGTGTTTTAATAAATTGCGGTTTTTCAATAAAAACTAATTGATTGTCGTAGAAATTTTTATTTGAAAAATCAATTAATTCCTTCTTTTCCGAACGGTAATGAATAGTTAACATTGTTTGGTTTTTTGGGAAAATTTGTGAAAACAAATCTAAAATTGACTCATTTTCAATTAATTCTGGGTATCGACAATTTTTTTCCTTTCATTGATTTGAGCTAAATCGTGAACCATGAATTTCGGGACGCAATTGTTCAAAATCACCGCTAATAATTCGTCTTTTTGCTCGATATATTGCTGAAATTGCCCGTTCAACAAGAACTTGTGATGCTTCATCAATAATGACAATATCGTATAAATTTTCTTTTCTTGGTACATAATGACATAATGTTTCTGGTGTGCATAGAACAATTGGGAAAGTTTCATAAAAAAAATCAAAATTGTTTTTAATTAATTTTTTCGTGCGAGATGATGTTCTTTTTCGCTTTTCATAAGAAATTAATTCTTGATAAAAATTTATATTTTTTTCTGATGATTCTATTAAATTGACAATTTTTTTATGTCATTTTTCAAAAATATAGTTATGACATTTTACAAATGCATTATTATGACCAATATCTTGAAAATCATATATTTCATCTTCATCGATTAATTTGGCAAGATCATTGTAATTATTTTCACGAGAAAATAAATTTTTAATTTCAATTAATTTTTTAACAGTTAAATTTTGGTTATGAATTTTTTTATGTCTTGAAAAATAGCTAAATCTTTGTCGGAATACTTTTTGTCATCAAATTTATAGTAATTAGTGAATTCTTGATATGCCGGATTAGAAAATAAAGTGTCAAAGTTCAATTTTTTTGCCATCTTATCATATTTTCTCTTGCTAAAAAAGCGTAAAAAAATGTTAGTATTAGTTTTATTTTTGTAATAATAAAGACCATATTGTCAACGACTTTCTTCATTGTATGTCAATGAATTATTTAATTCATATATTTTTTTAATTTTATCGCTCGAAAGATTAGAAGCAAAATACTTATTGCGAAAGATATTACATGAATCATATTGCTTTTTCCAATTTTCAATTGTTTCTATTTCACCTTCTTTTTCTAGCAACTCATTTAAATCACTTGTTTCGATTGAATTTAATAGATCAATGATATTTTGTTTCGTAATTCCCATTTTGGTAAATTCATCATTCATTTTTTTATAATCACAACAAAGATTAGATAAATTTAATTCCAACAATTTATTTCCTAATCTTTTAATTTGTTGAATTTTTTTTTCTTCACTTTTGTAATCAAAAAGGAAAGAGGAAGTATTAGAAACCGTTTTAGTTTTTTCCGCAATATTAACCATTTTTTTTGCTAATTCTTGAAAAAAACAGATATCACCACTATTGTCATAGAGTTTAAAAATAAAATTATTTAGAATTGGAGCATTTATTTTAATTCGGTCTTCAATAACATTTAAAGCGGTTGTTTTTTCAGCACAAATTAGTATTTTTTTATTGTTGAAAAGAGCATCAATAATTATGTTTAAGATTGTTTGTGTTTTACCCGTTCCTGGTGGTCCTTGAATAATAATATTATCATTTAGTTTTGCTTTAATAACAGCCTGTTGCTGTTTAAAATCAGCTGCAAATCCCCATGCAAGTTGGTCGATTGATTGATGATTAATTGGTTTTGATTGTGATAGAAAATTTTCGATAAAATCCGTTTGAAATATATGTTTGACATCTTTGTATATTCCATGTTCAGTTAATTCTGGGCAATGCATAATTAATTTAACATGCTCAACAAAAAAATTATTTTTAGTAAATTTAACTTCATTTTGTTCACGATTTATTTCAATTAATTCATTTTTTTCTCATTGTTGCATTATTTCTTCATGATCAAGAGTTTTAAATTTCATAAGTAGGTATTTAAATTGCTCTATTTTCCATTGGTATTTTTCTAGTAAATTTTGGGCTTCGCAATAATATTTTTGAAATATTTCATCTTTTTTGGTGTTATTTTCTTCGGCTAAATTTTCAACACAATCGATGATTTTTGCAAAATCATCATCTATGGGTAAATTTTGTTTTGCAATAACTTCTTGTCACGAATTAATTTCTTGCAAATGTGGGGCAATTGTTATTACTAATTCTTTTTCGTAATTATCGTTTTCATCGTTATAGCAACTCATTTCACCAAGTTTGATATTATCATTATTAATATCGACACTATCAACAAAGTATTCATAATGTAAAGCACAAACAAGATGTCTAGCTTCATGTATTGCTGTATTTTCATCAATTTTTGATGATTTATTTTCATAGGATATTTTCAATTCTTTACATTTTCTATGGGAAAAAAGATCGCTTAAATCAAGCTTAATTCCTAATTTTTTATAAATTGCTAGAATTTTTGCATAAGTATCTTGTTCGTCACCACTGTTATCAATATTTTCTAATTCATTTTCAACCGCAATATTCAGGTCGTTTCCTAAATATGTGATAAAAGGAATATTAGCAAAAATTTGACCATTTTTTTGATCAAATTTTACTTCACGATTACGATGATTAATATCTATTTTTACTTCTTGAAAAGCAAAAGGAGCATAAAAAATTTCTCCATTGCTTAATTTCCCCCCAATAATGTAATTTACCATAAAAAGGGGATTAATATTTTTATCTTTTAGTGAATCATTTTGTAATTCCTTAAAATAACATAATTTATCGTAAAAACGATTAGTTTTTTCATCATATTTATTAACATATTCATCAATTGCATCCTTCGATAATTTTCCCCTAATTTTTAAATCTTTTGGTATTTTTAGTAAATTCTCGTATTTTTCTTTATCTTCATTTCGCATGAGATATTTACTAACACCACTTTTTTTAATGATATGAAAAGTTAATTTGTTGTCATCAAAATTTTTTCGATAAGCATCATATTTTTTAGAACAAAAATCAAAAACATCAGTTGTTTCATGATCTAATTTTCGATATTTAGAGAGTTTTGGTGTTTTCCCTCGCAATCGTTGTAAAATTATTTCTTTCCCATCCAACATAAAATTAATCATATTATATTGTTTTATGCTTGTTAATTATGATTCATTAAATTGTTACTAAAAAGAAAAATTCCAAGAAAAAGGTTCGCTTTTCCTTGGAATTAATCATTATTTAAGGCAACATTTTCCTAGTTTCAGTTATTCACCTATTTTCGGCTTCATAATGCTTGACTTCTGTGTTCGGGATGGGAACAGGTATTTCCATTACAATATCAACGCTGCCAGTTCTTTACATAATTTTATAAAATCAACAATCGTTTTTCTATTAATATTTTTGTGCTTAAAAGAATTAGTCAATTGTTTTAAGTCTTTCGAATAATTAGTATCAATTAGCTTAATGGATTACTCCACTTCCACTTTTGACCTATCAACGTCATCGTCTATAACGATTCTTATTACCCTTGCGGGTAGGGAAGATTAATCTAGAAGCTGGTTTCATGCTTATATGCTTTCAGCATTTATCCATTCGATATGTGACTACCCAGCTATGCCACGGGCGTGACAACTGGAACATCAGAGGTATCTCCACTCCGATCCTCTCGTACTAGGAGCAGTTCTTCGCAATCTTCCTGCGGGCATGACAGATAGGGACCAACCTGTCTCACGACGGTTTGAACCCAACTCACGTATCTTTTTAATCGGCGAACAGCCGAACCCTTGGAACCTGCTACAGCTCCAGGATAAGATGAGTCGACATCGAGGTGCCAAACACTGCCGTCGATATGAACTCTTGGGCAGTATCAGCCTGTTATCCCCAGAGTAGCTTTTATCCGTTTAGCGATGGCCTTTCCATACAGAACCACCGGGTCACTATGACCTAATTTCTTACCTGTTCGACTTGTAGGTCTCACAGTCAAGCACCCTTATACCATTACGCTCGAAACACGATTTCCAACCGTGTTGAGGGTACCGTTGCGCGCCTCCGTTACTTTTTGGGAGGCGACCGCCCCAGTCAAACTGCCCGCCTAGCACTGTTCCCTAACGCGATAAGCGTCATGGGTTAGAAAAATTAAATCATAATGGTGGTATTACACTGGTCGACTCCCCATCACCTAGCGGCAATGGTTCAAAATCTCCCACCTATGCTCTAAAAATGAATTAATTTTTCAATACCAAGTTACAGTAAAGCTTCATGGGGTCTTTCCGTCCAATCACGCCTAATGAGTGTCTGCACTCATATCAGGATTTCACCGAGTCTATTGTCGAGACAGTCAAGAAGTGGTTACACCATTCAAGCGGGACGGAATTTACCCGACAAGGAATTTTGCTACCTTAGGACCGTTATAGTTACGGCCGCCGTTCACTAGGGCTTCGGTTTCAAGCTTTGATTTGACTCTAACTCAATTCCTTAACCTTCCAGCACTGGGCAGGTGTCACCTCATATACATCGTCTTACGACTTAGCATAAAGCTGTGTTTTTGTTAAACAGTCCCTCCTCGCTCTTTACTGTGGCCTATCGGTTAAGATAGGCACCCTTTATCGCTAACTTACAGGGTTATTTTGCAGAGTTCCTTAACAATAGTTTTCTCGCTAGCCTTAGGATATTCTCCTTGACCACGTGTGTTCGTTCTCAATACGGGTAATGAAAAAATTAACACTAGAAACTTTTCTTGCAAGTATGATCGCATGTGACTTGGCTACTTGTCGTAACGTTCGCTTGTCGTCATATCTCATTGTTAATGATAACTAGATTTGCTTGGTTATCCAACTTGATATTTTCCCAAAAATCCAATAATTTGGTCACACTGACCTCCTTGGTCATTCCTTCATTTTTTTCATTAGTAAATGAATATTAACATTTTCTCCATCGGCTACACTTTTCAGTCTCACCTTAGGGTCCGACTAACCCAGGATGGACGAACCTCGTCCTGGAAATCTTAGTCAATTCGGCTTGAAAGATTCTCACTTTCATTCGTTACTCACGCCGGCATTCTTACTTGTATTCGGTCCAGTAGTGTTTTCACTCTACCTTCAAACTAAATACAACACTCGTCTACCAATTATGAATAAAATTCATAATTCCATAGCTTCGGTTATATGTTTAGCCCCGTTGAATCTTCCGCGCAAGATATCTCGGCAAGTGAGCTGTTACGCACTCTTTAAATGATGGCTGCTTCTAAGCCAACATCCTTGATGTTTAAGATATCTAACTTCGTTTTCCACTTAACATATATTAGGGACCTTAGCTGATGATCTGGGCTCTTTCCCTCACGACGATGAAGCTTATCCCCCACCGTCTAACTGCTAAAGTAATTTAAATGGCATTTGCAGTTTAATTACATTCAGTACACCAGGCTGGTGCCATCATGTATTCAGAGCTTTACCTCCATTTAAACATAATTTAACGCTAATCCTACAATTATATCGACGAGAACCAGCTATCACGGATTTCGATTGGAATTTCTCCGCTATTCACAAGTCATCCCCTGTCGTTTCAACGAAAGTGGGTTCAGTCCTCCATATGATGTTACTCATACTTCAACTTGCTCATGAATAGATCAACCCGTTTCGGGTCTATTACTACAGACTAAACGCCCTATTCAGACTCGGTTTCCCTACGGCTCCATTTCGACAATTTAACCTTGCCTGCAATAATAACTCGCCGGCTCATACTTCAAAACGCACGCCATCACACATTAATGTGCTCTGACTCTTTGTAAGTTTATGGTTTCATGATCTATTTCACTCCCATCACTGGGTTCTTTTCACCTTTCCCTCACGGTACTTGTTCGCTATCGGTGACTAACTTGTATTTAGGCTTACCCAATGGTTTGGGCAAATTCAAGCAGAATTTCACGTGCTCCACTTTACTCAGGATCCTTCTAGGTATAAGTAAAATTTCGTATACAGGATTTTCACCTTCTATGATATTGCTTTCCAACAATTTCTACTATCTTACTTACTTCCACATTGAAGTCCTATAACCCCATGTCAAACATGGTTTGGCCTTTTCCCGGTTCGCTCGCCACTACTAAGGGAATCATTTTGTTTTCTTTTCCTATCGTTACTGAGATGATTCACTTCACGACGTTTCGCTTTTTGATAACTATTTTTTCATCATCAAAATAATTAATATTACTATTAATTGAGTTGCCTCATTCGGTGATCTACGGATTAATGCTTCTTATCAGCTACCCGTAGCTTTTCGCAGATTTGTACGACCTTCTTCGCCATTTAGTCCCAAGGTATCCTCCATAAACTCTTAATAACTTAATTCTTACGAACTGACTAATCCTTTTCTTTGCACATAAGTCAAAAATACGGACTAGAAAGATTGTTGATTTTATAAAATTTTCAAAGAACTTTCTCATTGGTACATGGCCAATGAAAACTAAATAGAACCCGACCATAAAACTAAAACAATAAAAAAATTATTCCTCTAGTTTTTGGGTTTAAGTACACTTGTAAAAACAAGAAAATTATTTTTACTCCATAGAAAGGAGGTGATCCACCCCCACGTTCTCGTAGGGGTACCTTGTTACGACTTAACTCCAGTCACCGCTCCTACTCTAGACATTATTGCTAATGGTTTTAAGTATTAGCGGCTCCCATAGTTTGACGGGCGGTGTGTACAAGACCCGGGAACGTATTCACCACAACATGGCTGATTTGTGATTACTAGTGATTCCAGCTTCACGAAGACGAATTGCAGCCTTCGATCCGAACTGAGATTATCTTTTTGTGATTGACTTGATCTTACGATTTCGTAACACTTTGTAATAACCATTGTAGCACGTTTGCAGCCCTAGGCATAAGGGGCATGATGATTTGACGTCGTCCCTACCTTCCTCTAGTTTGCACTAGCAGTCTCATTAGATAAATTAACTAATAATAAGGGTTGCGCTCGTTGCGGGACTTAACCCAACATCTCACGACACGAGCTGACGACAACCATGCACCACCTGTCACTCCGTTAACCTCCATCATATCTCTATGACTTTGCGAAGGATGTCAAACCTAGGTAAGGTTTAACGTGTATTGACGAATTAAGCAACATGCTCCACCACTTGTACGGGTCCCCGTCAATTCCGTTTGAGTTTCATTCTTGCGAATGTACTACCCAGGCGGGTTGTTTATCGTGTTAACTACGACACCTATGTAAAAAACATAAACATCTAACAACCAACGTTTACGGCATGGACTACTAGGGTATCTAATCCTATTTGCTCCCCACGCTTTCGAGCCTAAATGTCAGTTATGACCTAAGTTTTCGTTTTCACCACTGGTATTCTTCCATATCTCTACGCATTCCACCGCTCCACATGGAGTTCTAAAACTTCCTATCACACTCTAGAATTGTAGTTTCCAATGCAAATTATTGTTAAGCAATAACCTTTAACATCAGACTTACAAATCCATCTGCGCTCGCTTTACGCCCAGTAAATCCGGATAACGCTTGTAACCTATGTATTACCGCGACTGCTGGCACATAGTTAGCCGTTACTTATTCAAAAGGTTGGGTCAAACATGAGACATTTCCTTCTCATATCATTCATCCCTAATAAAAGAATTTTACAATCAAAAGACCTTCATCATTCACGCAGGATTGCTCCATCAGGCTTTCGCCCATTGTGAAAAATTCCCTACTGCTGCCTCCCGTAGGAGTATGGACCGTGTCTCAGTTCCATTGTGGCTGTTTTGCCTCTCAGCACAGCTATTCGTCATCGACTTGGTGGGCTTTTATCTCACCAACTATCTGATAAAACATACTCTCATTGTTGGGCGTTCCAAACGGAACTTTAAAAATTTATTCATGAAATAAATTTCCTATGAAGTATTAGCAATTTTTTCAAATTGTTATTCCTCACTCAACGGTAGATTAAATATGTATTACTCACCCGTTCGCCACTAGGTATTGCTACCCCGTTCGACTTGCATGTATTATGCATCCTGCTAGCGTTAATCCTGAGTCAGGATCAAGCTCTCAAAATTGACGGATTCTATTTAGTTTTCAAAGACCTTGCTGCTTTTTCAAGCAAAACAATTATAAACAAAAAAAACCGATTATTATAAAAAAATAAATGCTTTTTTCTTTCTTTAAATTTGTTCGTTCAAATTATGCTTGCGATAAATGATATTAACAAGTTTATTTCGGCGGCAATTCTTCTTTTCTTTTATTAATACTTTAACATATTCGCTAGAATAACCATAGTAAACATTATTTTTATTTTTTTGCACGATTACTTCCATTTTTTGTCCAATTAGTTTTTTTTGGTATGCATTGGCACAATTTAATTTAATTTGATTAATTATTTTTCATCTCTTTTTAATGATTTCTTGGGGTAAATCTTTCTTAAATTTGCGATTAGCTAATGTTTTTTTTCGTCGTGAATAGCAAAAAACATTGATGTTAGCAAATTTAAGTTTTTTTAAATTATCAATGGCTTGGTAAAAATCTTGTTGGGTTTCACTTGGAAACCCAACGATATAATCAGTTGTAATAGCTATGTTTTTTATTTTTTTTCGGGCATAGTGAACAAGAGCAAAATACTGTTCAATTGTATACGGTCTTTTCATTGCTTTTAAAACATTGTTTGAACCAGATTGTAAGCATAAATGCAAATGTTTGCACCACCTTTTTTGGTTATGAGCAAATAAATCAATAATTTTATACATTATTGGTATAGGTTCAAGGGAAGAAATGCGGATACGGAATTTACCCGGAATTTTATCGATTTTTAGTAAAAGATCGTAAAGATTGTATGGATGACTGTAATAGGAAGTAAGATTAATTCCGGTTAAAACAATTTCCTTATATCCTAAATTGATAAATTGTTTAATTTCATTAAGAACTATTTGGTAATTTTTACTTCGTGCTTTTCCTCGGACATAAGGAATGATACAATAACTACATTTTTGGTTACATCCATCTTGAATTTTTAAAAAAGCTCGTGTATTGATATCAAATTTGGGTAAAAATTGATTTTCAAATTTTGTTAGTTTATTTGATGTTACATAGTTTCTAATGTTCCTTTTTGTTTTGCGATATTGTTGAAGAAAGGAAATAATTTTATTTTTATTTTTATTACCAATGATGATATGTAAATTTTTGTTTTTTTTAAGATGGGCAAAATAATTTTGACAATAGCAACCCATGATTAAAACAATTTTATCTTTCATTGCTGTAATCCGGGCAATTAAATTTCGTACTTTGGCATCAGTACTTTTTGTTACAGTGCATGTGTTTATGATGATGATATCGGCACCATTAATATTTTTTGCTTGTTGATATCCGTTTGTATTTAAATCATTAATAACACTTGCTGTTTCGCACGAATTAGTTTTACAACCCAATGTTTTAATTCAAAATTTCATATTAATAAACAAAAACAAGACTCTTTAGGAGTCTTGTTTTACTTTGTAAGATTATATCGCTAATTGGTTTTAATTAATTACCAGCGGGTTTAGCTTCTTTTTCTTCGAAAGTAATTTTATAAGTGAATTCGGCTACTTTTTTGTTATCTTTCTTATCAGTAAATTTAAATGTAATTGTTGCATAGTTTTTATCAGCACTTAATTTAACTGTATCATTATCTTTACTTTTATCATCTTTTTTAGCATTGTTTTCAGAATTATCTTTAATACCTTGTTCAACTGTAACAGTGTATGTAACTACTTTTTTATTTTTTTCATCAGCAGGATTTTCTTTAACATCAATATATTTCTTGTCCTTCTTTGCACCAACACTGTTTGGTACAAGTTCAAAATTATAAGTACTATCTTTAGAATCTTTTTCGAAAGGTAGAGTTACTTTAATAACAAATGATTTAAGATCTTTATTCTTTTCATCTTTTCCATCATCATTTACAACACATGCAATAGTTTTAGTTTTCTTATTATCTTCTTCATTAACAAATTCACTAAATGTTACACCGTCAACTTTTTTACCTTTTTGATTTTTTATTTCATCTTCGGCAAATGTAACACCATTTTTAAGTAATTCATCTGCATAACTTACACTTTTTTTACCACAACTTGTTAACATAATTGGAGTTGCGACAACACCAACAAAACTTGTTGCAATTAATACTTTCAATAATTTTTTTGATTTTTTTATTTCCATTTCTTTTCCTTTTCTAATTTTTTAATTTTTAAGTATTATAGCATAAAAAAATATTTAATGCGAAAAAGCCAAAAATATTCTAGGCAATTCACATTAAATTTTATTTATGAAAATGACCGGACAAATATATTATGAAATCTAATAAAATGCTTAGTTATGAGACAAAATAAGTATGTATTAATTTAGTACATTAATATCTTTAGGTTTTAATTTCTCGAATATTTTTTTATTTTCATTAAATAAATAATTTTATGACTAAATATTTTTTTATTTATAAATTGTTGGATAAACATTTGCTTAATAATTTTGACAAATTATGTAATTCTATATTTCCTTATTTATACCAACCAATAAATGAGATAATAGAGAATTTGATTAATCGCAGAATAAATGGTGGATGCTACATTCGCAAATGAATATATATTGATTTTATTTTTGTGATTAATATAATCAATATAATAAATAAGTTAGCAATGGCAAAACTTGAATATTGTGTGATTGGATTGAGTCGTTTTGGGACACAAGTTGCCGATCAACTTAAAAATTATGGTAAAAGTGTGATGGTTCTTGATATTAACCAAGATTTAATTGATGTTGCGGCAAAAAAATATGATGTTGTTGCTAAATGTGATTGCACCGATTTAAAAAATCTTATTGACTTAGGAATTCAAAATACGAAAATCGTTATTGTTGCTTGCGACAATCTTGAAAAAGAAATCATGATTTGTGCAAATTTAAAACATTTGGAAGTTCCAATGATTATTGCTCAAGCTAAAAGTGCTATCCACGAACGTGTTTTAAAGACTCTTGGTGTATCATTAGTCGTTATTCCCGAAATTGATGCTGCTAATAAAACGGTAATTCAATGTGTTTATAATCTTGGAGCAGATGTTACATTAATTGGGGAAAAAGCTAGTTTGGTTCGAACCATTGTTTTTAATAGTAAACTAAACAATAAATCAATTATTGAATTGGATTTGCGTAAAAAATATGAGGCGATTATCATTTATATTCAACGTAAAGATACCACAATTTTTCCGGTTGCAAAAACAACGGTTATTAAAACAGGTGATATCGTCTCATTGATTTGCTCAAATAAGGAATTAAAAAAAGTGTTAACATTATTCTCGAAAATTAAAGATTAATTAGTGTTTTATATTTATAGATTTTTTAATTGTATCATAAAAGGTATCATTACAATCGTATTGAATAAACGTATTTGGTTGGAATAAATTTAGAAAATTTGTTGTTAAACAACACAAATTTAAAAATGTATCTCTAGTTTATAAGAATAAAATGAAATGAAGGCTAAAATTAAGCCGATTTTTTCAATATTAATAAAGATATCAGAGTTTGGAATATTGATGATATTAAAGAAATAACATATTATGGTGTTTTGATACTATGCTAAAGCATTGCATAATAATTTCGATCAATAAAAACACTATTAAATTTAATTAGTTGTACAGAAAAATTTTTCAATTTCGAAAAACAATTATTAAATTAATCAATAAAGATATTAATTAATAAATAATACAACTACCGAAGCGATTGATTTATAAAAAACAAACAGATCTTTGAGTAGTGAGATACAATAAAAAAATAAAAATAATAAATTAGAATTAAAATTAGTATAAATGGTAAAAACAAAATTCGCAAAGATGCTATTACTAACCACGACAATATCACCACTTTTTTTAACATCATGCGGCAAAAAAGAAATTGAAGCCATTGAAAGAGAAGTGGGAAATAAAACCAATAGTGAAAATCAAAAATTAATTAAAGAATTGACCGAAAAAATTAATAAAAAAAGAGACGAAATTAACGATAAAAATAAAGAAATCGAGCGATTGAAAAAAGATTCAAAAGATGAAATAGAAAGATTAAAAAAGTTATCTTTTAAACAAAGTGCACAACATGATGATGACAATAAACAATTATTTAGGCAAACTGAACGAATAAAAGAATTAGTGAATAAATTAAAAACCGAGGAGGCAAAATCATTAAACACCGAAAAAGAATTAATTTCCCATTATTTAGCCCAATTGGCAGGCGAAAAATATACGGATTTGGATAATTTTGTTAATCAATTTGATGACCCAACATGAAAAAATGACAAAAACAACTTACCAACAATTGAAAAATTAGCTAAACGATTAAATTGCTCAGTTGATGAATTAAATGCAAATAAAATTAAAGATTTGGGTGTAGAAAAACTGATGAAGTGAAAAGACTAATCGATAGTAAATACAATGATTAACATGAAACTAAGCAATAGATAAAAATAGAAGATAATATAGAAAGTTTAAAAATATTGAAATTAGCAAAGATTAAGTTTTAATTCGCAAAATTTAGTAATGAGATTTGAATAAAATATATGAAAATTGGGTAATATAGGGTGAATGCATAGAATAAAAATCAAAGTAGTAGTGAGACAATTTATACATATTAATTGGATAGCATCATATTAGACTTTAATTTAAAATATTACTTCAGTTTTCAAATAAAGGAGTTTTGTGGTCATGGAACAAGAGATTTAATGATCGAATAACCCCAAAAAATTAAAAAATTTGCAAAACCAAAATATTCTGATACATTTTAGCCATAAAATTAGATTTTCATTTATCTATCATAATATCACGATTAAATACAAATAGTGGTTACATCATTCATAAATGTACATTTTTATTTTCTAAATTGTTTAAAGGATAATGCAAAATGATGCATTTACCTTGTGTTTATCCAATACTGAAATATTTTTTAAATTAAGTCTGAGTGATAAAATTTATAAAATGACTACATTATCGTTTACAATAAGAAAAATATCGTGAATTGTTAATCAATTGAGCAATATAAATTGAGTGCAATAGAATTACAAAGTTCAAAATACAATTTTTGTGCTTTTATTGAAAATAGCGACATTTAAATGATTGAACAATACAAGAATTAATAATCACTAAGAGCATATTGCAAAAATTTATCTAATAATCAAATGATATCGTTTATTACAAATAACTCTAATTAAAATCCTATTTATTGTAAAATGATTTATAATATTTCGATAATCATAAATAATTAGTTATCCAAATGTTGAAAAATAAATGTTACAAGTTATTATTGATCTCTTCTATTACCACATCGCTATTTACTCTTAATAGTTGTAGTAGGTATGTATCCAATACAAAAAATGATGACAATAAAGATAACAAAAAAGAATATTTTAGCCTTAATCTCAAACCAAAATTAATCACTAAAGAAGGTTCTGAGGATAAAAACAATATTTTTGATTCTAGTCATTTTGCATTGTTTGGTGATTATTTCAAAAAAGGTTTTAATGAAAAATTTTTGACCGAACTAGATCAAACATATGGACATAATCATTTTTATAAATGGGAGCCCACGCACAATAAACTTCATTTATTTGATGAATTTGAAAAACCAGAATTTTATTATTTAAATGCTAACTATGATGGTAATATTTGCTTCACACTCAATAAAAAAATAATAGAGGGAATTGATAGTATTCAAGATTTTATATTAGAAAAATTTATAGATTTTGGTTGCTTTTATACGCACGGAGAGTGAGAGGATAAAAATAGCCAAAAATTGGTTATTGACCATTTTTCTTCATCCGAATCATGATTGAAAATTTCAAATAAAAATGATGAAAAAATTGACAAACATGAAATAATGGATGATCTAGTGATTTCGTTAGATGTTTGCAAACTTAAAAAATTTGTTAAATTTAAAAATTCTACGATTAAAAAACCGTGGGGTTTTTATTTTAAATTTAATCCAATTGCAAATCAACCAGGAAAAGTCATTGCATTTAAACTTATTACTGACGAGGAGCTTCAATTACTTAGTGGTAAAAAATTTGAATCAATTATTGATATTTTTAGTTCTTATGATGTTATTTTTGACGACATCATATCAAATAATACGGTTGATGATGATAGTACAAAATATGAGCGAAAATGCCATTTATTTTTTCCACATATTCGCAATATTATTACACCTAATCTAAAATGTCAAGTTTTTTTTGATTATAGGGATAGAGGGGATTTAGAAAATAATTCTTGTGAAATAGTTTACAAAGATCATGATAGTGCTATTGTGCCCTTTATAGTCGCTCCTTATAGTGATATTACTTTTAAGTTTGTTTTTAAATATTACGGATGTGATTTCTTTTGCAAAAAAATCACTATTCCTTCTAATGCAGTTTGGTTTACTAAACATGCAAAAAACAACTTGATTAAATCTAATAAACATATTAAAATTAACAACGAAGATACTTATTGAACGGATAATAACCCATGGTTAAACAAACATAAAGCGCATATAAAAGATTATCAAAAATGGTATCAAGAATGGTTTAATAAATTTAATCCCTCTGTAGACGGTAAAGAAGGCGAAGGAGTAGTTGCCGACGACAAAAAAATTCACCCAAGTGGTA